>JBGQGW010000110.1:0-12223 GCA_041497605.1 Terriglobia bacterium | reverse complement strand
TCCACCACCGGAATCGCCCGAATTGCCCTGCGCACGGACGCCGCCGTCGTCCCCGGTTTTCTCCACTGGGATGAAAACCTGCGCAAGTACCGCCTGCGCTTCGAGCCGGCCGTGGAATTATTTCGCTCCGCTGACGACGAAACCGATGTGCGCGAGAACACTGCCCGCTTCATGAAAGTGATTGAGGAATACGCGCGCACCTACCCCGATCAATGGCTCTGGGTTCACAAACGATGGAAGACCCGGCCACCGGGCGAGAAACAGATTTATCCGTTCTAACCGATTCCATTTCGGGAATGCCTTTTCAAGACGAGGTCACCATGCCGAAAACGATGCAAAAGAAAATCACGCGCACCGCGGGGGAGCTGGCTGAATCCCTGGGAGCGCATCTCGAGGGCGATCCCAGCGCGAAAATCTCCGGAATCGCCGGCCCGGAGAGCGCCGGCAAGGAAGATCTCATTTACGTCAGTAACGCGAAAAATGTGGCCATCGCACGTGGCTCCGCTGCGGTTTGCGTGCTCGTTCCTGTGGAATTGCGTGTGGCCGAGAAAACGGTGCTGCAAGTGGCCGATCCCAAGCTGGCTTTCGCAAAAGCGGCCGCGCTTTTGCTTCCCCCCGCCGCGATCGCCACGGGGATTCACTCGACCGCCGTGATCGCGCCAACCGCCCGCCTCGCGAAAAATGTTGCCGTCGGTCCCTATGCAGTGATCGAAGACGAAGTAGAAATCGGAGAGGGAACCGAAATCGGCGCATTCTGCTTCATCGGGCATGAATCTCGCCTGGGCGAAAACTGCCGCTTGTTCCCTCACGTCACTTTTTACGCCGGCACGCGCGTGGGACGCGGCGTGATCGTGCATTCGGGCAGCGTAATCGGCGGCGACGGATTCGGCTACGTCACGGAAAACGGCCGCCACTGGAAATTTCCGCAGGTGGGAACGGTCGAGATCGGAGACGACGTGGAAATCGGCTGCAACACGGCCCTGGATCGCGGGTCTCTCGGCACCACGCGCATCGGTGCCGGCGTGAAAATCGATAATCTGGTGCAAGTAGCGCACAACGTACAGATTGGCGACCACTCCATCATCGTCTCGCAGACGGGAATTTCCGGGAGCTGCACGATTGGCAAGCGCGTAATCATCGGAGGCCAGGCCGGGCTCGGGGAACATTGCACAATCGAGGACGGCGCGATTCTGGGCGGACAATCCGGCATCCTCCCGGGGAAGATTATTCGCTCGGCCCAAGTGGTGTGGGGTACTCCGGCGCGCTCCCTGGATCGATTCAAGGAGCAGTTCGCGTGGCTCGGCCGCTTGCCCGAGCTAGCTCAGCGGGTTCGCAAGCTCGAAGAGGAAAAGGACGAGTGAGGGTTATCACTCCTGGCCTCACGCTGCTGAAAGCAGAACATGGTACGCTGAGGTGTACGGTTCCAACCCCTCAGACGGCATCTTCACCTTTAGATTGCGGGCCGTAGCGGTAACTGTTCGTTCCGTCCGAGTGAGGATAGGCCCCCAACGAGAAAGAGACAGCCTCAAGATGTCACAGATCGCACCGCAGAGCCGGATCCTGGTGGTAGGAGGACACAGCCGCAGCGTAGGGAAAACTTCGCTGGTAGTAGACCTGATTCGAGCCTTTCCGGAAGCCAACTGGACGGCTGTCAAAATCACCCAATACGGCCACGGCGTCTGCTCGAGAAACGGCGAATCCTGTGGGTGCGCGCCAGACGAACATGCTTTCTCGCTCGACGAGGAGCACGATCGTTCGGACCGCAGCGACACTTCACGCTTCCTGACCGCAGGAGCGGCACGCTCGTTGTGGCTGCGCACCAAGCAGGGCCAACTGGGTGAGGGGATGCCTCTGCTTCGCGCTGCCCTCGAAGGCGCAAAGAATGCAATCCTGGAGAGCAACACAGTCCTCCAGTTCCTGCGGCCTTCGCTCTACCTGGTCGTCCTCGATCCTGCGCAGGAAGACTTCAAAACATCTGCCCGTATCGGGCTGGATCGAGCAGATGCCTTCATCTTGCGCTCGCCGCTTACGGCGACAGCTTGGCAAGATATCTCCCTGCGATTTGTCGAAAAGAAGCCACAGTTTCTGCAATCACATGGTGAACCGCTTCCTGCCGCGGTTTTCGCTTTCGTCCGTGACAATTTTTTCAAGTCCTTTACTGTCTCTCGTAGTTAACACAAACCCTCTTTTCTGTTGACCACAAAGGGTTTCCAAACGATAATCCCCGTGCGGGGGGTAATTGATACTATTTTTCGGGGGTCGTAAGTTACAACCAGTTGAATTCAGCACGCTCCTGGCTGACAGGGTAGCCCTGTTAAAAACTAAGGGGTTCTTTGGGTCATCGTGGGGGGTGTTGCCAGAAATAAAGAGTGAAATATTCTTTCTGGCGACCGTACCACGCCGGATGGGATGGCGCGATACACTCCCCTGAGTTCCGGACGCTTAAACACTCGGTGAGGCTGCTGGGGATTCTCGCCGAACGGACTCTTGTTTGAGCATAAAACCTTTATGAGCTGTCTTCAATCGAACTATTAAGAATGGAATAATTATAAGGACTAGTCTTGGCGGAAGCTAAACTCGGTTTACAAGCAACGATAGATCGTCAAGGCGTCGCGCCTCGCGAATCGCTCGACCAGAGGTTCGAGCGCACCCTGGATCGTGGCGTCAGGATGCTGCTTGGCATCCAGGCCACCGAGGGCTATTGGTGGGGCGAGCTTGAGGCCGATACCACATTAGAGTCCGACTACATTTATTACCTCAGCATTCTGGGCCAGCTCGATTCCCCCAAAGTTCCTAAGCTGGCTGCGTATATTCGTGAGAGGCAGCTACACGATGGGGGCTGGAATATTTATCCGGAAGGCCCGGCCGAGCTGAACGCAACGGTTAAAGCCTACTTTGCCTTGAAACTGGCCGGTGATTCCGCCGATTCGCCCCATCTGAGCAGGTCGCGAGTCCGAATTCACCAACTCGGAGGGCTTGAAGCCACGAATTCCTACACGCGTTTCTACCTGGCCCTGGTCGGGGCCATCAGTTGGGACCTGGTTCCGGCTATTCCCCCGGAATTGATGCTGCTCCCGAATTGGTTCTACGTGAATCTCTACGAAATGTCATCCTGGACCCGGGGCATCGTAATCCCTCTCACGATTTTATTCGCCAAGAAACCCGGCTGGCGCGTGCCCCAGCATGCCCAAGTGGATGAATTGTTCCGTGATCCGGCGCGCAAGGCTGCCGCATTTGCATGGGACCGGAAAGTGCTCTCCTGGCGCAATGCCTTCCTCGCGCTCGACAGGCTCCTGAAGCTTCACGAACGCATGCCCTGGAAGCCGTTCCGCAAACGCGCCCTTTCTCTGGCCAAGAGTTGGCTCTACGAGCGCCTGGAACGCAGCGACGGCCTGGGGACGATTTATCCGGCGATGATGAATTCCATCTTTGCGCTGATGGCCCTGGGCCATCCAGTCGATGATCCGCTCACGTCGCGCGAGATCAATCATCTCGCCGGCTATGAAATCGAAGAGAACGGCAGCCTGCGCGTGCAGCCATGCATTTCGCCCGTTTGGGACACCGCCATTGCCATGGTCTCTCTTGAAGAGGCCGGGGTGGCGGCCGATCACCCCGCGCTTGTTTCCTCGGCGCGGTGGCTGCTCGATAATCAAATTCTTGGTCCTGGCGACTGGCAAGTGAAGAATCCCGATGCGGAGCCCGGCGGCTGGGCTTTCGAATTTCGCAATGATTTCTACCCGGACGTGGACGACACGGCTTTCGTTTTGATGGCCCTGCAGCGCGTGGTTCTCCCCGATCAGACCCGACTGGATCAGGGCGTGCGCCGCGGGCTGAAGTGGATGCTGAGCATGCAGAACCGCGATGGCGGCTGGGGTTCCTTCGACCGCAATAACGACCGCGCCCTGCTCACCCACATTCCTTTTGCCGACCACAATGCCATGATCGATCCTTCCACGGCTGACCTGACGGCGCGCGTGGTCGAGTGCCTGGGACGCTTTGGCTGGCAAGCATCGAACCCGGTGATCCAGCAGGCTCTGGCGTTTATCGCCAAGGACCAGACTCCCGAAGGGCCCTGGTACGGACGCTGGGGAGTGAATTACATTTATGGGACGAGCGGCGTGCTGCGGGCCCTGGAAACAATCGGTCTGAGCCGCACCGAGGATTGCCGCCGGGCCGCCGCCTGGCTGCGTACCGTTCAGAATACCGATGGCGGATTTGGTGAATCCATTGCCTCTTACGATAATCCAACTCTAAAGGGGCAGGGAAGAAGCACGCCTTCCCAGACGGCCTGGGGTTTAATTGGTTTGCTGGCTGTCGCGGGCCCGGATGATCCAGCGGTCGAGCGCGCGGTGGAATATTTGGTGGAGCATCAGAATTCCGACGGAACGTGGGATGAAGATTTGTTCACCGGCACAGGATTCCCGTGCGTGTTTTACCTGAAATACCATCTGTACCGGAATTCGTTCCCGGTGTACGCGCTGGCTCGCTATCGCAACATGCGGCAAGGCGCTGCGGAATTTCGCGCCCCTCGCGTTGAGCCGCAGCAGTTCGCACCACAAAATGGGAATGGGGTGAAGCAATGAGATTTCCGATGAGCCTGACCGCCAATATGACCGGCTATCTTGCCGGGAAGGCGATCCGTGGCGAGAAAAAATTTCCGCTGGTCATGATGCTGGAACCGTTGCACGCGTGCAATTTAACCTGCACCGGCTGCGGCCGCATTCGCGAATATAAATCCACGATCAACGACATGCTGACGGTGGAGCAGTGCCTGGCCGCCATGCAGGATTGCGGCGCGCCGATCGTTTCCATCTGCGGCGGCGAGCCCATGATCTATCCGGAAATCGGCAGGCTGACGCGGGAAATTCTCGCGCAAAAAAAGAATATTTATCTGTGCACCAACGGAATGTTCATCCGCAAGCGCCTGCATGAATTCAAGCCTACTTCGAGCTTTTTCTTTAACGTTCACCTGGACGGGATGGAGAAGACTCACGACCTGTGCGTCGAGCGCGACGGCGTGTTCCGCGAGGCCATCGAAGGAATCAAGGCGGCCAAGGCGGCCGGTTTTTTGGTTTGTTCGAATACCACGGTTTACAAGGAAACGGACCTCGAGGAAGTGGCGGAACTCTTTGAATTCCTCTACAAGCTGGGCGTGGACGGCTACATGCTTTCGCCCGCCTATTCCTACGCCGCCGTGCAAACCAAGGACATTTTCATGTCGCGCGAGGAAGTGCGCGAGAAATTCCAGCGCGCCAGCCGCCTGCTCGAAAAATATAACGTGATGACCTCGCCGATTTACATGGAATACCTGCGCGGCGAACGCGAGTTGATGTGCACCGCCTGGGGCAATCCCACCTACAACCCCCGCGGCTGGAAGGGCCCGTGCTATTTGATGACCGACGCTCATCACCAGTCCTTCAAGGAGTTGATCGATAACACTCCGTGGGAGAAGTACGGCCGCGGCCGCGATCCGCGCTGCCAGGATTGCATGGTCCACGCCGGCTACGAAGCTTCCGCGGTGCTGGGCGGGAATAAGAAATTGGGCGACACCTGGAAAATGCTGCGCTGGCAAATCGCCGGGCGCATGGGCGCGGTGAATGGAAAGCTCTACCAGGGTAATGGAAACGGAAAAACACACTCGAATGGCAACGGGCATTCGAACGGCAACGGTCATTCGAATGGGAATGGACACTCGCGCGACGAATCGCTGGTCAACGTCGCCGCGAATGCGAGCAAACAGAACGATGAGGTCTTCCGCATATTATGACGGCTGGTAGTGAGCCGGGCCGGACCACGCTGGTAACCGGGGCTGCCGGTTTCGTCGGCAGTCACGTCGCTCGACATCTCTCTCTGGCAGGCTTTCCCGTTCGAGTGCTACTGCGTTCCAGCAGCAGCCTGCATGCCCTCGAGAATCTGCAGGTCGAGCGCATGGAAGGCGACCTTCGCGACGCCGCCTCGCTGGATCGTGCTTTGCAAGGAGTCAGCCGCGTCATTCACGTGGCCGCTGATTACCGCTTGTGGTGCCGGAACCCACAGGAAATTTACGAAAACAACGTCACCGGCACTCGCAATTTGCTCGAGGCCGCCGGGCGCGCGGGCGTAGTGCGATTTGTTTACACCAGCACCGTTGCCACGATTGCCGTTCACCGGCCGGGCTCGCTGCCGAACGAAGAGACGAAAGCCGGTGTTGACGAAATGATCGGACATTACAAGCGCTCGAAATTCCTGGCCGAACAAGAAGCCCTGCGCGCCGCCGCGAATGGCCTGCCGGTTGTGATCGTCAATCCTACCGCGCCGATCGGCCCGGGCGATTGGAAACCGACGCCGACGGGCCGCATCATCCTCGATTTCCTGAACGGGAGGATGCCCGCTTACGTGGATACGGGATTGAATTTCGTCGCGGTGGAAGATGTAGCCGCCGGGCACGCGCTCGCCGCCGAGCACGGCCGGATCGGCGAACGCTACATTCTGGGCGGACGCAACATGACCCTGAAGAATGTTCTCGACGCGCTCGCGAAAATTACCGGACTACCCGCGCCGCGCGTGCGATTGCCGCACGCGGTGGCGCTTGCCGCCGCCTATGGCGACCAATTGTATTCGCGCGTGGTTGGCCGCGAGCCGCAAATTCCGGTGGAAGGCGTGCGCATGTCGCGCCACAAAATGTGGGTAGAAAGTTCGAAGGCTGCGCGCGAATTGGGATATCAGGCCGGTTCGATTGAAGCGGCGCTGGAACGCGCTGTCCGCTGGTACGAGGAGCATGGTTACGTCCACTCGGGGCGCTGCGCGCGCGTAGCGCACCCAGCGGCGGCTTAGAGAAAACTTTGAAGATACTCGTCACCTTCGCGCTCGAAACGGAATTCGCTCCCTGGCGGAAACTGCGCACGTTTCGCCGGGTGGGCGGTGAATCGCATGCGCTCTATGAAGCGCAGATCGGCGAGGCCCAGGTGAAGGTCGCGCTCACCGGCATCGGTTCCGAAAATGCCCGCCGCGCCTTGCGCAGCGTCCTGCTGTTCGCGCCGGACATTGTGATTTCATCGGGGCTCGCCGGGAGTTTGAAGCCCGTTCATGGCCTGGGCCAAATCCTGGCGGCAACCGCCGTGCGCGATGTGCAGGGCAACCGCCAAATCGAAAGTGATCCCGCGCTTCTGGATCTCGCGGCAAATCATGGTGTTCGGCGAGTGGAGATGTTTGCTACCGTAGAGAAAATTGTCCATACCGCGTCTCAAAAACGCCGCCTGAGTTTCGAAGCCGACGCCATCGAAATGGAAAGCTTTTCGGTTCTCTCCGAGGCAAAAGCATTTGGAATTCCAGCCGTCGCGATCCGCTCCATTTCCGACGATGCCAACGAAGACTTGCCGCTCAATTTCGACGGCATCGCCGATGAACAAGGTCACATCCGGTTCGGTAAAGTGATTGGCCGCCTCGCGCGGGTGCCTCACCGCTTGCCTGGCGTATTGCGGTTGGGACGTCAGAGCCGGCGGGGCGCCGAGAACCTGGCGAAATTTCTCGACGCCTTCGCGGGTTCGCTGGCCGCGCACGGGAGCGTTCCAGCGGCCGTGCCCGAGGTTGCTGCGGTATGAATCCGGTCAGCGCCCAAATCGAAGATCGAAAGCACGTCGCTGCCGCCAACGGCACTATGCGCGCCGCTGTATATCGCGGCCACAAACAAGTAGTTGTCGAGGATGTGCCGGTTCCGGAAATTTCCGACGGTGAAGTATTGTTCCGCGTTGCTGCCTGCGGAATTTGCGGCACCGATTTGAAAAAAATTCATCACGGCTTTGTGAAACCGCCCGCAATCCTGGGTCACGAGGTTGCTGGCACCGTGGTGAAAGTGGGCAACGGCGTCTCCGCTTTCAAGGAAGGCGATCGCGTCGTCAGTTTTCATCACATCCCCTGCGGCGCGTGCTTTTATTGCGAGCGAAAGCTTTTTTCGCAGTGTCCCGAATACAAGAAAGTCGGCCTCACCGCCGGCTTCGAGCCCAGTGGCGGCGGTTTCGCGCAGTTTGTGCGCGCCATGCCCTGGATTGTCGAGCGCGGAATGCTCGCGCTGCCTCCGGATGTCAGCTTTGAGGAAGCCACCTTCGTCGAGCCCGTGAACACTTGCCTGAAAGCGGTGCGCAAAGCACGCGTCGAAGCCGGCGAAGATGTGCTCGTCATTGGACAAGGCCCGATTGGCTTGCTGCTGATGCTGCTGGCGCGCGAAGAAGGCGCCGTCTTGATGAGCAGCGATCCGGTGTCGGAGCGCCGCGCGAAAAGTAAGGAACTCGGCGCCACCGTTTCCATCGATCCAGCCTCGGGCAATCTGGCTAAAGAAGTTCGTAAGCGCACCTCTGGCAGGGGCGCGGATGTCGTACTAATCGCCGTGCCGAATCCGGCATTAGTCGAAGAGGCCTTATCCCTCGCGCGGCCGGGTGGCCGCGTGCTACTGTTTGCTCATAATGATCCGGTCATGCGGATCGAATTTCCCGCCGCGGCGGTGGGCGTCGAGGAGAAAGAAATCCTGGGGAGTTACAGCGCATCCGTGGAGGATCAAAACGAATCGGCTCGCCTGGTATTCGAGCGGCGCCTGCCGGTCCGCCAGTTGATCTCCCATAGGTTTCCCCTGGAGGACATTGCTCAAGCGCTGGACTTGGCTGCCCGTCCATCCGGTGATACTTTGAAGGTGGTGGTAACGCCCTAATGCGAATGGAAATGAATGGCCATATGACCGCAGCCGTTCTTTATGGCCGCGAAGATCTAAAAATTGAATCGATTGACATCCCGGCGCTGGCGGATGACGAAGTACTCGTGCGCGTGAAAGTGGCGCTGACCTGCGGTACGGACCTGAAAGTTTGGAAGCAAGGGTATCATCCGCGCATGATCGAGCCTCCTGCCGTCTTTGGCCACGAACTCGCCGGCATCATTGAAGCCAAGGGAGCGGCCGTCAACGGCGGGCTCCACAACGGCATGCGCGTGGTGCCGTCGAATTCCGCTCCTTGCAATGTCTGCATGTTCTGCCGGAAAGAGCATGCCAACCTGTGCGAGGATTTGCTCTTCAATAACGGCGCTTACGCGGAATATATCCGCATTCCCGGCCGCATCGTGCGGCAGAATTTGCTGGAAATCCCGGATCACGTCAGCTTCGTGGACGCGGCGATGGTTGAGCCGCTGGCCTGCGTGCTCCGTGGCATTGAAGAGACCGGCATCAATCCCGGCGACACAACCGTGGTCATCGGCTGCGGGCCGATCGGATTGAAGTTTATCCGCATTCTGTCCGGCCGCGGCGTTCGCGTCATCGCCATCGGCAAGCGCAAGAGCCAGATTCGCGCGGCCGAACGGCTCGGCGCCATTGCTGCGTTCGACGTCAATGAACTTTCCGACCCGGTGCAAACCGTCCGCCAGCTCACCGAAGGCGGCCGCGGCGCCGACGATGTGATCGAAGCAGTCGGTTCGCCCATCACCTGGCAGTGGGCGATTCAAATGGTTCGCAAGGGCGGAACGGTGAATTTGTTCGGCGGCTGCCCGCGCGGGTCGCAGGTGCAGTTCGATCCCGCGGCGCTGCATTATTCCGAAGTCACCATCAAATCCACCTTCCATCACACTCCGCGATTTATTCGCGACGCGCTGGAGACTATCTCTCGCGGGGAAGTACGCGCCAGCGATTTTATTACCGGCGAAATTTCGCTGAGCGAACTGCCGCAGATGTTCGAACACATGAAGCATCGCAACGGCGAACTGAAAACCGCCGTCATCCCTTAGCCTCGCGCTGGCCGGGGCCTTATGCTCGCCACACCGGAACTCGAAATCGCGCGAAATTTGCCGCCCGCCGGCTGCGCGCCCGGCGAGGCCCGCGACTATACGCGCTGGCTCGCCACTCACCACTACGAAAATTTCACCGTCGTTTCCTGGCTGTTGCCGCGCCGCCTTCACCAGCACTTTTACAATGTCTACGCCTATTGCCGCTGGGCCGATGATCTAGGCGATGAAGTTCCCGACCCCGCCCGCGCCATCGAGTTGCTCGACGCCTGGGAGGAGGAACTTCGCCGCGCATACGCCGGTTCGGCTTCGCATCCAGTATTCGTTGCGCTGGCGGAAACGGTGCGCGAGTTTCAGATTCCCCTCGAGCCCTTCGCCGATCTGCTCAAGGCCTTTCGCCAGGATCAAACCGTCCATCGTTATGCGGATTGGCAAGCTGTTCTCGATTATTGCCGGTATTCCGCGAACCCCGTGGGCCGCTTGGTGCTGTATCTCTGCGGTTACCGCGACGAGGAGCGCCAGTCGCTCGCCGACGCCACCTGCACCGCGCTCCAGCTTGCGAATTTCTGGCAGGATGTGGCCCGCGACCTGGATAAAAATCGCATCTACATCCCGCTCGATGCCCTCGCCGCGCGAGGCATCACCGAAGAAGATCTCTTCAAGCATCGCTTCAGCAATCAGTATGCAGCGCTGATGAAAGATCTGATCAAGCGCACGCGCGAGCTATTTGCCGTTGGCGCGCCGCTTCCCGCGATGCTCGCTCCCGAATTTCGCGTGGATATTGAGCTGTTCCGCCGCGGCGGGCTCGCCATTCTCGATTCCATTGCCGCGGTCGGTTACGACACTTTGCATCACCGCCCGGCGCTTGGCCGCGCCACGCAAGTGCGGCTCCTGGGCCGTGCGTTTCTCTCGCGTATATTCCAGGCTGCTTCTTCCGATCCCGCGAACGGAGAACCGGACCAGAATTCCCCGGCGAGCCGCCGCAATGCCTGAGCGTCTCTCCACGGGACCTCTTCCGCCCGCGCCGTTCTCTTCCGCGCCGCTCACGCCCGCGCCGGTCTCACCCGCGCCGGTCTCACCCTCGCCGTTAACAATCGATCAGTCCTACGCTTACTGCCGCAAACTCGCGCGCGTGGCTGCGCGCAATTTCTACTACGGTTTTCTTCTTCTCCCTCATGCTAAGCGCGATGCTCTTTGCGCCCTCTACGCCTTCATGCGCCAGGTGGACGACATCGCCGATTCCCCCGGCGAATTGTCTGACAAGCAGCGCGGCCTGGCCCAGCGCCGCGCCGAAATGGATCGCGCCCTCGCGGGCGAAAACGATTCGAATCCCATTTGGCCCGCGTTTCGCCACGCAATCGAGCGCTACAAAATTCCGCAGCGTTATTTGCACGATCTGATTTCCGGCGCGGAAATGGACCAGTCAGTCGCCGAATACGAAACCTTCGACCGCCTCCACGAATATTGCTATCGCGTCGCCGGCACTGTGGGACTCTGCTGTTTGTACGTATTCGGCTTCAGCGATGCCCACGCTCCGGAGCTCGCCGAATCGCTGGGCATCGCATTCCAACTCACCAATATTCTCCGCGATCTTCAGCGCGATCTGGAAATGGGCCGCATTTATCTGCCGCGGGAAGATCTTGTTCTCTTCGGCTGCGCGCGCGCCGATTTGGCCGCCGCCGCTCCTGGCCCCGCGTTCCTCCAAATGATGCAATTCGAAGCCGACCGCGCCTGGCAATTTTATCGCGACGGCTGGCCGCTGCTCGATCTGGTCGATCCGGATAGCCGCGGCGCTCTGTGGGCGCTGGCGCGAATTTATTCCGGCATCCTCGAAAAAATCGAATCGCGCAATTACGATGTATTATCTCTCCCGCCCGCTCGTCTCACCGCCGCCGAAAAAATTTGGATCCTGGCGCGGGCGCGGCTAGGCTTGCGTAACCAAACTGATGCCTTTCGAAACCGTGATCGTGATCGGCGGGGGACTGGCGGGACTGTCCTGCGCCGTCGCGCTGGCTGAATCCGGCTGCCGGGTCCGGATGTTTGAAAAGCGGCCGCATCTCGGCGGACGCGCCACTTCCTATTCGCTCCCCGATGGCAGCCACGTGGATAATTGCCAGCACCTCACGCTGGGATGCTGCACCAATCTCGACGATTTCTACCGCCGCGTCGGCGCCGCCGGAAAAATCCGTTATTACAATCGCTACATTTTCGCCGACCGCGCCGGGCGCCGCTCCTCGATCGAGCCTTCGGCGCTCCCGCCGCCCTTCCATTTCGCTCCATCGTTCCTGCTGTTCCCGGCGCTCTCCTGGAAAGACAAGCTCGGCATCGGCCGCGCGCTGCTTGAAATTGCGCGCAGCGGCGGACGCCTCCCCTCGGCCGATGGCGTCTCCATGCTCGATTGGCTGCGCAGCCAAAAGCAAACCCCCAATGCCATCGATCGTTTCTGGCGCTGCGCGCTGGTCAGCGCGCTCGACGAGACTCTCGACCG
>JBGQGW010000109.1:0-12312 GCA_041497605.1 Terriglobia bacterium | reverse complement strand
TACGCGGCTCTTCGGGTCATTGATATTCCCGAACACGATTGCGTCCGCCGGGCAAACCTGCTGGCAGGCGGTCACGATTTCACCGTCACGCACGGCGCGGTCCTGCTTTTCCGTTTCGATTTTCACGGCATTGATCCGCTGTACGCAATACGTGCATTTCTCCATCACGCCGCGGCTGCGCACCGTCACGTTGGGGTTGCGCAGCAGTTTCAGGCTGGGCGTTTCCCAGTCGTTGAACAGCAGGAAATTGAATCGACGGACTTTGTATGGGCAGTTGTTCGAACAATACCGCGTGCCCACGCAGCGGTTATAGACCATCTCATTCAGTCCTTCGGGACTGTGCGTGGTCGCTCCCACCGGACAAACCACTTCGCAAGGCGCATCTTCGCAGTGCATGCAGGGCAATGGTTCGTGAACCGTCTCCGGGTTATCCAGGCTACCGCGGAAATAGGTATCCACTCGAATCCAGTGCATGATTCGGCCCGCGCCCACCTGCTGCTTTCCTACCACCGGAATGTTGTTTTCGGCCTGGCAAGCGATCGAACACGCGTTGCACCCGATACAGCGATTCAAATCGATGGACATGCCCCAGGAATATCCGGTGTAGGGGAACGGAGGATAAAGAGACTGAGCCCTTGTCGTTTCCTCTTCCGGGTCCCGGGCGAACGTAGGATTCTTCTTGAATTCGTCGAGCGTCGCGATTCGCACCAGGTCGCGATCGAAGGCATGGACGCTGTCTTCGTCTTCTTGCTTTCCATCATGCTCGATGGAATGATGGAACTGCGTGGTGACCAGGCGATTTCTCTCGCCCGTCTTTTCCATCTCCAACCCCGAACCGAACCACGGTGTTCGCGAGTCCCACAGCAAATACGCGTTGTACCCCAGTTCGTCGCCCACGTGGCCGGCCCGCGTCCGGCCGTAGCCAAAATACACCGTGGCGCTTTCATCGGCATGTCCCGGCGTGATCCACGCCGGCCCGCGAATCGCGCGTCCCGCGTATTTCAGCGAGATAACGTCTTCGTTCGTCACCTGCAGCCGCTGCGCCGTGCGCGGGCTTAACATCACGGCGTTGTCCCAGGTGAGCTGTGTCAGCGGCTTCGGCAGCTCCTGCAGCCAGCCATTGTTTGCGAAGCGCCCATCCCACACGGTCGGGTCCGGCCGAAATACGATTTCGAGCCCGCCCTCCGCCTGGCTTTGCTGGGTCTGATCGGTTTGTGACCGGGATGATCCTCCCGCCGGCGCCGCGCTCATCCGCACCTGCTTCTGGGGCAGAGCTGTCTTCGCCACCACGCCATCGTGCAGCGAAGTTTCCCAGAACGCTTCGAAGGCCTTGTCATCGCCCTGTTTTGCGGCCGTAAACCGATTCTGCCAATAGGTCTTCACCACATCGTGTGCCGGGATATCGTCGCCCAGGAACGCTGCCAGCAGTTCGTGCGCCGACTTGCCGTTGTAAAGCGGCGAAATCAATGGCTGAAGAATTGTGACGGTCCCATCGAACGCGCGAGCATCGCTCCACGTTTCCAGAAAATGGGCCGCGGGCACGTGCCAGTGGCACAAATCCGAAGTCTCGTCGTCGTACAGGCTCAAATGGATGCGTAGCGGCACCTTCAGAAAATTCTGCGCGAATTGCATATCCGCCGGCGCTGTATAAACGGGATTGCCGCCCAAGATCAGCAACGTTTGTACATGTCCGGTTGCCATGTCCGCCACCAGCGCTCCAATCGACTGCATCTGATCGGTTGGTTTCACTTCGATTGGATCGGTGAGGGTCACCGTCTCGCCGATATTGCCGAGTGCTGAATTCATCGCATGAGCCAGCGCGTGCACGGTGGGCGGCTGCTGGTCGCCTGCGATCACGATGCTCCGCCCGCGATGCTTCTGCAAGTCGCCGGCCAGCGCCGCAATCCAAGCATCTCCCACCTGGGTTGCCGTGGATCCGCCTGGCGGCATGCCCAAATTGCTCGCCACTGCTCGCGCAAACGGCTCCACATCGCGGCTGCGCATCGGCAACCGATGGTCCGCCTTCGAACCGGTAATCGAAGGCGTGCTTTCGACCACGTAGAGCCGGTTCATTTTTCCGCCGGTCATTTCCACATCACGCCCGTCTGCGAATTGGCGCGCGTACCTCACGCTACCCGGCCCGCTGTAAAGGAAGTCGGAGTCGAGTGAAAGAATCACGTCCGCCCGGTCGAACCGGTAAACCGTATTGACATATTCTCCGAACGCCATGCGCGCGCCTTCACGGGCCGCGTCTCTCCCCACCGGTTCATACTGGTGCCACTTGGCTTGCGGAAATTCGGCCAGAAGGCCCTGAATTTGCGAACCGAGCGTTGGGGAAGTGATCGTTTCGGTAAGGATGCTGAGGCCGGCGCCTTTTCCGGGGCGGTGATTGTCGCGCGCCCGGCGCAATGCCGCGAGGAACAGATCCCATGTCGCGATGCGCCCTTCATTCGTCACCGCCTGCGCGCGATCGGGATCGTAAAGCGTCAGTAGAGCAGCTTGCTCGAATACGCTCGTCGCGCCCAGGCTGGCCGGGTGGTCAGGATTGCCTTCGATCTTCGTCGGGCGGCCCATGTGGCTTTCCACCAGCAGGCCTCGCGCGACGCCGCCCATGGTCATCGCCGTCGCATAGAACAGCGGCTTTCCCGGAACAATTTCTTCGGGCTGCCGCACGTACGGGACAATTCGTTGCGTGGGAAGTTTCGTGCAGCCGGTAAGCCCGGCGAAGGCCGCCGAAGCAGCCATGAGTTTCAACACATCTCGCCGGCTGACGCTCGCTTTCTCAATGTCGGGGTCGCCGAATTCGTTGTGCAGAAATTCCCGGTAGCGTGGCGACTCCGCCAATTCGTCGAGGCCCCGCCAGAATTGCTTTCCCTTCGCGCCTCGCAGTTTTTCTTCGATCGCGGCAAGATCAATCGAATCGGCTTTGCGACTCGGAATGGTCATCTGCCCGCCTGCGTTATCAAGGTTTTCCTCATCCGCCATGAAGTCAAATTTTTCTCTAAAAGGCTTGTCACAATTACCGGTGACACGTGGTGCAATTCGTCAGACTCTGGATCTTGTACTCTTTTACCAGCCTGCGTCCCAACTCCTGCTGGTTGGCCGGCGGCTTGTAACTGGCGTCGAACACGGCCTCCTTCGGCCGAACCTGAAGCTCCGGTTCCCGGTGACAGCCCAGGCACCATTCCATTTGCATCGTGTTCGCCCGCCACGTCAGCGGCATTTCGCCGATCGGCCCGTGGCAGGTCGTGCAGCCAATTCCTTTGCTGATGTGAATGCTGTGGTTGAAATAAACGAAGTCCGGCACCGCATTCACGCGGATCCATTCGATGGATCGGTCCGTCCGGTAACTGGCCCGCACAGGCTCCAGCATCGGGCTGTTGGTCCAGATTTGCGAGTGGCATGACATGCACGTCGAGGTGGGAGGAAGCCCGGCGAAAGAGGAATCTTCCACCGAAGTATGGCAATAACGGCAATCTACACCGAGTTCCCCCACATGATGTTTATGGCTGAACGGCACGGGCTGGTCCCGTGCCACATTTACGTCCGTCAAATAAGGTGACGCGCTTACTTCATAGAGTACGTAACCCAATAGTATAATAATGAATGCTGCGCCATATATGCTCAATCGGGAAAGAGTATTCGTGCTCCGATGAAATATCTGCGGCATTCCCAGCCCTCCGGGGCTGTTCAGTTTACAAAATAGCTCAAATGAATACCATTGAGAGCTGTGAATCCCAACTAGTTTTTTTGGGAGCCGCCCAGTGAGCCCGATCTGGCCGGCAAATTGAACCTATCCTTATTACAATATTTTGTCCCCGGTAGTACAAGAAAATCAAGATCACCCCAAAAAAAGAGCCCTTGCGTCATCGCAAGGGCTCTTCCGGGATGTTCAGGCGGAGGTTCTTGACTCAGCCTTGCTTCCGGCCGTTGTGTTTCTTGTTGTAAATCTGTTTCGATTCCTTGTTTTGCTGCTGATTCACCACCTTTTTGTCGGCCGGCGTCAGTTTGCCGCCATTGGCTTGGCGCATTCCGCTGACTTCCTTGTTTATTCCCTGTTCGTTTTTTCGATGTGCGCTGTTTCACTTGGGGTCAGTTGGCCGCTCTTGATCCCTTGTGCGATGCGGTCCTGTTGATTCTCGCGGCGCTGGCCAACTTCGTTGTTGCCGTAGTGTGCCTTATTGGCATTGTGTTTGTCGGTGTAGATCTGCTTCGAGAGGTGGTTCTGCTGTTGGTTCAGCTTGGCGCGATCGGCGGCGGACAGGTGACCATCGTCGGCCTTGCGCATATTGCTCTCTTCCTTGTTCAGACCCGCTTCCTTGGTCTCCAGCTTTTTCGTCTCGCCGGCGGTAATTGTCCGCTCTGCACGCCATTGCCAATCCTGTCCTGCTGATTTTCCTTGCGGTCCTTGATGGACTCCGGTTTGGCGGCAGGCGTTGCGCTGCTCGATCGAGCTCCCGCAGAACCGTGAGGAAACCTGCCCACTTCTCTTCCAATGGCTTCCGCAGAGCCGCCGTCTTGTTAACCGAGACGCACCGCTGTCCAGTCGCATCATCGACAAGAAGTAATCGTTTGGTTACTCGTACCATTGACCGGCTGGACAGCCCGAACGAACATAAAACCAAGAAGGAATGGTGGTCCCATCGGCTGCACTTACGACGAAGAGAGCCATCAACGAAGATATCGACAACAAAACCATCTGGAAGCGTGGCGATTCTCCTTGCGACGTAGAAGGCATTTACAAAGAAAGGAGAACGGAATGGGCGGGCGTTTTGCAATGAAACTTCTTTTCCTGATTTTTCTCATTGCGTTAGCCGGGCAGAATTCTCCTGCGCAGCAGCCTCAAGATCCGTGGGCCGTCGTGTCTATAAAACCTGTGTGCCAGGCTGGCTTAGACGCAAATGCTCCTGCGCGGCATCGACACCAGCAGTCGACACCACCCCGAAAGAACATCCCCGCAATAGCCAAAGCCGCCACTGGCGCCGTCGCCTCTATCAATGTCGGATAAAGATGGCAATGCCATCGCCCAAGGTACAGGGTTCCTTGTGGGCAGAGACGGCCTGATTGTGACCAACTATCACGTCATTGAAAACGGTAGCTCCGCTGTCGTTAAACTCCCTGACGGTGCTTTCTTTGTTGTCGATGGAGTGCTCGCATTCGACAAAGTCCGCGATGTTGCCGTCATCAAGGCGCACGGCGAAAACTTCCGGACGCTCGCTCTCGGGAATTCGGACCAAGTTCAAGTGGGAGAAGAAGTCGTTGCCATTGGCAATCCGCTTTCTCTCGAATCGACAGTCTCAAACGGCATAGTCAGCGGAATCCGAACAGCCGAGGAGGAAGGCGGCAAATTCTTGCAAGTCACAGCGCCAATTTCTCCCGGCAGCAGCGGCGGCCCGCTGTTCAACATGGCTGGCGAAGTAGTTGGAATAACGACCCTGTATCTCAAGGGCGGCGAAAATCTGAACTTTGCAATCCCCATCAACGACGCGAAACGGTTGCTCCTGAATCAATCCGCGAAGCTCCAGAATCTACCTAACGAAGTGGAGCCGGAGGAAACTCCGAAGGAAACGGCCGCGCCAATCACACCAACCAATACACCGAACAATCCTCTACCCCCAAACACGAAAATCGCAGCGAGTCCACTAGACGGCACGCACGCCACACAAGAGCAAATCTGGAAGGACACAAAATATTGCTATCAAAACCCAGCTAACAACCTACAATTGTCAAACGGCACGCTAGTTGGTTGCGGGGAGATGAATGCCCCATTAGAGGCGCGAGAGACAGAGTGCAAGAACAAGACAGGCCCAAAAGACGCAGCCAAACACTGTAAGGGTTTTTTAAAGACCTACAAAGAACTCAAAGCAGGTGTCCTGTCAGTACAATAGAGCCGTCACTCTTTATACGCCGTCATTGGCCGAGGTTATGGAAGGGACTTGACGGAAAGTTCGAACGCTGGTGTTCGTGTGTGGGTTGCAAACGAAATCGTCCCTAATCTCAATCGCGGCAAATACTTCATCCCCAATTCCGATCGAACCTCATCCATGATCTCTTTCCGGACGATAGGGCTTGATGTTCACGGTCATTGCACCCCATCACTGCACCTTCCTTCCTTTCAGGTTCTCAAGTCGCTCTGACAATTTGTATTTGTCGAGCGTCCCGTCGGCTTCTGCCTTCTCGATCTTTTCAGCCGTGGTGCGAAGAGGATCGGTCTTCGAAAGTCCGATACAGTCGGCACAATCCCATCTCTTATCCTTCGCTTCGAAGTCGATGAACCGAACACGAACACTCTTTCCGCATGTGCCGCAGATAGGCATTATTGAATCCGTTCCACACATCCCGCTTCCAATTTCCGAAATGCCCGTATGCCGGCGCGAAGTCTGTCACAATGCTGGAAGGTTTCCTTCTGTTCGCTCGCCTTCCTCGTTCTCGGGTACTTCGTCTCGAAGCAGCTCCGGAGCCAGTTTTTCCCGGATGATGTCCAGTATCGGTCCACCGTGGACGTCTGGCTGCCGAATGATTCGCCGTTTTCCGCCACCAATGAAACCACTGCTCGCGTGGAAGAGGTGATTCGCAAAACGGCGGATGAATATGGCCGCCAACACCCCGGCAAGGATGGCAAGCCGAGGCAAATCCTGGAATCGCTCACCACATTCGTAGGAGGCGGCGGACCGCGCTTCTGGGTTTCGGTCTCGCCCGAAATGCAGCAGCTCAATTACGCCCAGCTCATTCTTCAGGTGTTCAATAAGGAAGATACGCCGAAGTTGGTCGGCATTCTGCAGGAAGCCGTCTCCTCCGAGGTTCCCGGCGCTCGCGTGGACATCAAACAATTGCAGACCAATCCGGTCGACCAGCCCGTTCAGATTTTTATCTCCGGCCAGGCTGACGTATCGTCGGTCCAGGAGAAAAAAGATATCCTCACTCTTCGCGCGATTGCCGACCAGGTCAAAGACATTCTCCGCCCCATTCCGCAAGCCGTTCGCGTCAATGATGACTGGGACCAGGAAAGCGCCATTGTGAAACGCGAGGTTGATCCCGATCGCGCCAATCTCGCCGGCGTCACCAATATGGACGTGGCGCGTTCCTCAACCGCGGCGATGAGTGGCATGGCCGTCACCACGCTCCGCGAAGGGGATAAGCAGATTCCGGTTGTCACCCGCCTGCGCATGGAAGAACGCGCGCAACTTTCGGATATTCAAAATCTCTACGTCTATTCCTCGCAGAGCACTGCCAAGGTTCCGCTGTCGCAGATTTCCACGATCGTGAATACCCTGGAATCGCAGCGAATCCGGCGCCAGGAACATTTCCGTACCATCAGCGTGAGGTGCTCGACGGCCACGGGCGCTCTGCCTTCGGAGATCATCTCGGCGGCGATGCCCAAGCTTCTTGCTCTTCAGCGCTCCTTGCCACCCGGCTATCAACTGGTGATTGGCGGCGAGAACGCAAAGCAGGTGGAAGGCTTCAAAAACTTGGCCGTTGTGATGGGCATTTCCATCGCGGCTATTTTCCTGGCGCTCGTCTTGCAATTCAACCACGCCATCAAGCCGCTCCTGGTTTTCGCGGCCGTTCCGTATGGCGTCGTCGGGGCCTTGATCGCCCTCTACATTATGGGATCGCCATTCGGATTCATGGCCTTCTTGGGCATCGCCAGCTTGATCGGTGTCATCGTCAGCCACGTAATTGTGCTGTTTGATTTCATCGAGGAGATACATGAAAAGGGTGAACCGCTGGAGCGCGCCCTGGTGGATGCCGGAATCGTGCGTTTGCGTCCCGTGCTGATCACGGTCGGCGCCACGGTGCTGGCCCTTTTTCCCCTGGCGCTTCATGGAGGACCGCTGTGGCAGCCCCTGTGCTACTCGCGAATCGGCGGCTTGGCGGTCGCCACGTTTGTCACCCTGTTGATGGTCCCCGTCATGTATTCGATTTTCGTGCTCGATCTGAAAATCGTGAAGTGGGAAGGCCCGCTCGAATCCCCGGAAAAAACATCTGCGGAATAAATCGGTACTTCGCTACTTCTTCGGCGGAAAATCCTTGAATATTTTTTCGGTCAAATCCGCAATGATGATTTCCGGCTTTTCTGCTTCCTTGTTCGGGTCGCGGATTTTTCTCTTCGAGAAGGAATCCCAGATTGGCTTGCCGGTGTGCGCATCCACCATGTGAAATGAGATTGCAGCGACGACTGAAATCGAAGAGCTCGGCGCAATCCCTCCCACCTTGGCCCGTGAATACCCCGCGTTTGGATTCACCGCCGGACCGCCGCCCCCGCTGATGCCTCCCATGGTGTCGGCTTCGTAGAAAATAAAAAAATCCGGTTTTTCCTCGTCCTCGGTAAATCCTTCCGGCTTCAATTTCTGAGTCACGGATTGCATGATCGCCCTGTCCAGCAACGCCAGATCGTCCGGACTTTGGGCGAGCACCAGGTGATTCTTCTTCCACGCATAGCGCGTGTGCTCGCCGAAATTGAAATTCTTGTCCCAGGTGACTTTCGAACTCTGCGCGCCGGCATTGCCGCACACCAGCGCAAGCCCGGCTAAAACCACAGCTACTCTCCAATCGATTCGCAAACGCATCGCTGCTCTCCAGCCATTTCTCATAAACGAGTTGGGCGGTCCGCTTTCACGCGGTTCGGCCCGATGGCGAGCCGCCTAACGCCAATATTACTCCTCAATTCTATAGCCGTGCTTCGATTCACTGGCAAATTGTCACTGTTTGTTCTGTTCCAAATCCACCGCGGCAGATTCGATCAACGCCGCCTCGGCTTGTAGCACACTCGCGGCGCGGATGATTTGCTCGTCCGCCTCTTTCCATCTCTTCTGCTCGATGGCCTCGCGGACGCCCGGAATTGTCTTCACCCCGTAGCCGGTGTACGCTCCCGGCGCATAAATCATGTGCTGATACCAGGGGCGCCGCGGCAGTCCTTCCGGGCTCGTCAACTTCCGCTCGCTCATCACCAGTTTCTCGTTCACAGCATTGAGCGAAGCCTGCGAAATCGTCCAGGCGCCATCCTTCTGCGTTTGTCCAAGCGCCCGGTCATAATGTTCCGCGCTCTGCGTCAGTGCATCCGCGGCATTCTCGAGCGGCGCAAAATTCAGATGCGGCGGCGCCTCTTCCTTCGCGGGCGGCACAAACGTTTTCCGGGGATCAGCTGTCGCTTTGAAAACTCCTTCTTCGAGTTCTCGATTTTGTTCCCGAACCGAGTCTTGCTTGTCCTTCAGAAGCTTCTCGATCTCGTGCATATATTTGTGGATCGTATCGGCAAAATCGGTGAAGTTGTATGGTAACAGCTCGGCATCTGCCATTCGCATCACCGCCGTGCCGCCTGCCTGCGAGAGCGCGCGCCCGTAAACAAAGTCCGTGTCCGAAAAATGAGTGTACCAATAAAAGTCGTCGTAAATGGAATGGTAGATCCCGCCGCCGGTCTCGCCGCCGAAACTGATATCCAGCGAGGCGATCCCTTCGTGATCGAGAAACGCCGCCCAGTCCGATCCCGAACCCAATGCGCCGATTCGCAAGTCGGCGCGCTGGCGAATTTCCTGCCGCTCCTCCGCGGTATGCGCCTTCGAAATCTGATTCAATTGATCGCGTTTCCACGCCGTCATCTTCGTTTCCGGGTCCTGTACATCTCGCGCCACTCCGTTGATAAATCTTTCGAGTGAGTGCGATCCCTCCATGTTCAGGAATCCCCGCCCATTTCCATCCGAATTGATGTAAACCGCGGCATGTTGCCGCAGTTCGTCGCCGTGGGTCTCCACCCATTCCGTTGATCCGAGCAATCCCGGCTCTTCCGCGTCCCAGGAACAATAGATAACTGTCCGCTTTGGTTTCCATCCTTGCTTCAATAACTCACCCAGGCCGCGTGCTTCTTCCAGCAGAGCAACCTGCCCCGAGATCGGATCTTCCGCGCCATTCACCCAGGCATCGTGATGGTTGCCGCGAATGACCCATTGGTCCGGAAATACCGAACCCGGAATTTTGGCAATCACATCGTAAATGGTCTTGAGATCCCAATTGGATTGCACCTTCAGATGCACTTTCGCCGGCCCGGGCCCCACGTGATAGGGCAGCGCCAGCGAGCCGCGCCAAGCTTCCGGCACGATTGGCCCCGTGAGCGCCGCGAGAAGCGGCTGGGCATCGCCGTAAGAAATCGGTAACACCGGAATCTTCGTGATCACCGGCGAATCCTTTACGGCCAGCCTTTTCGCATCTTTCGTCGCTCCCACGCCCGGCGTTAACGGATCGCCGGGGAAAAGGGGATTGTCCGCAACGCTGCCGCGCTGTGCGCCATCCACAGGGCGATACGCGCCGGCATGGAAGACGTCGCCTTCAAAATATCCGTCTTCGTGCGGGTCGGAATAAATCAAGCAGCCGATCGCGCCATGCTCCGCCGCAACCTTCGGCTTGATGCCGCGCCAGGAATGGTAGTAACGCGCGATGACGATGGCTCCTTTCACCGAGATTCCCATTCGCTCGAGCCGCTCGTAATCCTCCGGAATGCCGTAGTTGACGTACACCAGCGGCGCCGTCACATCTCCATCAATCGAGTATGCGTTGTACGTCGGAAGCTGCTCCGACTGCTGGTTGGAAGTCGGGTCCACCGCCAGCGTCGGTTCCTGCAGCTTGGCCGTGAATTTCGATGGCTCCAGAAGCTCGACTGCGCGCGCCTTCGGTGTCGGAAATAAAACCTCGAATTCCTCAATATGCGCATCAAATCCCCAAGCCTTGTATTGCGAGAGAATCCATTCCGCATTTTCTTTGTCGTAAGGTGAACCTACATGGTGCGGGCGGGCGGCCAGCCGCTTCATGGTGTCGCGTTCGATGTCCGGTTGAGGAATCGCCTGGAATTTTGCTTCCCAATCACGCTCCGCCTTCGCGGACTCCCGCGAGTATCCGGCCAGGCCTTGCATCGAGTCAGCAGGCAACGCAAATGTCGGAATGCTAATAAGACAAATCGCCATCAAAGCCACAAATCGCCGCATCAATTTTATCCCCCTGTGAATTTGCGTCCCCGTTGAAATCCGTTCGAGTTCCAAACTCTTCGATTGCTTAGCAGCACGCGCATTCATCCCCGAACCCGCGCGGCGCATTATAGTCCCGCATTCGCGCGCACCAAACCTGAACTTTAATTTTGTGGTTTGCTCTGGCAGCGGAGGCGTGGGGGAGGGCATTGTGGTTTTCTAGGGGTGTGCCGGTCGGGCGGCGAGCTGGGCGGCGCGTTCGCGCAATTGCGGCAACGCTTGTTCGACGCGAGGAATGTACGGACTCTGCGGATCGAGTTTCTTGAACTCTTCGAGTTCCGCCACCGCTCTTACCGGGTCTCCCGTGTTCGAGTAGAGATCGGCGAGCAGCAGGTGGACCTTGGTGGGCACGTCGGGCAGCGCATGCGCCTTCTGGCCATATTCGAGCGCCTGCTTCCACTGTTTGGTGCTCGCAAGACACCGTGCCATTTCAAAAGGCCAGCGCCATCCCTTCGGGTCCTGCTCGAACGCCGCCTGCAGCACACGTTCCGCCTCGTCATAATCCTTTCTCGTTTCGAGCAGCACCCCGAGCGGATAATAAGGTTCGAGAAACGACGCCTTCAGCTCGATCGCCTTGCGCAGGGACCCAATGGCGTCTTCGGAAGAATTGGTCGCCGCCTGAGCCATGCCCAACAGAAAATAGGCTTCGTAATAATCCGGAAAATCGTGGATCGCTTTCTGAAAGTGCTCGATGCTGCGCTGCGGGTCGTTTTTTCCCTTTAGAAACTCGACGCCCTTCAAGAATTCGTCGTGCGCCTTTCCCGGTATTGATAATTCGCGAACCGAAATCCTGGCTCTCGGATCATTTGGTTTTCCTTCCGCCCTCATCTGGATTCGAACAGGGAAGGATGCCTGGTTGGGGCGCACGTTCACTTCAATCTGGGCCGGAGCGAAACCATCCTTCGTTGCGCGGACAAGATAATTGCCTCCCGTCACATGACGGAATTCGGCTCGTCCGGTAGAGTCTGTAAGGATCGTCTCGACCATCGCGCCAGGGGATCGCACCAACTCCAGTTTCACCTGGCCCAGATTGATGCCGGATTCGTCGGCGCATTGGACAGAAACTACGCCATCTGCCGCGGGGAGCGGCGCGGGATGTGCGAGTGGCCCAACGAACAGACCAAGCAGGAGCGCGGCGAGCAAACCGGATGCGGATTTCCATTTTCTCCGCGTGGGTCGTGACAATCCAATGGTTGGCTGGCAATTGCGGAGGGAGCCCGGCATCGTGACTGGAGACGGCGGAGTTTTCACCGGATGGCTTCCCCGGTGATTCGTATGAATTCGTATTGGAATAACG
>JBGQGW010000108.1:0-12317 GCA_041497605.1 Terriglobia bacterium | reverse complement strand
TCCTCCTTCCCGTTGACGTCGCAGCTGATTATATAAGTGTCTATATACCAGTCAAGGCTTACATTTCCGGCGTTCCTACGCTCTGAGAATTCTTCGCATTACAAACCTATGCTTTTCCCTAGGCCGTAGCGAACTGTACGCTTCAATGCACTTCATCTTCTTGCTGCACCTTTACCATGCGGCGTATGATGCCCGCCATGAATCAAGAACTCCAGCAACTGTTGTGGTTTGGCGGAGGATTTGCGCTTGCGGCTGTGCTCAGCGTGAGCTATGAAGCCGTGAACTATGTGCCGGTGGCCGTTGCGTTCGGCT
This sequence comes from Terriglobia bacterium, assembly GCA_041497605.1. GTDB lineage: Bacteria > Acidobacteriota > Terriglobia > Acidiferrales > UBA7541 > JBGPTK01. The sequence continues at coordinate 12,005 of JBGQGW010000108.1, read as the reverse complement.
TGCTTTGCTTCGGCTGCGGCGTGCTGCTCGTCATGTTCTTAAGCTTGCGAAGTCGAGAAGCGGAGTTTGCCGAGACCACAGTGAAATCTAGCAAGACTTCGGCGGAATCGTTCACCCGTTGGTCCAAGGAATTCGAAGAATTGCGGAATAGAGAAGCCGAACTACAGAAAGAGAAGGAGGCTTTCGACGCGGAGAAGGCAGAGTTTGAATCTGAGAGGTTGGTGTGGAACGCGCTCCATAGTGACGAACCGAAGAGGGAGGAACCGAAGTAGCGTATTGGAGTCTATCAGAATGGCTAGTCGACCGTTCACAAAGAACGTCACACTGAAATGGGAATTCAACATCCATGAAACCTCGTCCGACGGTACCAGCGCCTAGCCCGATTTGTTGCTCGAACTAAACCCTTCAATTGCAAAGATTTTGCAGGCCTCAAAAAAGAACTCCGTGGCCCGTGGGCGGTTTAGATAAGAATGCTTCCTTACCCGGTCGCACCTTGCAGCCACGCTCATCGAACAATCTGCCGATTCTTGGGTACCCTTGAGATGAGTACATGTATCGAGTGGCGGTTGCCATCACAATATTGTTGATTTGTTCCACGCGCCATTCGTCTGCAAGCCAAGCTCCCGGCTGAATTCCTCTTTTCATTTTTAGGCAAGCTCTTTTGTTCAAAGGAAAGTAAACTTCTACGTGGGGCCAGCCAAAGCCCATGCTAATTGAAGCTTGGCGGTCACCTTCAGGCCGAAGCGTGAATACCGGAGAGTCAGAGGTTAGAAAGGGCTTCCCCGCAGGAGCATATAGGGTTTGATACCCAAACTCCTTCAACTCTTCCGCGACATCCAGTGCGGAAGTAAACATCGCCCCGAGATTGTACGCGGTTGATTCCTGCAACACATCGAAATTTTCCCGTAGGATACTCTGGCGCATTTCTTCATAGTCTATTCCCAAGAGCTTGCCCGTTGATCTTTCCATATCTGCACACGACTTGTAGAATCTTTCCTTGTCGCTTGCAATTTTACGATGAAGCTCTTTCGCGGTTCTTGCGGCCATGTTATCAAGATATTCGCGCCAACTGGGTACTCTGGCGAACATGATCGCAACGAAAATCATGAGATGTCCGGCATTTTCGGGTGTAAGCACATACTGCGGAGTGGACAGCTCGCGAACAATAGGCGCTACTTTAGATTCGACTTCCATTAATACATTTTCAGCGGTCTCGTCGCGTTCTCCCTTTTCAGCGTGGGTGTAGTAGTCGGGGTGGTGCGCTTCGTTTTTGGGTTTGGATTCCCTCATCGGCTTGAACTTTTCGTACACCCACAGAACACCCTTCTTGTCTGTGAATCCCTTCAGATAGAACTTTGGAATGTAGTGCTGCGCCTTGGCGTCTGAGAGTGGTGGACTGGTGGTCATTTCCCGTGCGAAACGTAGAAAGTTGTGACGGAAGCGTGGCTCGTACGGAAGAGTGCCAAGAGCCGATGACGCTTAGGTGACGCCAAGTTTCAAGCCTTCAAAAAAGCCTTATAAACATCGAAGAAAAGATGGTGCCGGAGGAGGGAGTCGAACCCACACGGCCTTGCGACCAACGGATTTTGAGTCCGCCGCGTCTGCCATTCCGCCACTCCGGCGTTTGTGTTGTAACTGTATCCTACAGGATTACCTGCTGCAACCCCCACGGCCGAGGGCGCGTTTTGGACCCGAGGAATCCCAGGCGCTGGGTATCTTACTCTCGGGATGCTTCGCTTCGCTCAGCATGACGGCAACTTCTAACGGCATTTTTTACGGGGTTTTCGGCGCGCCGACCGTGGTCAAACTCTCGACGTGGAATTTCTTATAGTTGGAGTAGCGGGTCACTTCGCTCACCTTGAAGCCCTTCACCAGGAACACCCGCGCCCCCAGGTGCACCTCGTTGTAGGTGGGCAACCAGACTTCGTTGTTTACGTAGCTTTGCTCGAAGACGAAGCTGGTCCCCTTCTGCAAATTGATCAGCAGGCCGCCCGCGATTTTCACGTCGCCCACGAAATATGCTTCGAGCCGCGCCACATCGTGCGCCTTTTCGTCGATCCACACCACGCCGGCCAGTTGCTGCACCATTTTCTCCGCCAACTTCTTCGGCTTGTAATCCGGATTCTTTTCGAAATCGAATACCAGGACATCCTGTCCGCGAAATCGCTCGCGCCGCGGATTCACGAACTGGCTCGCGCGCAGGAACTGCTCGATTCCCACATCTTCGTCCTTATCTTCCTTCCCTTCCTCCTTGGCTTTTGCTTCCTTCGCTTCCTTCTTCTCCTGGTTCTTCTGCACTTCCTCGATGCGTTTCTGCACGCGCTCGTTTTCTTTCTTCTGCTCTTCCGCGCTCAGAGGCTTTCCGTTTTTCTTCACCAGTGTCGAAATTTCGCCGCCATTCAAATAGAAAAATGTATGTTCCGTTGTTTCCTGCTTCTTCACTTTGCCGCTGCCGTCGTACTCCGTCTGCGTCTCGTTGCGCGTGCCGCTGTAATCTTCCTTGATCTTGTCGATCGCTTTCTGATTCTGCGCAATTTCCTTGAACAGCGCTTTCAAATCGGGTAACTGCACTTGCGACTTCCGCGGAAAATCGAACACGCGCTCGCTGACGCTGCCGTTGATCTCGACGCGCGTAACGTCCACCCAAAACGTCTCGCTGCCGCGGTGCAGCTCGATTCTGTGCGGAGTCTGGACTCCTGCTTCCGCGCGATACTCGCCGTACAAAATTTCTTCCTGCCCGGCTTCCCCAACGGCCGATTCCTTCACCATCAGGTGTGTCTGCGGATCGAAGAACACCTCCCGCTTCGCCCCGGACGCCGTAGTCACTTCCACCTGCAGCGCATCCTTTCCGCCCACTTGGGCATGCCCTGCCAGCGTCACCACCAGCTTGCTCTTCTTCAAATTTACCAAACGCGAATTGGCAACTTGCGACGCCGCCTCCAATTGCGCCGCTTCCGGCCCCAGCATCGTGCCGAATTCTCCCGACGCCACCTGGCGCCAGGCCGACTTGCCGTTGTACGCCTCGATAAAATCCTTCTCCCCGGAAATCATCTCCGAGTAATACCGGTTCGGCAGCTTGGTATAGAACGTGAACGTCCCCGGCTTCCCCTCCGCACCCGCCGCAATCCTGCCTTCAATTGTCAGGGTCTGGATCCGCGATAGTGCCTTCGAACCACCCGCGGCCTTCACGTATTGCTGCAAAATCTTCGCCGCATCCTGCGCTGGGGCGGCGCTGGCGAGGCCAAACAGGAAGATCGAAAATAATGCGAGTTTGAAGTGCGGGCGCATGGGCATTTGATATAGATACGCAAAAGCTGCTTAAAAGTTGCCAGTATAGACGGAAAATGGGCGCGGCTGAAGCCGGCCCCTACATTTGGGTGCGCATTTTTGCATTCCTGGGAAGCCATCGGGAGCTAGAATGCGTCTATAAGGAAAGTTGCGCCGCGGGAATCGACGGCGAGGAGGGACCCATGGATCGCAGACAATTCTTGAAGAGCGGAGTGGGATTCGGCGGGATGGCGCTGGCTTCGCCGCTCCTTCGTGCGACTGAAGGCCTCTGGGCCTCCACGGCATCCTCATTCCCTTCGGCCGCCACTTCGACAACCGCTCACGTCGCGTTTGTAAAAACTTCCGATCGCGCCGCTGGAGTGAATCACGCCATTGATTTGCTGGGAATGAAACGCTTCGGCGGCAAAGATATTTTCATCAAGCCCAATTTCAATAGTGCTGATACGCCTCCCGGCTCAACCCATAACGACACGCTGGTTGCGCTGATCCGCAAGCTGAACGCCCTGGGAGCTGGCCCGCTGACTATCGGTGATCGCAGCGGCATGGGCAACACCCGCGAAGTGATGGAAAGGAAAGGCGCGTTCACCCTGGCGAAAGAACTGAGCGTAAAAGCGATCGTGCTGGATGAATTGCCGGCCGAAGATTGGCATTCCGTCAAACATGCCGACATGCATTGGGGGCGTGGGTTCGCTCTGCCCAACGTGGTGCGCAATGCCGGCAGCGTGGTCCAAACCTGCTGCCTGAAGACCCATCGCTTCGGCGGACACTTCACTCTATCGCTGAAGAATTCCGTGGGCCTGGCGGCCAAGCGCGTTCCCGGCGATTCCTACAATTACATGAGCGAGCTGCACAGCTCTCCCGACCAGCGTCGAATGATCGCGGAAATCAATGCCGCTTATGTGCCGGAACTGATTGTGCTCGATGGCGTGGAAGCGTTTACGACCGGCGGGCCGGAAAGTGGGAAATTGGTGAGATCGAATGTGATTCTTGCCGGAACGGATCGCGTGGCGATTGACGCGGTAGGCGTGGCCATCCTCCGCTATTTCGGGACGACGCCGGAAGTCAGCCGTGGCGCGATTTTTGAGCAGGAGCAAATCGCACGCGCCGTGCAATTGGGAATCGGCGTTGGCAGCCCCAAGCAGATCGAGCTGGTCACCGATGACCGCGACAGCGCCGAATTCGCCAAGCCCATCCGCGCCATCCTCGACGGCAGCGCCTCCTAGAGCATTGCGCCCGGTCCGGGCTTCCCTGCGGAGAAATACGTCACTTTCAGCTTCACTCCATCGGGGGCGGATAGGTCCGCGTCTCGCTTCGTCAATTCCGCCTTCGCCACTGTGAGGCCGAGAAGTGTCACGCAAATCAACGTCCCGATTCTGAGTGCCAGATTCATGAAAATCCTCCCGCTGGAATCTCTCTTCTTCTGACGGCCCAGGTTCACAAAGGTTTCACTCTAGCGCTTCCCGCAAGAGCCGGCTAGCTCAACGGCACAGCCGTGATGCCTTCCGCAGGCCGAATGGCTAGGGTGAAATCCTTTGCGCAATCTGTGGCTCTTCGGAGCGCAGCTTCAACCGCTCAGTACCAGGACCAGGACCGCCCTACCCCCAACTTTGGTGCCTCTTGCATCCTCCCCGCCCTTTATAGCAAACTGGCGATTCCCGCAGGTGACTTGAACTGCGCGTATTCGCTTTCGCAGCCGGGTCGAAGGCGGGGCCTCGCAGAAGACCCTGGCGCCCGCCTGATCATCCTGCGGCGCTGAAGCTGGGGATTCTTCCGGAGCCTGCTTTTTCGGGCCTTGGCGGAAAAGGAGCTCGTGGCGGTGTTTCTCGATTTCTTCCACCTGCAACAGCAGCCGTTCGGCGTCACGCCGAACCCCGCTTATCTTTTTCCGAGCCAAACTCATCGCAACGCATTGTCCGATCTCTCCTCCGGAATTCAGGATGACCGTGGATTCCTGACCCTGATTGCCCAACCCGGCATGGGCAAGACCACCGTGCTTTACCAACTGCTCAATGAATTGCGCGATTCGGCTCGCACCGCCTTCATCTTCCAAACGCAGTGCGATTCCCGCGACTTCTTCGGTTACTTGCTCAGCGAATTGGGGATTCAGCCCGAGGGCATGAGCCTGGTGACCATGCACAATCGATTGAACCAGGTCCTGTTCGACGAGATGCTGGCGGGCAAGCGTTTTGTGCTGGTGGTTGACGAAGCTCAAAATCTGGACGATTCCGTTCTCGAAACCGTGCGCCTGCTTTCCAATTTCGAACGCGAAAACACAAAATTGCTGCAAATTGTTCTGGCTGGGCAACCTCATTTGGCCGCGAAGCTCGCGCAGCCCCAACTTTCGCAATTGCGCCAGCGCATCACGGTGATGTGCCATTTGCAGCCCTTTAATGCTTCCGAGACGGCGTGTTACATCGAGCATCGGCTGACTGTGGCGGGATACTCCGGCGGCCCGATCTTTACGCAGGACGCTTTAAAGTTGATCGCGCAACTAAGTGGCGGCGTCCCGCGGAACATCAACAACATTTGCTACAGCTCGTTGTCAGCGGCCCACAAGAGAGGCCAACTGAGTGTGAACGCGGCGCTGGTTCGAGATGTTGCGGTCCGGCTCGGACTGGCAGCGCCCCTCGCGCAGGCTCCCGTCATCGTCGCTGCTTCCACGGAGGAATTTGATTCGAGCGATGCGACGCAGCCGGTATTGTCGATCCTCGAAAAAATCGTCGCTAGTCTCAACGGCGAAGCCCACGCTCCGCCAGCGCCCGTCTCTGCCGCTCCTCCCACGGCAGTGCAAGCAGATCCTGTTGCGGCTGAAATTGCACAGTCACCTGCGATCGTCCCCGATTCTGTGCCTGATTTCACCTGGGAGTTGGAGTCCACGCAAGCGCCGGCCTCTGCTGCTGCTCCGGCGGCGATGTCCACGACGAGCGATGCCGGCCCTGCACCTTCCCCCGTTGAACAAATCGAGGAAGTTGTGGATCGTCCCGACGAAAAACCCAGCGCTCCGCCAGCGCTCATCTCTGCGGCACCTTCAACAACGGATCGCGTCGATGATGTTGTGGCCGAGCCTGCCTTTGCCATGTATCAGGAAGTGGTGCTCGAGCTCAATCCGGAACCCGAAGTCCCACAAGCGCCGCAACCTCTTGCCGCTCCGGCCGAGATGTCCAAGACGAGCGACGCCGCCATTGCGCCTCCGCCCGTTGAAGCAGTCTATAAAGTTTTCTCGGATTTCGTGAAATATCCACCTGTCGCGTTCGCTGCTCCGGCCGAAAGGTACGAGAAGACCGACTCGGACACTGCGCCTTCGCCCGTTGAAAAATACCTGAAAGTTTTTGCGGATGTCGTGGAAGACGCCGGTAACGCGGTCGCGGCTCCAGCCGAGATGTCCACGACGAGCGATCCCGCCCCAGCAACTCTCCCCGCGGAAGTGCTCCGGGAACAGGAAGAAGTTACGTCCGTTGTAGACGAACCTGCGGCTCCTGAGCACGAGCCGGTCGTTGCGGATGTTTTTGAGGCAATGTCTCTCGCCGGCCCCAGCGCAATTGCTGAAATCAGCCCCGTGGCGCCTGCGTTTCCTCCACAAGTCGATGAGGTTCTAACCCCGATCGTCTTTGAGTCCGTCTCTCCGCGACCGCAAGTTGCAGCCACCCCGGAAAAAGCTTCCACGGAAGCCCTGGTGAATCCAGCGGTGAACTCGCCCGCGAAGAAGCCGGCTACTCACCCGGCTGCGGCAACAGCCGCTGCTGCCTGGCGCGCGGAAATGGTTCGCCGCCAGATGTCTCAGCCGCTTACCTACAAGACGCATACGCAGTCCCTGCTAAAGCGTTGGCTTTTCCCGACGATTGTGCTGATCCTCGCTCTCGCCGGAAGTTGGTATTTTTCCCCTTCCATTCTGAAACTCGCGAGACCCTGGCTGGAGACCGCTTCGGCCTCCAGTTCTCCCGATCTTTCTACGAACTCGGCCGCGCCGGCGGCCAAATCAGAGAATTCCGAAATCGTGCCCACAACTTATCCTGCTGATCCTCAGGACACCAGCGAGTATCAGGTGGTCACGGTCGCCGCCGAACCGGATGAAACTTTGCAAATGATCTGTTTTCTTTATGTCGGTCATTTCGATGCGCAACTTCTCGAGCAGATCCGCTTCCTGAATCCTGAAATGAAAAATCCCGATCGCCTCGAGCCCGGGCAGTTGATCCGCATTCCCCTGCCGCTGAAGACACTGAAAAAAGTAACCGACGCCGCCGACGCGGCCGCCCAGTCCCCCGCTCCCGCTCCGGCTCCCGAAAAACACGAAAGTTTGATCAACAAATTTTGGGCCCTGCTGCAATCCAAGAAGTAATCCAAGAAATAGTTGACCGCATCCGGGTTTTGCTCTCTATATTCCACGCTCGATTTCCTGTTCTATAGCAGCCTTTCGACCAGCGCTTTTACGTGAATCTGGGTCGTATCCAGAAATGGAATGCCGCGATAGATGGCGTCGCGCAGGATCAAGGGCAATTCCGTGCCACCCAAAATTAGTCCCTGAATTTCTTCCCGCGCCAGCATGTGATCGACGATGGTCAGCAAACGCTCGCGCGTTTCCGGCAGGAATATTCCCCTCAACAGTTCATTCACGTACTTGTCATGGATGTATTCCCGTTCCTCTTTCTCGGGAATCACCAGCGCAATTCCTTGCTTCGAAAAAACGGAGGGATAAAATTCCCCTTCCATCGTGAACCGCGTGCCGAACAGGCCGATCTTTTTCAATCCCAAAGCCTTTGCGGCGTCGCACGTTGCTTGCACAATACTGATCAACGGAATCGGCGACTGGCTCTGCACTTCATCGAATACGATATGCGGCGTATTAGCCGCCAGCAATCCGCATTCAGCCCCCGCGTTCGCCAGTCGTTGCACTTCGGCTGCCAGATACCGCGTTACCTCGGCCAATTGATTCGCGGCCACCAGATCGAGCAGCTTTTTCAGATCAATGCTATTTATGATGATGGAGGGATAACTTCCATCGCCTTTCTGCTCGCGGTATGCGGCAATCGTCGAGCGATAATATTCGATCGTGGACTCCGGCCCGATGCCGCCGATAATACCTACGGTCTTCATCCTCAGATCTCCCGAGATCCAGTTCCGATGCCAGCTTGCACTTTCCTCTACTGGGTTCACCGGCACCTTTTCCGAGACGATCATGCTTGCACTCCATCACCCAGTCAATTGAACAACACCTGAGCTGAAATCCATTTTGGCCTGAATCGAAGTTAGAGGAAGGCGATTTGCCCGATGCTGGCCTGCACCGGCTCAGCGTTGACCATCATCAGAAGGTGAGTTGCCGCCGAGCTGCGCGTCCAAGTGCGCCAACGCAAGCTTCAGTTGTTCCTGGCGGCGCGGGTCATAACTGACTTCCAATTCATGTTGCACTCGCGCGCGCGCCAGCAGCAGGACTTCTCTTTGGCGGGAGTTCGCAGCTTCTTCTTGCGTCAAATTGGTTTTCTGCTTCTGTCCGGCCTTCGATTTGAAATCATCGACTTGGCCTTCGACAGATTTGCTCTCCCAACCGCGTGCCATCCTGATATTTTACGCCGCATCATCAGTTTCTAAAATATTTTCAAATTGATTCTTTCGATACGGCGCCGTATGGCCCAATAGGGGCATGGAAATTGAACCGCACGGCGGCCGCCAAATCTCATAAGCGGCTCAAGAGGGCTATCCGCAATCAATCCAGGCCCGCTGGGTTCCATATCGGCACTCCAGGACACCCCTGTTGTTGTCATTTGGAGCACCTCGTGCTATTGCTCTATTCACATTTTTTCTTTACCCTGTTCTAGGGGATTTATAGAGACCCTCGAAAATCGGCCCGCCCGGTGGAGGATGTCATGCCTTACAGCAAGCTTCGATCCGCGGAACGCATCTCCCTGCGCGTACCACTTCGATTTCGTTCGGTTGTTGAAGCTCCCCGCGACCATTTCGAAGGCGAAACGGTCAACATCTCCGAAAATGGCATGTTTTTCATTACCAATCATCCGCCCCAATTTGGCGCCCCGCTGGATTTGATTGTGCTGATGCCGGGAGACACGAGGGGTGAAAACAGGACGCAAGTACGATGTCGTGCGCGCGTCGTCCGCGTTCAAGATATTCCCGCGGCGCATCAAGCCGGTGTTGCGGTCACCATAGAATATTTCGTGCGTTCCACGGCCGCCGCAGCGAAGATCGCTCCCGCCGAACTGGATTCCGAACACAACTGCGCCTACGCCTGCGCTGCTGGCTAATCTCGACCACCGATCCGCCCGTCAACCTTCCAACCGCTTGTGTTACCTTCCAGCTCGATTCTGCCGGCGGTGCTGACCTTGGTCCATAGCATCTCCATTTGGAATTGAACTGCGTTTCGGCTTTCATCTTTCCCACGGAACAAGAACGCCGGCAAATCAAATCCCCGCCTCCTCCAAAACCAAAAGGCCGTCCACCCTCCGCGGCAGCAATTTTGGATAAACCTTTCCGGCCGATTGCAGCAATCTAATACTACATTTCCGAGATGAACTCTTTCCAACGACAACGGCAAATCAAAAGAAAAGGGGACACTTCTAATGAGGTAAGGAAGGGGACATTTCTAAAGAGGCTTGACATGAGACGACATATCAATTGACATTTTCCGGCGCGACACGTAGCATCCCCGCCTATTAGCTTCCTCCGTCACAAAATAAAGGAGGTGACGCGTGAGTCTCGCGACACGGATGCGCCTTCTTCGAGTGGCATTGGTCCTTTTCGGGCTGATTTTCCTTGTTGGTGTTTACCCGCTCATGATGGCTTGGTGGCCGGCTGGATGGCGGTGGCAACCCAATCAACCCGAGTACGAGCAAATGATCCTGGGGGTCTATGCAACTCTTGGGGTATTTCTCCTCATTGCTTCGCGGAATCCACTGCAACATCGCAGCCTCATTTGGTTCACCGTCTGGTCGAGCCTGGTCCACGGCGGCATCATGGCCATACAAGCCATGAACATGCCCGCACAGCACGGTCATCTAGCAGGGGACGTTCCTGCATTGCTGCTTGTGGCGGCGGTTCTAGCGATCTTGATGCCCCGCGGCGCCGCGGCTGAATCAGCAACAACCGCCGCATAGCAGTCAGGCCGGGTCGCGGCTTCAAGTGCCGGGGATGATACTCCGGTGCGACTTCATTTTGGGCGCGCTGCCTTCGTCAATCCGCACCCACAGAAACGATGCCCGCCAAATCCGGACCAATATAGCCAGTTGCGCAGGCTCGCACTCTCTTCCCACCAGGAGAAACTATGGCAGCCCAAGTTGGAACCGGGTATGGCGGCGTCGCTCTCCATCTGGATGAAGCGACTGCACTGGTCGAGATCGCGGCTGCCGTCAGCGCGTCAGGTCGTCTCAAGGAGCTGATGCCAATCCCAGAGTCCCCCGGAGATAGTTTCGACCAGGGTGAGGGTCGCCTGCCGAAAGAAGTCAGCTTCGCCGCTCGGAACGGTTTCCTCCTGGCGCTCGCGCTGCGCTATTGCAAACTGCAGTCGCTGCCCGGTGCTCTCGGCCAATTCGCGGAACTGCGCCATCTGGATCTAGTCGGCAACCACCTGACTCATCTTCCAGGCTCGCTCGCGGGCCTGGTCCATCTAACCAGTCTCTACCTGGACGAGAATCAATTGACCTCGCTCCCCGCACAGATCGCGCGGATGGAGGGTCTGCGCGAATTGCATTTGGACAAAAACCTGCTCACCGCTCTTCCCTCCCACCTCGCCGGATTCACCCAACTTCGCAAGCTGCACGCGCGCGGCAACCGGCTCTCTACAGTGCCCGAAAGCCTGGGCAGCCTCAACGGCCTCGCCGATTTGCGGCTCGGAAAAAATCTGCTCACTTCCGTCCCCAACGCGCTGTGGCGCCTGACCAACCTCGATACTTTGGATCTCTCCGAAAATCAACTGTCCTCCATCTCCGCGCGCATCGGCGATCTCGACAAACTCAAGATGCTCGACCTCGGCCACAACGAGCTGACGTCCATCCCCGAATCGATTGGCAATTTGCGCGCGCTCTCGGATTTTCTATACCTTAGCAATAACCGCCTCACCGCCGTGCCGGAGTCACTAGGAAATCTGGCCCAACTCGCTTACCTGAATATCACCGACAACCAATTGACGTCTCTTCCCGCCGGCATCGGAAATCTGGCCGCCCTGAAAGAATTGCGCCTTTACAACAACCGGCTCACTTCGCTTCCTGAATCTCTGGGGAATTTGTCGAATCTCCGCGAGCTTCATCTCTATAACAACTATCTGAACTCCCTTCCCTCATCGCTCGCCGGTTTGCAAAATCTGGGCGAGCTGCGTTTGCAGAGCAACCACCTTGTAGCGCTGCCGGAATCAATCGGAGCGCTGGTGCGTTTGTCCTACCTGGACCTGAGAAACAACCAGTTGACCGAGCTTCCGGAATCCATCGGCCGTTTGTCCAACCTCACTCATCTGGATCTGCGCTCGAACAGGCTCGTCTCTCTTCCCGCAAGCATCGGCGATCTGCCCAAGCTCGAAAAGCTCGATCTGCGATGGAACAAATTGTCCGGCCATCTCCGGTGGATGGCGCGCCTCGAAGAGCGCGGCTGTATCGTGTTGCGCTGACCAGCACGCCGTGCCCGCGCCGCTCTCCGTTCGCTCCGTAGGGATCGGCATGTTTATCCTGAGCCCCCAGGGGCCCTGTCCTGGTCTGCCCGTTTTGCCGTAGCCCCGTGGCGAC
>JBGQGW010000107.1:0-12320 GCA_041497605.1 Terriglobia bacterium | reverse complement strand
TCATATTCCGCAGAGGCTGTCTTTTATTTTACGGCATCCGAGTACGTGCAGTTCCCAGTGGGATTGTGTGACTCAGGATACCAAACCCCTGCTTCCAGTTTGTCTCGAATTGGTTCCTGCCGCAAGTTTCCAGAAACACTTGGAGCGGCTCGCAAACGCACGATCGGGCTGCGTGTATTTGACATTTTATGAACAATAACACTGGAAGTTTGTTTGCCCGGCGCGAACTTCCTCCCGGCGAGTCTGAAAGGGGAGATATTTCTGAACTGATCGGGGTGGCCGGCAAAAGTTTGGCGGCGAAGCCTTCTAAATCGCGTATTCCGCGTTGTTCCTGAAGAAAAGTTTGTGATCCCCCAGCGACCGCACAGCGGCCAGCAGATCGCTATCGAGTCCGGACTTCAAAATGTATCCATGGGCGCCGGCGTCGCGGGCATCGCGGATCATCTGTTCCGAGTCGTACAAAGTAAGAATCAGAACTTCAATCTTTGGATCTTTCTTGGTGATTTGACGGGTTGCTTCCAGGCCATTCAGTTCCGGCATGCTGATATCCATCACGATTACGTCCGGCCGCAGCTCACTGGTGAGCTCGATTGCTTCCCGTCCGTTGGATGCTTCGCCACAAATCTCCCATCCAGGCTGGGTTTCTAGAAGGGTACGAAGCCCTCGCCGAACGACGGAATGGTCATCTGCCAACAAGATTCGCACAGGAATCAGAGCCTCCCAACAAATTCAAATCGATGCCCCATTGAATCGATTCGAAATCCCGCATGCCCTACCATTGTTCATTTGCGCTGAATTGGTCCCGTGGGAAGATGTCCACGGACTGCCATGAATAAAGTCTAGCAGCCCCGAGAAACCATGCCGTCCCTAAATATTGATTTGCGCCCAAAGTAACACTCGTTCGCGATGCGCTGCGCGGGAACTCGCCTGATTTGGAGCAAGGTGTCCAGAGCTTCGGAGGCATTGCTAGAGGTGATTGCCAACGGTAACCGTGCGCGATCTTGCAGAATACGATCTACACGAAGCCATCCAAGTCCACGGTCCGGCGCTCCCGGGCGCTCGAAAGTGAGGCTTCGATGACCAGAATGCCATTACGCGAATCAGCAGGATCAACAGGGGCTGGTCCGCGACCGCGAATCCACGGGACCACCTCTTCGTAGTATTTCTGATATGCGCCGGGCAAAGTTTCGATCGTGCGAGAAGCGCCATCACTCGCGGTGACCCTCGCGTAGTGTTCCGGAAGATCGCGGCCCCAATCGGGGCTGACGGGTTTCCGCCCGGCTCTGAGCGCTTCTTCTTGTCCATCCTGGCCGTATTTCAGGAAGGAGCCGCCGTCACCATGAGCCATCAGCCGCGGGCCCGGCGTTCGAACCAAAGTGGCGGAATGCAGAATCGCGCGCCTCCGGCCGTACCCCAGGATCAAATGGAAATAATCATCCACTTTCCCTTCCGCTCTCTGAGTGATCACGTCTGCCGTTACCGACTGCGGCAGCCCGAAGAGAAGCAGGGCCTGATCGATGAGATGAGAGCCGAGATCGTAGAGAATTCCCGAGCCGGGCATGGATTTCTCGCGCCATCCCTGTTTGATCGCCGGACGAAATCGATCGTAATGCGATTCATAGTAATAAACTTTGCCGAGCAGCCCCTGTTCGATGCAACGCCTGAGAGTGAGAAAGCCATTCTCCCAGCGCCGGTTCTGAAACACGCTGAGAAGGAGCTGTTGCGATTTAGCCAACTCGATCAGACGATCGGCCTCCTGAACGGTGGCCGTAAAGGGCTTGTCAACAACCAGGTGCTTTCCGGCCCTGAGCGCGGCGCACGCCAAATCGGAGTGCGTGCTCGTTGGCGATGCAATCACGACCAACTCGATCTCAGGGTCGGAAAAGATTGCCTCGGGATGTGGCACCACCCTCGCGCCCGAGAGATCACGCTGCACTTGTTCGACACGGCTCGTCATGACTGCCACGAGTTGTAATCCTGGAACAGAACAAATCAACGGGGCATGAAAAACGGCGCCGGCCAGTCCATATCCGATCAGTCCGACCTTAATCGCATCCATGCCACACTTCTAGCAGATAGTGCACGGGGCGGCAAATTGTTCCGGGAAACGTTCGAGTTGCTCCGTCCGCGGGTCCCGGCACGAACTCAATTCCAGCGTTTCAGGAAAATGCACGAAGGATCGGAACTCTGAACCGGCTAACTATCTGCGCCGAGCCGAGGGCTTCTTCCGAAGGCGGGGGCCGGTGCGCAACTTGATTTCCTTCTCGATCGCGCGGACAGATTCCGAAGATATCTGGACAAATTCGACGCCCACTCCCACTCCCGGCAGGGAGTAGCGAACTTCGCTTCGAGTTCGAATTTCGGCGCCGGAAAGGGCTAATCGGAATTGCAGAGTCAGCACTGAGCCCTCCGAAAAGCTCCGGTGGGTATTGATAAACATACCGCGCGAGCTGATGTCGAGCGGGCGGGTATCGACCGGTTTATTGTCGCCTTCATAAGTGACTAGAAGTTCGCGCAGGCTGGATAATCGGCGTGCGGTTCTCATGGTGCTCCATTCCTTTTCTTCATTGTTGCGCTTCATTCCTTCATCGCCCCCTGTTCCACCAGCGAAGAATCCTCGAACTTCTCGGGCTCCGGACCGCTCTTTTCGCCGCAGTAGGAGCAGAACAGCAACCCCCCGGTCAGTTCCCGCTGGCACGCGGAACAGTGCTTCGCGCTGACATGATCGAATGGGACTACACGCTGCACCTCGTCGAGGGTGGTCAATCCGTCGTGCACCAGATCGAGGGCATAGTCCAGCATTAGCCTCATGCCGTTGTGCTTTGCCGCGGCGCGAATCCCGTCGCTGCGCCCGTCCTCGCGTACCGTTGCCCGGATCGCTTCATCGAACACAAGCATTTCGTAAATCCCGACGCGGCCCTTGTACCCCGTGCGATCGCACTCATCGCATCCTTCGGGAACGCATTCGGTTCGTGGCGGCTCCGCGATTCCCGCCCGTAACAGCCTCGACGCATACCCCGCATTGGCGGGAACCTGCCGGCGGCAGGCGCAGAGCCGTCTGACGAGCCGCTGTCCAATGATGCCCGTCACCGATGTGGCCACCTGGAATCCTGGAATACCCAGATCGAGGAGACGCGTGACTGCGGAAATGCTGTCGTTGGTGTGCAGCGTGGAAAGGACCAGGTGCCCCGTTTGGGCCGCCTTCAATGCAATCTCTGCGGTTTCTTTGTCTCGAATTTCACCCACCATGATCACATCCGGATCCTGCCGCAGAATCGACCGCAAGCTGCTGGCGAATGTGAGGCCTGCTTTGGTATTGACCTGCACCTGATTCAGCCCAGGAACCGCGTACTCCACGGGATCCTCGACGGTCACGATGTTCACCGCTGGCCTTCGAACGATATTCAGCGAGGAATACAGAGTGGTACTCTTGCCCGATCCGGTGGGCCCGGTCACCAGCAGCATGCCTTGAGGCTGCGCGAGAATTCGCGTCATGGCTTCCGCGATGCCTTCCGGGATGCCAAGCGCCGCAAAGCTCTGCAGGGGTGCATCCGATTCGAGCAGCCGCATCACCACTTTTTCGCCGTACTGGGTCGGCAGCGTGGACACGCGCAGGTCGATTTTTCTCCCCGCAATTTTTACCAGGAAGCGTCCATCCTGAGGTGTCCGCCGCTCGGAGATATCCATGTCCGAAAGAATCTTGATGCGCGAAGCGACCGAATTTTGCAGGGATCGCGGAATTCTCTGGAAATCACGCAGAATTCCATCGACGCGAAACCGGATGGCGGTATCGGTGGATTGTGGTTCGATATGAATGTCGCTGGCTCTCTTGGCGGCCGCGGCCGTGATCATCGACGCCACCACATGCACCGCCGGCGTGGTCCGGTTTTGCATCTCTGCCTGCATCTCTCGCATCGCTTCTACATTTCGCTGCAGCGAACTCGAAGAGATGAACTCCATGCCGGAATCCTCACCGGCGGCTGCCGCGGCGATCGCTTGCGCGGAGCTCGCCCCAGATTCCTCTACCGTGCCGTACCATTTCTCAATCGCCGCTTCAATCTCTCGCCGGAATGCGAGTCGCGGAATGATATTCATCCCAACGGAGAATCGCAGTTCATCCAGGATTTGCAGGTTTTGCGGTTCGCTCATCGCCACAACCAGCCCGCCAGACCGGCATTCGATGGGCAGAACGCAGCATCGCTTTGCCATGGCACGCGAAATCCTTTTCAGAGCTTGGGAATCAATCTCGACGGAAGCGCAGTCCAGGTAAGGAATTTGCGAGATATCGAACAACGCGGCAATCAGGTCCTTTTTCTGGACCAGCCCTCGCTCGAGCATCAGCTCGCCCAGGCGACTCACCTTGACTTTTTGGTCCTCGATCGCTTTGTCCAAGTCAGGCCTGGAAATTTGATTTCGCTCGCGCAGCACTTCGCCGAGACGTTTCTTTATTGTCTTGATCATGGTTGACGGTCTCCCTCCAGGCGCACACGGGTCTACGAGTTTATTCTCAGAGCGGAAGGGGCCGCTAAAAGTATGATCTGCTCAGGTCTTAGGCATTTCGTAAGAATGTCCAGCAGAAGGGGAGAGGCGGACTGGCGTAGCTTACCCGGCTACTCTCTATCTTTTAGGACTGCTGGTCAAGCGAGCCGGCGGCGTATCGTTCCAATCGGGCACGGTAATCGTTCCCAGCGTGTCCGGCCGAGAAGGCGGCACGGAGGTTTCGAGCAATCAAGCAATCTGGGCCGTTCACTGGCCCTCGACGCGCGCCGAACTCACGAACTATACTCCTGGAGTGACCGCATCGATCGATCTGATGCCCGCGCTAAAGCGCTTTTGGGGGTACGATTCGTTTCGGCCTCTCCAGGAACGCGTTGTACGAAGCCTCCTGGCGAGCCATGATACGTGCGTGATCATGCCGACGGGCGGCGGCAAATCGCTATGCTATCAATTGCCCGCCTCACTCTTGCCGGAACAAACCGCCGTAGTGATTTCGCCCCTTATTTCCCTGATGCAGGATCAGATCGCGCAACTCGGGCAGATGGGAATCCCGGCCGCCCTGTTGAACAGTTCCCTGAATGCGAAGGAGCAGGAACTGGTCCAGCGCCAAGCGCTCCAAGGAAAATATAGGCTCTTGTATCTGTCGCCGGAACGGCTGGCGCGTGCGGACACGATTGCATGGCTCCAACGTGTATCGATTTCATTTTTCGTGATTGATGAAGCGCACTGCATTTCCGAATGGGGACACGAATTTCGGCCCGAATACCGGCATTTGAGCTCCCTGCGGGCCCGCTTCCCCGAGCGTCCCATAGCAGCATTCACGGCGAGCGCTACGCGGCAGGTTCGTCACGATATTATCGAGCAGCTCCGCCTTCGCGATCCGCACAAGTACATCGCCAGCTTTCATCGCTCCAACCTGCGCTATATCGTGAAGCAATCCGACAGTCGAACTCAATCCAGCTTGCTCCTCCGCGCCTTGCAGAATTATGCAGGCCATAACGTCATCATCTACGCGCCCACGATTCGCAGGGTGGAAGAAACCGTGGATTTCCTGGAAGAGCAGGGAATTCCCGCCATTCCGTATCACGGCAAAATGGACGCAGGAACTCGACGGCAAAATCAGGAGCGATGGATGTCGGATGAAGTGCGCGTACTCGTGGGCACCGTCGCCTTTGGATTAGGCATCAACAAGGCCGCCGTGCGCGCCGTGATCCATCTCTCGTTGCCGAAATCGATTGAACAGTATTACCAGGAAGCCGGACGCGCCGGACGCGACGGCCAACCGGCGGATTGCATTCTGCTGTGGCAAATGCGGGATGTTGGCCTGCTGACTCATTTCATCGGGCAAATCAGCGGAGCGGGAGAGAAGGAGCGCGCCTGGCAGCGCTATCACTTGATTCGTGGTTTCGCCGAATCCCAAAATTGCCGGCATCGCCAAATTTGTGTGCATTTCGGCGAGACGCCTCGCTGGCCAACCTGCGGGGCGTGCGACGTATGCGTGGGCGAGCCCGATTGGCTGTCCCAGCCGGTCGAGCAGAAGCGGCCCAAGCGCAGTAAGCGGGCGTCTCCACCTGCCCCTTCCAGGCGTGCATCGAAAACGGAATCCTGGGAGTATTTCGCGCTCCCATTGAAAAAGGCCTCCGGGGAGCAAAGTGCAGCCACGGACGCCGACTCAGCATTGCGCGAATACCTGCGCGAGTGGCGCCGGACCACAGCAAAGGAAAATCGTGTTGCTGCCTTTGTCGTGATGCACGACACTTCCCTCGATGAGATTTGCCGAATCCGCCCGGCGTCCTTGCAGGAAATTCGGAAAGTTGCGGGCTTCGGCGAGCGGAAAGTGGAACTATACGGCCGGCAGATACTGGACGCGTTGCGGCGATTCCGCGAAGGAACCCGCGCCGCGGTCGGACCGGCAGTCACGACAATGCCGGCGGAAGAAACGATGCAATTGCTGGCACAGGGCCGCTCCTTTGTGGGAATCGCCAAAATTCGTGGCCGGCAGGTAAGCTCGGTCATCGATCTCGTTTCTCGACTGGTGGAAAAAGGAGAACTGGAATTTCAGACGAGTTGGGTTGATAGCCAGAAGCGTGCGCAAATCGAGGATGCCTGCGCCCGTCTCGGCCTCAAGCGCCTTAACCCACTCAAAGATGTGCTGCGGCCGGATATCACGCTCGACGAGATTCGACTGGTGGTAGCCCAACTACGCAGGGAAAAAGAAAACCAGATAGAATCCTAATTGGCTGCCGAAAAAGTGATTACTATTTATGCGTCGCGAGGCTCGCGTCCGGTGGCAGTTGTTCAGGCGCGCGTCCTTAAAGGAAGCCTGGGAGGAAGCCGCTGATGTCAAATGCTGAGACGCGATCGGGCCGTGTCATCGGCGTGGATATTGGTGGAACGAAGGTAGCAGCGGGGCTGGTTGATGGCAGTGGTGTGATTGGCGCAAGCGTCCGGATGCCGATGTCCGCGAACCGTGACGCGGCTGCCGGGCTGAACGCTGTGACCGCCGCGATCGATTCGCTCCTCGTGGCAAATCCCGAAATTCGAAGCGCGATTCGCGCCATCGGAGTTTGCGCTCCCGGACCACTCGATCCAAAGACGGGCGTAGTGATCAATCCTCCCAATCTGCCTTGCTGGCGCAATTTTCCGCTGGCGGCGGGGATTTCGCAGCGGTACAGGGTGCCGGTGAAAGTGGATAACGATGCCAACGCTGCCGCACTGGCCGAAGTGCTTTGGGGCGCCGGTCGAGGTTACCGAAATGTTTTCTATGCGACCATCGGGACCGGAATCGGCACCGGCATCGTGTTGGACGGCCGCATCTTTCATGGCCGAACAGGCGCCGCTGCCGAGGGCGGGCACGTCAGCATCGATTACAACGGTCCTCGGTGCGGATGCGGCAAACGGGGGTGCATAGAAGTTTTGGCATCGGGCCCTGCCATTGTTCGAAGAGCTCGCGCCAAGCTGGCGGCACAAGTTGCCCCTCACTCCAAGATTCTCGATCTCGCTGGCGGTAAAATCGATGCTGTGACCTGTGAAATGGTCGGTCAAGCGAATGCCGCGGGCGATCCTCTCGCCAAGGAAATATTACTGGAAACGGTCGAACTCCTCTCCGTGTGGCTGGGCAACACTGTTGATCTGCTGGAACCCGATGTGATGATTGTGGGTGGCGGCGTGGCTGCGATGTTGAGTCCATTCTTCGACGAAATCCGCGATCGATTGCCGAACTGGTGCGTGAATTCGCGCTGCCAGGAGATCCCATTGATCGTAGCGCATTACGGCGCAAACTCCGGTATCGCGGGAGGCGCAGCGCTCTGTAATGAGGAATTGGCGCAGCTTTTGTAGCACCCCAACCCATCCATTTGGCGGGATCGCAACGAAGCGGTAACGGAACTACGGAGGAGAGTTGGTCGGGGCGTGGAGATTCGAACTCCAGACCTCCTGCGCCCAAGGCAGGCGCGCTACCAGGCTGCGCTACGCCCCGACATAAGTAAGCTGTTATTCTAGCGTACTTTCCAAGTTTGCTTCTACCAGGCAGTCCGACTTTGCCAAAGCTGCGCCACATCGCACTCCTTCGTGCAGTTCGGGATAGTTGCGGAATACAAAGAGCACTTCTGGAGGGCCGGGATTCTGGGAGATAATCCTCGTTGCCTGAATAGCAGGTGCGCTCATTTTGCTATGATTCTTAAGAATTCCATTGTTTCCACTGGGTCCAAGCCCGAAATTCAGGGTTCATGGCAAGGGAAAGTGAACCATGCTCGTGTTCAAGTGTGCAGAATCGAAATCTCCGATTGCTGGATGGAGCCGCTGCCAGAAGAACAGGTGGTTGGATGACCAAACGCGCATTCACTCTTGCTCAGAGGCCTCGTCAGAATGCGTGATAGCATGC
Source organism: Terriglobia bacterium (assembly GCA_041497605.1). GTDB lineage: Bacteria > Acidobacteriota > Terriglobia > Acidiferrales > UBA7541 > JBGPTK01. The sequence continues at coordinate 3,940 of JBGQGW010000107.1, read as the reverse complement.
GAGAAAACTCGCAATTGACCAGACAAAGGTGCGAGGCTCTTTATCGCTCGCGGCATTCTGGTGATACGGTAGGGCGCAGGTGCTGACAAGTACCAGAGCGGGCGGCACGGCCCGGGACAGAGCCTTCGAATGATGAGCGGAATGAATGAGACTGTGAGGAAGCGGGCAGCCGTCGTCTGTTTGCTGGGCTTGGCGGCGGTCGCGCTTTACCTCTGTTACCTCATCGCCAAGCCGTTCCTGGGCCCCGTCATGATCGCGGTCATGCTGGCGATTATCTTTTATCCGCTTCACGCGAGAATTCAGTCCTTCATTCGCCGCCCCAGTGTGGCTGCCGCGCTTTCGACGATCTTGGTGCTGCTAATCGTAACTATACCCATCGTGGTTATGGGAATAACGGTAAGTGGAGAACTCCGCGCGGTGGTTCAATCGCTACGCGAACAGAGTGGGTCGCAAGGAGGCTTGAGTCCGTACCTTGCGCATTTGGCCGAGAGTCTGCTGAAACGTCTCGGCAGTTATGCGAATCTCCCGCAGCTTGATCCGCACGCGGCTCTACTGCGCTGGGCGGAGCAGGCAAGCCGTTACTTGCTTTCAATTGCCGCCGCCACGGTAACCAACTTGCTTTCCTTTATCCTCGATACGGTTGTCGTTTTCTTCAGCCTCTTCTTTTTCTTTCGGGAAGGCAAGAGTATCCGCCAGGAGCTGTCGGCAATGCTCCCGTTGAGTACGGATCAGACGGAAAGACTCTTTACAGGAATCAGCGAAACGATGATTGCGAACCTGTATGGCGGCCTTGCCGTGGGCGCAGCACAGGGTATCCTCGTTGGCCTTTCCTTTTGGGTCTTGGGGCTGTCCACTCCGATTCTGTGGGCTCTTGTTACTGCCCTGGCGTCGTTGGTCCCCGTAGTTGGATCCGGTCTGGTGTGGGGGCCGGCGTCGATTCTACTTTTCCTCAGCGGACACTGGGTGAAAGCGCTCGTTCTTCTCGGTTGGGGAGCCGCCGTGGTGGGACAAGTTGATGTGGTAGTGAGGCCGTAGGTAGTGAGTGCACGCGTCAAAGTGCATACTCTGCTGGTCTTCTTCGCGTTGCTCGGTGGAGTCGAGGCTTTTGGAATTCTAGGGATTATCGTCGGTCCCGTCTTCCTGTCAGTCACGCTGGCGGTGCTGGATATGCTGAGAAAAACAAATTTCTCATGGCAGTCAACCCCCGAAGGTGCGCACGGCGTCTCCCTCAAGACAAGGGAACTGAATAACATCACGATTCGCGGTCTTACTCAGGAGCAAGCAGCGGCTCGGCTTGAGGCAGAGGGACCAAACGAGTTGCCTTCGGCGAAGCCTCGCAGTTCTCTGGCGATCGCATGGGGAGTCCTCCGCGAACCCATGATCTTGCTCCTGGTAACCGCCGGGGTAATTTATCTGATCTTGGGCGAACCACGCGATTCACTCGTCCTGCTGATTTCGATCTTTGCGATTCTTGGAATCGACCTTTACCAGCAAAGTAAGACGGAACGCACGCTGGAGGCCCTGCGTGACCTTTCCAGTCCGCGGGCGCTCGTGATTCGAGATGGACGGCAAACCCGAATCGCGGGGCGTGAGGTAGTCCGTGGCGATATTGTCATTCTGGCTGAGGGCGATCGCGTGCCGGCTGATGGCGTTGTTCTTTCTTCCGTAAGCCTTTCCGTCGACGAGTCGCTGTTGACCGGGGAATCGGTTCCGGTCCGAAAATCTTCGGGAGACGTGAGCCTTTCGATGGTCCGGCCCGGCGGTGATGACCTCCCGTTTGTTTATTCCGGCACCCTGGTTGTGCAGGGTTACGGCGTAGCCGAAATCAAAGAGGTTGGGTCGCGCACCGAGCTGGGCCGGGTCGGCAAGTCCCTTCAGACGATCGAACCGGAGGAAAGCCACCTCAAAAGAGAAACCAGGCGCATCGTGGGCATCATGGGCGTCCTCGGCCTTTCGATCTGCGGCTTGGTGGCGATTATCTACGGTCTTTCAAGCAGCAGTTGGCTAAACGGCATCCTCGTTGGGATCACGGTTGCCATGTCGTTGCTGCCGGAAGAATTTGCCGTCGTACTGACGGTGTTTCTTGCTCTGGGAGCTTGGCGCATCTCACAGAGGAATGTACTGACCCGGCGCGCGAGCGCAATTGAGACGCTCGGATCGGCTACCGTTTTATGTGTGGACAAGACCGGCACTCTCACACAGAACCAGATGTCGGTCAAAAAGCTCTTTGCCGACCGTCAGTATCAGGAACTCGATGCTTCCAGCGGCAGCAGTCTTCGCGGCGGCATCCGCGAACTTCTCGAATTCGGCGTTCTCGCCAGCCAGCGAGAGGCCTTTGATCCCATGGACATTGCCTTGCAGCGAGCCGGCAAGCGTTACTTAGATGCGACCGAACAGCTGCACGAGACATGGAAGTTGGAGCGCGAGTACCCGCTCTCCCCCAGGCTTTTGGCAGTGACCCGCGTTTGGCATCCGCCTGCGCAGGATGGCCGGATTGTAGCTGTGAAAGGCGCTCTTGGAGCCGTGGCCGAATTGTGCCGCATCTCGCCATCGCAATTCGATGAGATCAAAAACCACGCAGAGGCGATGGCCAGTGAAGGATTGCGAATCCTGGCGGTGGCCAGGGCCGGTTTTGGACACGGTGTGTTGCCTGAAGATCCCCACGAATTCGAGTTCAAGTTCCTCGGCTTGGTCGCACTGGCTGATCCAGTGCGTCCCGAAATCGCAAATGCGGTGCGGGAGTGCTATGCGGCAGGGATCCGTGTTGTGATGATCACCGGCGACTTTGCAGGTACAGCGCAGAGCATCGCGCGCCAGATTCAACTGCAGGGAAGTGAACGCGCGCTTACCGGCCCGGACCTGGATCGTATGGACGATACAGAATTGCGCCGCGAAGTCAGCCGGGTCAACATCTTCGCACGCGTTGTGCCCGATCAAAAGTTACGATTGATTGAGGCCCTCAAGGCTAACGGCGAGATTGTAGCGATGACGGGTGACGGCGTAAACGATGCACCGGCACTCAAGGCCGCGCACATTGGCATCGCCATGGGAGGTCGAGGCACGGATGTCGCGCGTGAAGCGGCCGACCTTGTGCTGCTTGACGATGCCTTCTCATCCATTGTGCAGGCTATCCGTCTCGGCCGCAGGATCTTCGACAATCTCAAGAAGGCAATGGCTTACGTCATGGCGGTCCACGTGCCAATCGCGGGCCTTGCTTTAGTTCCGATTCTTCTCAAGTGGCCGCTTGTCATGCTGCCGCTCCACGTGGTTTTCCTGGAATTAGTCATCGATCCAGCTTGTTCGGTCGCCTTTGAAGCAGAGCCGGAGGAATCGGACGTGATGGAGCGGCCGCCGCGCAACCCAAAGCAACCGCTTTTTGACCGGCGAACGTTGATCGTGAGCCTTCTGCAAGGTGCGAGTGTGTTGTTTGTGGTGCTCGCCGTCTTCGCGGCCGCAATGTTTCGTGGTGAAACGGAAACCAATGTCCGCGCTCTCACCTTCACAACTCTGATCATCGCAAATTTGGCCTTGATTCTGACGAACCGTTCTTGGACGCGGACCATCCTGAACATGTGGCGATCCCCGAATCCTGCTGTGTGGTGGGTAGTACTGGGTGCCGGGGGCTTCCTCGGCGTGGTCCTCTATGTCCCCTCTATTCAGGTGTTGTTCCGGTTTTCAAGGCTGCACGCCTCCGACTTGGCGCTTTGCCTTACGGCGGGGATGTTTAGCATTCTTTGGTTCGAAGCGATAAAGATCGTGGGGCGCCCGCGGCGTTCCCGTGCCTTGCGAGATTACGGAGGCGCGTCAAGATTGTAGCGATTTTGCAGCATACCCTTACTAAAATTTCGTCACAACTTGCTGATTTTCTTCGGGTAACCTGCCTTCCGGCGAGAACTGATGGAAACTCTTCGACGATTGTGAACCGACGAGTTATCAATGC
>JBGQGW010000106.1:0-12343 GCA_041497605.1 Terriglobia bacterium | reverse complement strand
GGTCCTTATTGCGCTGTGTTTCGCCTTTATGGTTCCTTCGCTTGGTTCGGATTTGTTTTCCAAGCTGGAGCGAGTTTTTGGATCGCTGGCGCGCAGAAAGAAATTGTCGGTGCTCGTCGTTGCACTCGCAGCGTTGGGCGCGCGCGCCGCGGTGTTGCCGATTCTTCCTGTACCGCAACCGCATATCGATGACGAGTTCAGCCACCTTCTGCTGGCGGACACGTTGATGCACGGGCGGGCGGCAAATCCTGCTCACCCGATGTGGATTCATCTGGAAACTTTCTTCGTCAATATGCAGCCCACTTATGCATCCATGTATCCTCCGGCGCAGGGCCTTGTTCTTGCGGCCGGACGGCTGATGGCAGGCCACCCTTTCGTCGGAGTGTGGCTGAGCATCGCCGCGATGTGCGCCGCGATCTGTTGGATGTTGCAAGGGTGGTTGCCGCCGGAATGGGCTTTGCTGGGAGGATTGCTCGCGGTGATGCGCTTCGGGGTTTTCAGCTACTGGGCAAATAGCTACTGGGGCGGCGCGGTGGCTGCTACTGGAGGAGCCCTGGTTTTCGGCGCGCTACCGCGCGTAATGCATTCCGAACGCGTCCGCGACGCATTGGTGATGGGATTTGGCCTGGCGATCTTGGCGAATTCGCGGCCTTACGAAGGATTCATCCTCAGCCTGCCGGTAGCCGTCGCTCTTACTATTTGGCTGTTCAAGAAAAAGGGAGAAGCGTTTTGGACTTCGATCCGTCGCGTCGTGGCGCCCCTTTCGCTGGTTGTGCTAGTGGCAGCCCTGGGGATGGGATATTACTTCTGGCGCGTAACCGGAAATCCGTTCCTGATGCCGCAAACACTGAACAGAAACACTTACGCGGTTTCGCCGTATTTCCTTTGGCAATCCTCCAGAGCTATCCCGGCATACCACCACGAAGCGCTCCGCCATTTCTATGTGGATCAGGAATTGACCAACTACAAGGATAGCCGGTCGATTGGAGGCATGATTTTCCTGGAAGTTTTGAAGATTCCGAAATTCTGGCTCTTTTACCTGGGGCCGCTGTTCACACTTCCCCTGGCGCTTGCATTTGTGAATCTTCCGAAGGGTTGGAAGTGGGCGGGTCTGAGTTGGGAAACGCGTTTTCTGTTTTTATCTGCTGGTGTCTTCTTTGCCGGTCTCGCCCTCGAGCTCTTTTACTTTGTGCATTACTCAGCCCCGATGATTTGTCTTGTCTTTGCCATTCTTTTGCTGGCGATGGGCAAGGTTCGTGACTGGAAATGGCGTGACAAGCCGGTGGGACTATTTCTGACGCGGTCCGTACCTGTCATCTGCCTCTTGATGCTTCTGCTGCGAGTGGTTGCCGCCTCGCCCATTGAAGCCTATCTAAGATCGAAATCGGAATGGCCGTCCACCTGGTTCAACTCGATCCCTCTCAAAACCGGGCGCGCCCGCATCGAAGCGCAGTTAGGCGCGCAACCCGGCAATCATCTCGTACTCGTGCTTTACAATCCGGACCCCGACTATGTGTACGACTGGGTGCACAACGAAGCGGAGATTGACCGCTCGAGAATTGTGTGGGCACGCGACATGGGCGCCGCGCAAAATCAGGAATTGATCAACTACTTCAAGGATCGCCATGTCTGGCTGGTGGATCCCGCTGACGAGCAGCCGAAATTAACAGAATATCCGGCACATCCGCGCGCAACGGGAGAATGACCGCGCCCATGCCAGATTCTCCGGCCTGACCTCCTTCCCGGTTGCGTCCTCTGCGAAAACTAATGCGCGGATGCACTGGACCGAACCGCATATCTACGATACATTTGGCAATTCCATATCTCTAAGATAGCTGTAGTGGCAGTCAGGAGGAGGACGCGAAATATGAAGAAAATGCTTTTGATGTTGGCACTCGCCCTTTCCACCGCTTGCACCGCGAATGCGCAGAACATCGCTGGGGACTGGATTGGGATTCTCAGAAATGGCTCTGTCAGCGTGCATCTTGTCCTGCATATTGAAAAGGCCAGCAACGGCAGCCTGAAAGCCACGATGGACTGCATCGAGCAGGCATTCGCCGACCTTCCGGTCACCTCGATCGGGCTCAGCAGCTCAAGGCTGGTGTTCGCAGTGGTTGCGGTAAAAGGTTTTTACGACGGGAAGGTTGATCCCGGCGGAGCCGCGATTCGAGGGACGTGGACGCAAGGGGGACCATTCCCACTCGATTTCAAGCGCGCCGTCCTGGCCAAACCGAAAGACATTGATGGCATTTGGTCCGGCATTCTCGATCTTGGCGAACACAAATTCCGATTGGTGTTGCGCCTCAATCGCGAAGGGCAGAACTACACCGGCTCGTTGGACAGCCTTGATCAGGGAACGACTAGAATACCGGCTTCAACCGTAACCCGTGATGGATCGTCACTGACGTTAGAATTTAAACAGCTCGAAGCCACTTATGACGCCAAGATCGACAAGAACCTGATGACGATCGAAGGAAAGTGGTCGCAGTTGGGCTCCATCTCGCCACTGGTGTTGAAACGCTCCAAGTATGTACTCTGACGCAGGCCAGGTGGGCCAGCAATCCCGAGGATCTGTGCCGGGATAGGTTCTTTGATTGGCTCACACCGGCGAGATCAAGAAGATTCGGGAGAATTCGGTTAGACGGGCCTTCGCGTTCATGGGGCTCCCCCGCGCTTCCATTTCAAGCTAGAATTCCACAGCTCAGCGAGGTGGGGACCGATTCGATTGCGAAGCCACGCACCCGCACGCGACAGATCCTCCGGATAGATGAATGTCACGTAGGTCGCCACCGATGCCCACTCAAACAACGGAATGACCATTGCATATTCGATTCCCATATGCAGGCACAGACCAGCCAGCAGCACCGGATAACGCAACTCCCGAAACCAAACCAACACACCCAGGCTGAATTCGATCAACAGCGTGCCCCAGGTGAGCGCCCTCAGCACGTATAGATTTTGGATCGCCGGCATCGCAAAGTGCTGGAATTCCTGAAGGCGAAGTGCGTAATGAAGGGCTGTGCCGCTTATCCACCACAGGCCCTGCGATTTCCAGTAAAAGGTGGAGAAATAAAGGAGCGACGTCTGGATTTGGATCATGCGCTGCGCCCATGGGCGGCAAAGGGGAACAACCTCGGCGCTTTCCTTGCCTTGCCGTATCCTCCGCCATCGATCGACCGACAATACCGCTCCCGCCGGCGCGAACATCAGGAAAAAACCCATGCACTGCATGACCTGGTCGCCACCATTCAAAATATAGGGATTGCGCGAGTGAATCGACATCATGCACAGAAAAACCGAAACGCTGCTGAACCGCGTCATGTATCCGATGGTCTGGAAGATCGCCACCAGCAGGAAGAACCAAAAGAAGGCATTGATCCAAGAGCCGGACTGTGGCAGTAACTCGAAAAAATTGATCCGTACGTACTTATCGACCGCGTGCATCGTTTCCATGCTCATGAACGCATGAGGGCCATACCACATTTGCCATTCCGGCCGCAGCATCAGCAGATTGGCGATCGTCAGCAGGCCGTACAGGATGCGAAAAAGCGCCACCGGAGCCGGTGGCTGCGGCTTGAAGAAAAATTCGTTCCAGTTCTGCACCAGCGAGCGGATGGTCACTTCAGATCCCCGGGCTTCACGGTAAAGGTGAAGAATGCGTAATGGTCCCAAGGTTCCGGGGCCTTGGATCCGGGAGGACCGATTTGCGACCAGTAGCGGACAAACTTTACGGAAACGGGTGGGCTGCTGCGATTGTTGTTCAGCCGCGCGACGTACCGGGCGGCATCGGGCCAAAGTGCAAAGTTCGCATTCATTCGAATCGAACTGTTGCCCCAGTTTCGGTCGCGTTCTTTGAAATAGGAGTGGCCAAAATCCTGCGGGAGCGGAAATTTCCAAACCGTCGTGGAGCCGTCGCCGTAGGTGATCTCCGCTTCGACGCGGCAGTTGAGACTCAGCGGCGTGGGAGCAAAGAGGGCCCAATTCTGGTCAAGACCAGTCAAGACCACGTAAGGCAAAAGCTCGAAATTCACGACTGAAATCAGCAGTGTGTTCAGGGGCACGGCCCAACACACAATTGCTGCGAGGTGAAAAAGTATGAATGCATTAATGGCGATTCGCTTGATTGGACCCAGTTCAGGCACAGCACACCCGCCTGCCGCTCTCGCTGCTGCCCCATTTGACCCGAAGGAATTACGGCATTCGCGCAATCATATCCAGAGTCACTCAAAAAACCAATACAATCCGCGGCAGCGACTGCCAATCAGTTACCCGAAAATTGGCTTTATTGAGGGATGGGATAGACCGGCGGATCGCACGGGGTCTTCGAAAACATAAACTGCGAACAGTATCCGACATTGCCTGAGTGGAACCGTTGCTGCTGGACCACACCGTCAGATTCCAGTGCGGTCCCGCGATTCATGGGCCCTTACGAGAACCGCGATCAAGCAAGTTCCGGTCTTGATAGCCACGCTGAGGCGCATGCTCGACAAGGTTCGAATCAGCAGAATCGTGAAGCTAATCGCGAACCAGGTCGCCACTCGAGTGCCTGCCCAAAGCTAGTTTCCTGCACCGGCTCCGCCGGCAGCAGAGCCTGCACCGGCTCCGTCGGCAGCAGAGCCTGCACCAAATCTGCCAGCACCGGCGGCGGCGGTCGTAGTAGCAAAGCCCGCTCCTGCCGCTACTGCACCGGCGTCTGCTGAGGCTGCAACGGCGGCGACTACGACGGCATTAGCCTTGCCCGCTGTAGCGGCCGTGGCCGCGGCATTAACGGCCGCTATTACAGCTGCAACGGCGGCGTTTACAGCGGTCGCTTGTTGGGTCCCTGAGGCTCCGCCCGCTGCTGTGGCGCTTGTTATGGCTGCAATGGCGGCGTTTGCAGCGTTGGTAGCGGCGGTAGTGGCGGCAACAAGTGCCGTAATGCCGCCAATGAAGCCCCCTGCGGCGGCGACGGAGCTGACACCGGCGGATATAGCGGCAACACTGGCCGTGGTGGCGGAAGCGTTGGCGGCCGCGATGCCTGCACCATTACCGGCGGCCTTGTTGATGCCTGACGTCATAGCAGTATAAGTATTTTTAACTGTGTTCGAGAATCGCTTGGTGGCGGCAACCGCCGCGAGAGCAACCATCAGCAGAAGCAGAGCATACTCGACGATGTCTTGGCCTCGCTGCTCTTTCCACAGGCGCTTTAGTCTTCGTAACATTGAATCTACCCTCCGTCAGTCATACTGAATCGAAAGTGCTGGGGACACCCTGCGGGACAATGGCATATTGCAATCGTTTTTTCCAGATAGCAAGAAGAAACTCGAAGAAGTTAAGAGTAGGGGAAGATGATCGCACTAGTCTTCCCAGTACTGATGAAGAAAAAGAACAGCTTACGTTGAAAGCACATTGCCTTGTGAGTTTCCTAGGGTGTCAGGAAAGGGCGCCCAGAATCAAACACTTCAGCGATACGAGTTCAATCGCACCTGTCAATTGTCGCATCGGCGAGTAACCCGAGCGCGGTGGCAGCGAATTGTTTTTTGACATTGCATTTTTTGAGGAAGGGGATTCGCCTTCAGTATCCCCTTATGTAACTAATCTGTCGATCAACATAAAACTCGGCACGGGGATTGTGAATTCGCAGTTTAAAAAATCGAACTATGGAATCGCTCTCTGGGGCTGACGAACACGTGATCTTCCAGAGTTTCGCGTTGACATCTATCTGCCCTCAGTAGAGAATGCAGCCGAGTTTTCAGTTTGACTTGGGGAGGAACGAAAGATGGCACTTCGGGCGGCAGCACGGGCAATGTTTAACCTGACTCTACTGGTGGCGCTCGCCGTGTTAATGGGCTGTCCGCAGCAAACAGAGAAGCCAGGTGCGGGCAAAGGCCCCTCTGGTCCGACAAAGCTCGAAGGCACTTGGCAAGGAACGCTGGGCGAGGGACCAGTGAAACTCCGGCTGGTGGTGTCGATTTCGAAATCAAATGATGGCACTTACTCTGGAATTATCGACAGCATCGACCAGAGTGTCTCGTTTCCTCTGGATTCGATTACCTTCGCCGCGGACAAACCCATTCCATCCCTGCGGTTCACGGTGTCCAAGGTTCAGGCGATTTATGAAGGAACCCTCAGCAAGGACCGCTCACAATTCGAAGGAGCTTGGACGCAGAATGGAGCGACGTCGAAGCTAATCTTCGCGCGGGCGAAATAGTGATGCCCAATTGCTGTAGGAGTTCGCGTTCAAGCGCCGTAGTTTCTTGCTGGATGTGCGTCACAGGCCTGAAAACATGAGCTAGTTGTCTGCGCATTTTCGAGACAAGCCACTAACCGTATTTCTCCAATCCTACTTCAACACTCTGAATAGACTGCTGTACCCATCCGTCCACAATTGCCCGCCACTCATGGTATTCAGAATACTTCCCGCCTTCTCGATTTCTCCCTGCCCCAAAAATCCCTCCCGGCTGCCTACCAAGATCCAATTTGCGCCTAAGATCCCCTGCGAAGCGTCATTTTCATTCGTGATCAACACAGCTTCCTTCTCCATCCACGCCGCCGCACCCACTACCACCGGCTGCAGATCCAAATACAGATTCGAAACGTGTACGGCAAGCACTCCATCCGGCTTGAGCTGATGAAAATAGAGTTCGAAAGCCTCGCGCGTGAGCAGGTGCACAGGAATCGAATCACCCGAAAACGCATCCACCGCGAGCACGTCGAATTCCTGTGGCGCTTCCCGTTCCAAGGAAAGCCTCGCATCGCCGGGGATGATTTCAATTTTCGCCTGCGAATCACCCAGAAAACTGAAGTCCCGCCGGGCAATCTGCACGTCCAGCGGATTAATCTCGTAAAATGTGTACTGATCGCCCGCCCGGCCGTAAGCCGCCAGCGTACCAACTCCAAGCCCGATTACTCCCACGCGCAACGCACGGCGCTTTCCTGCGGCTTCGAGCGCCACGCCGATGCCCGACTTCTGGCTGTAGTAAGCGGTTGGCTGTCTTCTTCGCGCCTCCTCCAGGAATTGCAGCCCGTGGTTGATCGTGCCGTTCATCAGCCTGCAGTACCGCCGTTCCCACCAGTCGTAGGGCATTCCCTCAGCGGAAAAGCCGTCCGGCGCCAACTCATCCATCACCCGCAGGACGCCGTAGAAATTCCGCTCCATCAGTCGCGCGCTGGCGCCCTGTTGCTTTACTGTCCCGCCGAGGTTGGCGAGGAGGGCGACCACCAGCGCGATCAGAATGAGAATGCCTGGCTCCGAACCGGCACTAAAGAATTTGCCGCCCGGGCCGCAAACGCGAACCAACAGCACCAGAATCGCGCACACCGCCATGGCCGCCTCGAGTTCGTAGTATCCGGAGAAGACGCGCGGCGCCAACAGGGCTACAAACACCGCTCCGGCCGCCCCACCGAGCGAACACATCAAGTAGAACGTCGTCAGTTGCGCCGGATGCGGCTTCAGTCGCGCCAGCTCGCCGTGGCAGAACATGCAGCAAACGAAAAGTCCCGAACAAAAAGTCAGGATCAGCACGCTCAAGCGAAGGTTTGAAACCGGCTGTTCGAGTGTGTACGCCATTCCTCCCAGCGCAATACCCAGCAGCAGCAGAAAAACATCGCGCCGGTACCAGCCACGCCCTTCGAAGCACAAGATAAAGCTCAGGAGATACAAACTCAGTGGGAGCACCCACAGAAACGGAACCGCCGCGATGTTTTGCGAGATGTGGTTGGTCACCGCGAGCAACAGCGCCGATCCGCAGGCCGCCAGCGCCACCCACAGCGATTGCGTCCTCCAATCGGGCCGGGCGGCAACTCCCGGATTCGCCGCGTTCGCAACTTCTGCATGAGAACGCACGGCAATCACTGCGCACAGAATTGCGACCGCCGTGTAGGAGAGCGACCATCCCATCGCCTGTCGCGAACTGGAAAAATTCGGTTCGATCAGAATCGGGAAACTCAGCAGCGCCAGCATTGAGCCGGCATTGGATAGCGCGTAGAAGCGGTAGGGCGTAATCTTCGCGCGCCCCCGGGTATACCACGCCTGCAACAACGGGCTCGTGCTCGACAACAAGAAATACGGCAGGCCCACCGTCACTCCCAGCAGTAGAAGGATCCGCAACACCGGGTCTTCGACTCCCGTTGGCTTCCAGGAATCCTTCGGCAGAATCGGCAGCGCCAGCAGGCTTGCGGCGACCAGCGTGGCGTGGATCCAGCCTTGCGCACGCGGGCAAAAATTCCGGGTAAGCAAATGGGCGTAGAAGTATCCCAGCAGCAGCACAACCTGGAAAAACAGCAGGCACACGGTCCACACCGCTGCGACGCCGCCAAACCACGGCAGGATCATCTTCGCGATTAGCGGCTGCACTTGAAACAAAAGGAAGGCGCTCGCGAAGATTCCCACTCCGAAAATCAGCTTCGCGGCCGTCTCCGGCGATCCGCGCACCGGCCCATTTTCATCCGTGGAATTTTCGACGGAAGCTTCACTACTTGCGAATTTGCTTGGCCTAGGCGCCTCGCCCATAAATTCCGCGTGGATGCTATCACACATCAGAAGGCCTTTCCCCGGACCGTCGAGCGCTCTTGCCGGGCTGGCCCAGCGAGGGGGGAAAGGCAGTCCGGGCACTGCCAAGGGTGTGTCCTCTGCCCTGTAAACCACTAGCAGGGTGCGGAAAAAGTCGATAGCCGCTCTTCGATGGAACTGCCACCCTGGGTGAGCGACGAAGAAACTATCTTCTGCTCAAGCATTTGGGATTTGCTCCCGATTCCTCGCTCCGCTCGGAATGACCCCGAAGTGAATTTTTCCGCAAACTGCTAGAACTAGAGCACTTTAGTCCCATGCGCCGGGCCGCGCCCCCGGAATTAATGCTTTGTCTGCAAAACAGGACTTCCCGAGAAGCGCCAAGTGAACGATCGTGAACATTCTGTGCAGTTCGGGACCGTGTTCCAGCTGTAAGCACCACATTTATTAGCATGTTACAGGGAACCACGAGTGTGGCGCGCTAGATGCTTCTAGACCCGAGACACCGGGTTTACCTGGTCGTATAGGTGTCAGTAAATCTACCCTTGGCTCTTCCGATTGAGCCTAAGAGGGAGATACCCATGAGAAATTCGGAGCTCTCGATGCGATCGCCCAAGCCGCTGCGATGGGTAGCGCCACTTTGCGCCACCATCGGCCTCGCCGCAGTGATGCTCTACTGCGCCTCGCTGTGGACGCTGGCTACAAGGGGGACGAGCGCGGAGCCTGTTCTCACCACTCCCTCCAGAACCGGCAATTCCCAGCGTGGCGTATTGGAATCTCTCGCCGCCTTGAAGCCCGGAATCCCCACCAAGAACCAAGTCGCTGAGCAATACGGCAAATTGCCGTTGTCGTTCGAGATCAATCGCGGGCAATCGGACAGTCGTGTCAAGTTTATTGCTCGCGGCAATGGCTACGCGCTTTTCCTGACTCCGAGTGAGGCCGTATTCGCGTTGAGCAATCCTTCCACCGCCGCCGCTGGCAAGACGATTGGGACTCACGCGCAGAAGGGAAAAAATCAAAGCACCGCTGTGTTGCGGATGAGTTTGCTCGGAGCGAATCCGGCGCCGCGCATTGCTGCACTCGACGAATTGCCTGGGAAGAGCAACTATTTTATCGGGAACAAACCCTCCGGCTGGCACACCGATGTTCCGAACTATCGCAAAGTTGCGGAACGCGATGTCTATCGCGGGATCGATCTGATTTATTACGGCACTCAGCGCCAGCTTGAATACGATTTTGTGGTTGCGCCGGGCGCCGATCCGCAGCTCATTCAACTGGTGTTTCACGGCGCAAAGCAATTGCGCACCGACTCGCAAGGCGAACTGGTTGTCAGCGTCGCGGGCGGCGAAGTAGTTCTGCACAAGCCGGTGGCGTATCAGGAAGCGAACGGAGTCCGGCATCCAGTCGCGGCCGAATTTGCGATGAAGGGCACACACACCGTTGCATTTCAGGTTGGGGAATATGACCGGCGCTTGCCGGTGGTGATCGATCCGATCCTGTCCTACTCGACTTATCTCGGTGGAAGCGGCATTGATGTGGCGAACGGAATCGCTGTGGCGTCCGACGGTACCGCGTTCGTGGTGGGCAGCACGCACTCAATTGACTTTCCGACAACGCACTCGCTGCAGCCGGACCATGGTGGAGGCGACGATTTTCCTCAAGACGCCTTCGTGACCAAGTTGAGCGCGGACGGCAAAACGCTTTTGTACTCGACCTATCTCGGCGGGGAAAACCAGGATTCCGGTAACGGAATCGCGGTCGATAGTTTCGGCAATGCCTACGTTGTTGGCACGACTTTCTCGCCGCACTTTCCTGTAACGCTTCCCGTATTTGACGCTGGGTGCGGGGGCGACGGAAGGTGTGGCGCAACCTTCAATACCGAAAGTGCGATTGTTTCCAATGCCTTCGTGGCCAAGTTGAATACAGCCGGCTCGGCGCTGATTTACTCCACTTTTCTTGGCAACTACGAAGATGTTACCGGCACCGCAATCGCTGTGGATGCTGATGGGAATGCGTACGTGACCGGCCAAACCACCCCGATGATTGACCCGACCGTCACCATCACGCCTCCGGCTCCGGCACCCGAGCCATTTCCCATCGTCGGCGGTTTCAAGGGGAACACGGTTGCGAACGGCTTTGTAGGCATTACAAACGCCTACATCGCCAAATTCAGTCCCTCCGGTATTTCTCTTCTTTACTCGAGCTACATCGGCGGCACCAGCGAAGATTCCGGTAACGGAGTCGCGGCCGATAGCAGTGGAAATGCTTACGTTACAGGTCTCGCAAATTCGATTGATTTCCCCGTCCTTGGTGCTCTCCAGATTACGAAAGCGGGTGCAGGCGACGCTTTTCTGACCAAGGTCAATACAACTCTGACTGGTATTGCGTCGCTGTCCTACTCCACCTTCATCGGCGGAACCGGGCAGGATCAAGGAAACGGCGTGGCGGTGGACCCGACCGGAAAAGCCTACGTAGTTGGCACCACGAAATCAGTTGCGTCTACACTAGGCTTTACTCCGCCTTCAGGTGCTGTTCAGCCGAACTGCGATGTGCCGCCGAGCCCAGCTCCGCCGCCTCCTCCCTCTACCTGCCAGGGCGACGCCTTTATAGCGAAATTCGATACGACTGCAACGGACGCGGCATCACTCACTTACTTCACCTACCTGGGAGGCACGCTGGCCGACCAAGGCAACGGAATCGCCTTCGATACAAACGGGAATGCGTACGTGGTTGGTACAACTGTATCGCAAGATTTCCCCACCACCACGCCCGTCTTCCAGCCAAAATATGGCGGCGGCAACGCCGACGCTTTTGTGACGAAGTTGGATCCCGCAGCCGCGAATCTGCTGTATTCGTCTTACTTAGGTGGAAGCAACACGGAGAGTGGAAACGGTATTGCGATCGACCCGCACCCTTCGGACCCGGCGAATCCTGGAGCCTACGTCACCGGGCAGACTTGTTCGTTGGATTTTCCGCTTTCGAATCCAAGCCAAGCCACGCCCGCCGGCAATTGTGATGCGTTCATTTCCAAGGTCATCGTTTCGGCCGCAGGAATCGCCTTGAATCCTGCCGGCTTGATTTTCCCAGGCCAGCTGGTCGGCTCAACCAGTGCGGCGCAAACTGTAACGCTGAACAATGGCGACTCAGTGTTGACCTTCACCGCCCCCACCAGCATCACCGGACCAAACGCCGGTGACTTCGCGCAAACCAATACTTGTGGGGCTTCTGTGGTCGCAGGGGGCAGCTGCACGTTCAGTGTCACATTCACTCCGACCGCAGCGGGAACTCGAACTGCCTCGCTGACCATCTTCGACGGTACTGCTGGCAGCCCGCACGTGGTGAACCTGACGGGGACAGGAAATCCTTCCCCCACCGTGAGCGTTTCGCCTTCATCTCTTGCGTTTGGCAATCAGTCGGTAGGCACCACCAGCAGCTCCCAGGCGGTCACGGTTACGAACACTGGAACCGCCGCGCTGACTTTTACTGGCATTGTTGCCAGCGGCGCTTTCTCCCAAACCAACAACTGCATCACCGCGCTCCTGCAGCCTTCCACAAACTGCGTAATCAACGTTACGTTTACGCCGGCGGCGGCAGGTTCCAGCACCGGCGCCCTTACCCTCACGGACAACGCGCCCGACAGTCCGCAAATTCTATTGCTCACCGGGACCGGGCTTGTGCAGCCCGTTGCCACGGTGTCCCCAAGCAGTGTTGGATTCGGGAACCAGTCCATCGGCTCCGTCAGCGCTGCACAAGGAATCACATTGACCAACACCGGCAGCGGGCCTCTGCTGATTAATCTCATCGTGGCCACGGGCGACTTCATCCAGGCCAATACTTGTGGTTCGAGTCTCTCCG
>JBGQGW010000105.1:0-12361 GCA_041497605.1 Terriglobia bacterium | reverse complement strand
CCCCGATCCAAAAATCGAACTGGCGATACTCGGGGCCGAAGTCGCAGGGGTGCGCGCTTCGCTGGATGTTCTCGATCGCTTTCGCGAAACGGGGATCGTCTTTCAGGTCGGCGAAGTCCGCGTCGTTGCGGAGGAGATCCACCTGGGCGAAACCCACTGCAGCGAGTTGGTTCAAGTAGTCGAAGGCTTTATCCTTGTCATTCATTTTCGCGGCCACGCGGGCGCGGCGATACAGGATGGCCCCGGCGGGATAGCCGGCTTTCTCCGCCTTATCCAAGTAGGGGAGAGACTGCTCATACTGTCCCAGGGACTGCAGGGCAGTGGCGACGCGGAACCAGGCGAAGGCATTGTCCGGTTCGGACTGTGTGACCGCCAGATAGGCCTTCTCCGCGCCAGCGAAGTCCTTGGCTTGGTAGAGCTGCTCCGCTTTCTGAGCGGCGGGCGACGCTGCGGGAGTTTGAGCCAGCGCTGCGCCAGCAGCGAGACCCATGATGGCCGCCAGAATCAGAAGCAAAAAGATTCTTGCCCGTTTCAACATGTGATTTCTCCTCTTCACCGTGCCGGAAGTCGTAAGGTTCGACGTGCAAGATGCTCCGGGATGAGCAGGAGGGCAATACTTCGTGTGTGATTTTTCCATGATTCGTCCGGTCACACATTAAGTCCCATCAGAAGAGCAACTTAGCAAAGACGCTTAAAATAGGGCCATCCAACCCCGAGCTTTCTGCTGCATCTAACGGTAAAATTGCCCTATGGCCCTAGCCTTTCCTTCGCCGCGGTCTATCCGTTATCGCCTGGGAGACTTTGAGTTCGACCTGGCCAGCGGAGAACTGCGTCGCGAAGGCAAAGTCGCGAGGCTGAAGCCCCAACCCTGCCGAGTACTGGCCATCCTGGCGGAGCATGCCGGGGAAGTAGTGACGCGCGAGCAGCTCCAGCACGAAGTGTGGGGAGCGGAAACATTTGTCGATTTTGAGCTGGGCCTGAATTCCTGCATCAAGCAAATCCGCGCGGCGCTGGGCGACGACGCGGATTCCCCTAGCTTCATCGAAACGTTGCCGCGCCGCGGTTACCGTTGCATGGCTCCGGTCGAACGAATCGACGAAATTGTTGTAGCCGCCCCGGAAGCAGTCATCACCCAACCTGTTGAACCAATCTCCGTCACACAACCGAAGCCGCGCTCCTACCGTTGGCTGGCAATCGCCGGGACGCTGCTGGTGCTGGGACTGGCTTTAGTTTTTGCCGGCGCCCGGCGCTGGCGCCCCAGCGCGCCCGCCTCCGCCCCGGTACGGCATCGACTGGCTGTACTGCCATTCGCGAACATGAACGGCGACAAGAGCGAAGATTTTTTCGGCGACGGATTGTCCGAAGAAATGATTACGAAGCTGGGCGAACTGGCGCCGCAACATCTGGGAGTGATCGCGCGGACTTCGGCGGCGCGCTATCGCGGGACGGCGAAGAATGCGAAGGAAATTGGAAGCGAGCTGGGCGTTGATTACATTCTGGAAGGCGGCGTGCGCCGCGACGCCGGGCACGTACACATCACCGCGCAGTTGATTCAAGTGAGCGACCAGACGCAAGTATGGGCGGGGGCGTTCGATCGCGACCCCTCGGATGTGTTTGCGATCCAGAGCGCGATCGCGCAGCAAATCGCCCACGCGCTGGCGATTGAATTGTTGCCTGCGCGCGAATCGCTGGTGATGCGTCCGGCGACCTTGAATCCCGAGGCCCACGAAGCGTATCTGCGCGGGCGCTACTCGATCAACCAGATGAACGTGCCGGGCTTCCAGCAGGCCGTGAAATATTTCGAACAGGCGATCGCGCGCGATCCCGATTTCGCTTCTGCCTATGCGGGGCTCGCGGATTCCTACAGCTTGCAGCCGTGGTGGAGCGCCATGTCGCCCCGCGAAGCGTTTCCGCGCGCGAAGGTGGCGGCGCAGCGGGCGCTGGAGCTGGACGAGGGATCGGCGGAAGCGCATAACGCCATGGGATTCATCCTGCTGAACTACGAGTGGGATTTCCCGGCGGCCGAACGCGAATTCGAGAAGGCCATCACACTCAATCCCGGACTCGCGCTGGCGTACTACTGGCACGCGGAAATGCTTTCCGCCGTAGGCCGCCACGACGAATCGATTGCCGCCATCCAGCGCGCGGAAGAGCTCGACCCGCTCTCACCGCTGATTACGTCCGATGCGGGCTTTTATTATTTTTATGCGCGTCGCTACGACGAAGCCATCCGCCAATGCCAGCGCACGCTCGAAATTCTCCCGAATTTCGGCTACGCGCAAGGTTGCATCGAGGAATCCCACCTGATGGAAGGAAATTGGGCGGCCGCGCTGGCGGACACTTTAAAGATGAAGGCCGCGCACAACCTGCCACAATTGCCGCCGAAAGAATCGGAATCTCCCGATGCCAAATCACAGTTGCTTCAGATTGTGCGCAATGATTTTCAAAAAGTAAAAGAAATCGAGAGGAAAAAGACGCGCTACGTTTCTCCCTACTACCTGTCGCAATTCCATGTGGAACTGGGAGATAACGAAGCGGCCATTGACGAACTTGAGCGCGGCTTCGAACTGCGCGATACCGCGATGATTCACATGAAAGAAGATCCCCGCTTTGACCCGCTGCGCTCCAACCCGCGCTTCGCGGCCCTCGTCCAAAAGATGAATTTCCCCGCAACAAGCCCTGCCACGCAGCGTTGACATCGCGCGGCTCGCGACCTACTATCGCACGGCACAATAGGATTTTGCGCCGTGGTCGGGAAAACAATCTCTCATTATCGCGTGCTGGAAAAACTGGGCGGCGGAGGCATGGGTGTGGTTTACGAGGCCGAGGATGTCAATCTCGGCCGCCACGTGGCCTTGAAATTTCTGCCGGAAGACCTGGCGAAAGATCCGACGGCCCTGGAACGCTTCCAGCGCGAAGCCCGGGCCGCGTCGGCCCTGAATCATCCCAATATCTGCACGATTTATGAAGTGGGGCAGCAGGAAGGGCGCCCCTTCCTGGCGATGGAATTGTTGAAGGGCGAAACGTTGAAGCACCGCATCGCCGCCGGACCGCTGAAAATTGAAACGCTCACGGAATTCGCGGTGCAGGCGGCGGATGCGCTGGATGCCGCGCACTCCGAGGGGATCGTCCACCGCGATATCAAGCCGGCGAACATTTTCGTCACCACGCGCCAGCAGGTAAAGATTCTCGATTTCGGCCTGGCGAAGCAAGTGCCGCGCAGCGGCGCGCAATTGACGATCACCGGCAAGACCGAGGACGATCCGCACCTGACCAGCCCGGGGGTGGCGCTCGGCACAGTCGCCTACATGTCGCCCGAACAAGCGCGCGGCCGCGACCTGGATTCACGGACCGATATTTTTTCCTTGGGAGTGGTGCTCTACGAAATGTCCACGGGGCGCCAGGCATTTTCCGGAACCACGTCCGCGGAAATCTTCGACGGGATCTTGAATCGAACACCCATTGCGCCGGTGCGGTTGAATCCGGAATTGCCGGAGGATTTTGAACGGATCGTCAACAAGTGCATGGAAAAGGATTTGAACCTGCGCTACCAGCACGCTTCCGATCTGCGCGCCGATCTTCTGAGGATGAGGCGCGATTTGGGTTCTCCTTCTGGTTTTATGGTGCGAGATTCGGATTCAAGACGATCCGGGGTACAGGCTGCGCCGCCCGCGGCGGCCGCAGAATCCGGAGGGACGATTCATCCTTCGGGACGGCATGACGATGCAAGGACCAGCGAACCAGCCCCGTCAACAATGGGAGCGGCAAGGGCTGCGGGACGGGCGGGAGAGACAGACCACGTTCAGGTGGGGGAAGTAGAAACGGGAATCGGGCTCAACCCATTGAGACTGAAGCTAAGCAGGCGCTCCAACAAAGCAATTTCGGCGGGCGCTGCGGCGTTACTGTTGCTTGTGGCCGTCGGGGCGTATTTTTATATGCATCGCGGGGCGAAGCTGACGGAGAAGGACACGATTGTCCTGACTGATTTCGCGAACACGACCGGCGACGCGGTTTTCGACGACACGCTCAAGCAGGCACTCTCCACACAACTTGAGCAATCGCCCTACCTGAATATTCTTTCCGACGCGAAGGTGGAAGATACCTTGCGGATGATGGGCCGCGAAAAGGGCGCACGAATCACGCAGGAGACGGCCCGGGAAATCTGCGTGCGCTCGTCGAGCGCCGCAGTCCTGGCCGGCTCGATCGCCAGCCTGGGCAGCCAGTTTGTGATCGATCTCAATGCCATCAATTGCCGCACGGGCGATTCGCTCGCTCGAGCCGAGGAACAGGCCACGGGCAAGGAGCAAGTGCTTGCCGCGCTCGGCCGCGCCTCCACCGAGATTCGCGGAAAGCTGGGCGAATCGCTATCTTCAATTCAGAAATACGACACGCCGGTCGAGCAAGCGACTACAAGCTCTCTCGAGGCCCTGAAGGTTTACAGCCTCGGCCAAAAAGCCAAGAGGGAAAAAGGGGACATTGCGGCGATTCCTCTGTTCCGCCGCGCCATCGAGCTGGACCCGAACTTCGCAATCGCCTATGCCTCGCTGGGCGTCTCTTACTTGAACTACGGAGAAATCAGCCAAGGGATGGAAAATATCCGGAAAGCCTACGAGCTGCGCTCGCGGGTGACCGAACGGGAGCGTTTCTACATCGCTTCGCGCTACTTCGCTGACATTACCGGAGAGCTCGAAAAAGCAAACCAGTCCTATGAGCTTTGGGAACAGACCTACCCGCGTGATTTCATCCCCCACAACAACCTAGGTGTGGACTACTCCTTCCTGGGCCAATACGAGAAGGCGGTGGAACAGTACCGCGAATGCATACAGCTCGAACCCGATAACGCCCTCACCTACAGCAATCTCGCCGGCACGTACCTGAATCTCGAACGTGTGGACGAAGCCAAGACAGCTTTAAGAGATGAATCGGCGCACCAAGTGGAAGAACCCGGGATGCACGCAACTCTTTATTCCATCGCATTTCTGGAGCGAGATTCAGCCGGAATGCAGAGAGAATTGGACTGGGCAAGCGGAAAGCCCGGCGTCGAAGACCAGATGCTTGCGCTACAGGCAGACACGGAAGCCTATTTCGGGCGCCTCGGCAAATCCCGCGACTTCGCGCGCCGGGCGGCGGCTTCAGCGAGGGCAGCGGATTCAAAGGAGACGGCGGCGCAATGGGAGGCCATCGCAGCGCTGCGCGAAGCGGAATTCGGAAATTTTACTCTCGCGCGCCGACAGGCTGAAGCAGCGCTGGCGCAGTCGCCCGGCCGGGACGTGCAAGTGCTGGTGGCGCTGGCATCTGCCCGCGCTGGCGATTCTTCCAAAGCGCAGATGCTCGTGGACAAGCTAAATCGGGATTTCCCGACGAGCACCGTAATGCAGAGCTACTGGCTTCCGTCCATCCGCGCCGCGATTGAGGTCAATCGGGGCAACGCATCGCGGGCCATTGAGCTGCTCGAGGCCACTTCGCCGTACGAACTTGGGCAGCCACCTCCGGGAAATTTGCAGGCCTACCCGGCTTACATGCGTGGCATGGCTTACCTTGCGGCTCGTCAAGGCACCCAGGCAGCCGAGCAATTCCAGAAACTCCTGAATCATCCGGGTATTGTGCAGAACAATCTTGTTGCCGCACTCCTTCGCCTGGGATTGGCGCGCGCACGTGTGCTCTCCGGCGATGCCAATGGCGCCCGGACCGCCTATCAGGATTTCTTCGCAAAGTGGAAAGACGCTGACCCGGATATCCCCGTCTTGCAGCAAGCCAAAGCTGAATATGCGCATTTCGCATCCCGATGAATTAGATCGGGACGCGAAGTTGAAGTAGGGCGCTTCCGCGTGAGCTGTTGCCGCATTATTCTGCTGGGTGGTCGCTAAGTTTGCTCTGGATTCCTCGTCGTCCCGATCCCGCATGCGGGACCATCGGGACTCCTCGAAATGACCAATCAGATCGTTATCTCGGCAATATTAGGCGTCGGAGAGGGACTCATCGAAGCCGGATTTATCCGGGCCGAGTTCGTCGGCTTCGAGGATGGCGCCGCAGTCGAGGCACTCTACATACTGCGCATCTGCATCTTTAGCGATGAGCTGCGTGCGAAGATGTTTGCAATCGGCAGGATCGGCCATCGAAGCTTCCTGAAAGAACCTGGAAAAGTATAGCACCGGGAAGGGTAAGCTTTCCACGCGGGGATGCGCCGCAGTTGACAAAACTGCCAAATGTATCTATCTGTCTCTACCGAAGGCGCGTCTACCTTATGAGGATGCTGAAATAGGCGTGCAAGGTCCTTCAGGGGCTTCCCGATCAAAGATATCGGGACGCAATAACCGCGTAAACCCCTGAAGCAAGGGCGCGACCTGCAAAGCTCCAGGCATTTTTCCGCAAGCTGGTAGGAAGTGAATCGAATGGAACGCGAGACAACAGCGGTACAAAGAATCGGGGCGGTGCTCTTCTACGGGATCGTCGTCCTTCTCGCCTACCTCGTGTTCCGCATTTCCGAACCGTTCCTGGCGCCGCTGGCCTGGGCGGGCGTGCTGGTGGTTCTCTTCTATCCGTTGCACCGGCGGTTGGAGCGCCGCTGGGGCAAGACATGGGCAGCGAGCGCGAGCACCACGGGCGTAACTTTGATCCTGATCGTTCCGGCCATCTTCATCGCGGTGGCCTTCGTCCGCCAGAGCATTGACGCGGTGCGCGCCGCCGAGCAAGCATTCGAAATCGATCATGTGGCCTGGGTAGGTCACGGCTGGGAGCGGATTTCTCAACACATACCGGGGACAAGCCCCGAGGATCTGTCTAATTTTGCGAAGCAGAGCGGCGAGAAGCTGGGATCGTTTCTCGCCTCGCAAGTTGGCCCGATGGTGAAGAATCTCTTCGGTTTTTTCTTCGACCTTTTTGTGATCATTCTGGCCATGTTCTATTTCTTCCGTGACGCCGACGACCTCATGGCCAGTCTCCGCCAGATTCTGCCGTTTGAGGAAGAGCATAGCGAGCTGATGATTCGCGATTCGCACGAATTGATTTTCGCGAGCGTCACCTCGAGCCTGGTGGCGGCGGCATTCCACGCGCTGGTGGGCGGGATTGGCTTCGCCGTTACGGGAATCGGGGCGCCGGTCTTCTGGGGCGTGTTGATGGGTTTTTTCTCCCTGGTGCCGGTGATCGGTTCGGCCTTCATCTGGTTGCCCGCAGCGATCGGGCTGATGCTGAAAGGCCACATTGCAGCGGGAATCTTCCTGATCTTGCTTTGTTCCGTCCTGGTGGGCACGGTGGACAATTTGATCCGTCCGTGGATGATCAGCGGGCGCGCGCAGTTGAGCGGATTGCTTATTTTTATCGGCGTGCTGGGCGGAATCGCCGTCTTCGGCCTGCTGGGAGTGGTGCTGGGACCGATCGTAGTGGCCCTGGCAGCCAGCTTGCTGGAACTTTACCGGCAGCGAGGCCATCCAAAGGATGCCGCAGCGCCCGGCGGCAAACGGGTTGGGGGCAAACACGAGCCCGTGCTAGAGTAGGCCCCTCCGGGAACATCGATGAGTCCAAAACCCGCACCCAAACCTGACGGCTTGCCTCCTGAAAAGCTCCGGTGGCGCTGCGATCCCGCGAGCATTTCGTTCCAGACGACGGCGGAAGTAGAGCCCCTGGAAGGCGAGATCGGACAAGACCGGGCCCTGCGGGCCATGCGCATGGGTGTGGAGCTGAATGCGCCCGGGTACAACTTATTTATTTGCGGGCTCTCCGGCACCAGCCGCGGGGGCACCACCGTGCGCATGGTGGAGGAATTGAATCCGCGAATGGCGGCGTCACTCGACCGCTGTTATGTGAACAGTTTCAAGAATACCGATCGCCCGCGGCTGATCACACTGCCGCGCGGACAGGCGAATGTGTTCAAGAAGGAAGTGGAATCCGGGATCGAGTTCCTGCGGCGGAGAATTCCGCAAGTGTTCGAAGGCGATCCGTTCCAGAGGCAGAAAGCGCGAATCGTGGAACGGTTCACGGTGCGCGAAAAAGAATTGATGGATGATTTCACCCGGCGGATCGCGCGCGACCAATTCGCGCTCGGCCGCATGCAGGTGGGAGCGGTGGCCTTGCCGGAAATTTTCCCGGTGCTGGAAGGCCAGATGGTCCCAATCGAGGAAATTCCGAAACTGGTGCAGGACGGCAAGCTGGAAACGGCGGCGGCCGAGGACCTGGAGCGGAAATACGATCAGTTCCGGCAGGAATTTACGGTGGTTTACCGCAAGACGCTTTCTCTTTCCCGCGAACTGGCCAGCGAAATGAATTACCTGGAGCAGGAAGCCGCGTCGGTTCTGGTGGACGGCGTGATCGAAGAGCTGAAGGAAAAATATCCCGCGGTGCAGGTGACCGAATATCTCGAGGAAGTGCGGCATAACATTCTGGATAACCTGGACCCGTTCAAAGAACGCGAAGGCGAAGATGAGCAGCCACAGCCCGAGACGGGCGCTCTGCGCATGGAGCGTACGGAGCGCGATCCCTTCCGTGTTTACGGCGTGAACGTGATCCTGGAGCACGGGGAAAACGAGACCTGCCCGGTGATCTTCGAGACGGTTCCGACGTATACGAATCTTTTCGGCACGATTCACCGCAGCTACGACGCGCGGGGCGGGTGGAATTCCGATTTCATGGACCTGCGCGGAGGCTCGTTGCTGCGCGCCGACGGCGGGTACCTGGTGATGTACGCGCTGGATGCGCTGACCGAGACGGGCGTGTGGCGCACGCTGAAGCGCACCCTGAATCACGGCAAGCTGGAAATCCAGCCGGTGGACGCGTTTTTCCCATTCGCCACCGGGGCGCTGAAGCCGGAGCCGATCGGCGTGAATGTGAAGGTAATTTTGATCGGCGACCGGCAGATGTACGAGCTGCTTTACAATTTTGAAGAAGACTTCAAGAAAATTTTCAAGGTGCGCGTGGAATTCGATGAAGAAATGCTCTGGAGCGACGACGTGATTCGCCAGTACGGCGGCCGGTTACGCAAGCTGACCGACGATGAAGGCCTGCTGCCGATCGACCGCACGGCAGTGGCAGCGCTGCTGGAATACGGAGTGCGCCGCGCCGGGCGGAGAGGGAAGATTACCGCGCGATTTATGGAACTGGCCGACCTGGCGCGGGAAGCTTGCTATGCGGCGCGCCAGGTGAATCAGAGCCTGGTGACGGTGGAGCACGTCCGCACCGCGCTGGAATCGAAAGTCGAGCGGCACAATCTTCTGGAAACGAAGATCCGCGAGATGATCGACCAGAAAATGATCTTGATCGATACGTCGGGCGAGCGAGTGGGGCAGGTGAACGGACTCAGCGTCCTGGAAATCGGCGGCTACGCTTTCGGCAAGCCGGTGCGCATCACGGCTTCGGTGGCGCTGGGAAAACTGGGCATCGTCAATATCGAGCGCGAAGCGAATTTAAGCGGGCGATTTCACGACAAGGGCATCCAAATTATTTCCGGCTTTCTGCGTCAAAGATTTTCGCAGGATAAGCCGCTTTCGCTGGCGGCCAGCGTGTGCTTCGAGCAATCGTATTCGGGCGTGGATGGAGACAGCGCCAGCGCGACGGAAATTTACGCGCTGCTTTCCGCGCTGTCCGATTTGCCGATCCGGCAGGATCTGGCCGTCACCGGTTCCGTGAATCAACAGGGCGACGTGCAATGCATCGGCGGCGTGAACCAGAAAATCGAGGGATTCTACGACGTGTGCCGCATAAAGGGATTGACGGGGCGGCAGGGCGTGCTGATTCCCAGCGAAAACGTGGAAGATTTAATGCTGCGCGATGAAGTGGTGGACGCCGTGGCGCAGGGAAAATTTCACGTGCTGCCGGTTTCGACGATCGAAGAAGGAATCGAAATTCTCACCGGGGTCGCGGCCGGGAAGCGCGATTCGAGCGGGCGCTTCGAAGAAGGCACCGTTTTCTCGCTGGTGGACCAGCGGTTGCGGCAAATGGCGGAGACCCTTCGCGAATACGAATAGCCGCTTACAATTCTTCCCGCAAATCCACGTGAAAGTTTCTCCGCTCGTTCTCAGTGGTTGATTGCAATGCAGTCTGACAGTTCTTTCGAATAAGTGAAGCGGAGTAGTCAAACGGTCATCCTGAGCAAGCGTTTTTTGCGCAGCGAAGGATCCACAGCAAACCGCGCAAACCATCGCGATGCTCACCACGCAAGAATCGCGCGACTGGCTAGCTTCCTCACCGAGCTGCACCACCTCTCAGCAGTCAGAAATCCTGCCGCGCTTCTTCTTATTTCAATTTCACCTGGGAAATATCGATGGTGGACTTGGGGAATTTCATATTCAATTGCTCGAGGGTATCGACCATGATCCGGCTGACGGCGAGATTGCGAAACCATTTGTGATTTGAGGGGATGATGTACCACGGCGCGTTGTCGCTATTGCAGCGGGTCAGGGCCTCCTCGTAAGCTTTCTGATAATCGTCCCAGAATTGGCGCTCCTTGAAATCCGACAGGGAAAGTTTCCAGCGGCGGTCGGGATCGTCCAGGCGTTGTTCCAGCCGCCCTTTTTGCTCTTCCTTGCTGATGTGAAGAAAAAGTTTAATGACGGTCACGCCATTCGAACTCAGTAGCTGCTCGAAATCATTGATCTGATCGTAGCGTTTCGACCAAACCGGCTTGGGCGCCAGGTCGTGCACACGCACCACCAGGACGTCTTCATAATGCGAGCGATTGAAGATGCCCACTTCGCCGCGCGACGGCACTACCTTGTGAACGCGCCAAAGATAATCGTGCGCCGCCTCTTCCGCGGAGGGAGCCTTGAAGGAAGCCACTTTGCACGATTGGGGGCTCATCCCGGTCATCACGTGGCGGATCGTTCCGTCTTTTCCGGCCGTGTCCACTGCCTGCAGCACAACCAGCAGGGCATGTTTATTTTCTGCATAGAGCAAATATTGAAGCTGGTCGAGCTTGGCGAGATCTTTTTCGAGCCTCGCCTGCGTTTTGGAGTTTTTCTTGTAGCCAAAA
Organism: Terriglobia bacterium; assembly: GCA_041497605.1. Taxonomy (GTDB): domain Bacteria; phylum Acidobacteriota; class Terriglobia; order Acidiferrales; family UBA7541; genus JBGPTK01. Next base: position 1,401 of record JBGQGW010000105.1, on the reverse strand, counting down.
GTTTCTTCGGGGTCGTAATGGTTCAGATTCACTTTCTTTCCCGGCTTCACCCGCAAGGCGTGCGTCAGATTCATAAGTAAGAAGGCTCCTGCCTAAACTAGCGGCGAGAACGGTGTTCTGTTCGCCGCCGAGCATAACCCGCGCCAGCGCGAGTGAACAGCTTAAATCTCGCGGGATATAAATGCCCGGACTGGCCGCTCCGGGTGACAAAAGGGCCGGCGGATGGCTGGACTTATGGCGAATGCGGAGGGGCGAGTCTTTTCGGCAGGAACCGTGAAAAGTCTCGCCCGCGTTACTTAGACGAATCAATTCACGTTAAATCATGCGCCGCATCTTTAAAGGCACGTCCATCGTCTTCCCGTCGCGTTGCACCGTAAACCGGTAGGTGCGGCCATCCTGGCGAAACATTTTTGCGGTGCTGGCCAGCGAGATTTCCTTCACCGGCCGGCCATCAATCGCCGTGACTATGTCGCCGGCTTTGAATCCGGCAAGCGACGCGGGAGAATCCGGAACGACGAAGGCCACCCGAAAGGATGAGAAATCCGGCGGCGGCGAAACGAGAGAGAGGCCGCTCATGCCGGCGTCGAACGGATCGTTGAACTGGGAGTTAGGCTCGAGATACATCACCTGATGCGAATAGTCGAAAACAACCGTGAAGCGCCGCAGTAGTTCCCCGCCAATGTTGCCGGCCTGATTCGGATTGGAGCCTGAACCTCGATTGTCCCGCGAAAATGCCGCGATTGCATTGGGCAGAATATACGGACCAATCTGCAAGCTCGCCAGCCGCCCGGCCAAATCCCGAGATACCCCGCCGATTCCCGCGCTGGGAGAATCGATGGTTTTGAATCCCGCGGAGAGCAGATGGTGCGAATCGACGAAGGGGCTGGTGAAGGCGACAAATCCTCCGGCTCCTGTATCAATCGTAAACTCGCCTTCGAGTGGCGGCTGCCCTTCGATTGCAACCTTCGCGTGTACCAACGGCTTGTTCCCGAGGAAAGCGAAGGGCACCGCGGTTCCGTGTCCCGAATAATGATAATTGGCCGGGTCGTGCAAGTGAATCATGTGTCCCGCATAGTCAATTTCCACAACGAACCGGCTGATCACGTCGTAGCCAACGACGCCGTTGATTTCGCGGCCGAAGAACGAAAACATTGGCGCGAGTGGAACTGTCGCCGCAGTTTTAGCCGGCACATCCACTCCCGGCAAACCGAGGGAAACGTCACTGAGCATTCCGAGTTCGGCCGATCCCGCCCCGCTGCCGGAAATTCCCATCGCGCCTTTCGATACGAGTCCCAGTTTTTTCGCCCACGCGGCTTCGATCACGGAAAGATCTGCGCCGCTGTCGAAAAAGAACCAGGCCGGCTCCGATCCGTTCACACGCACCGGCACTAGAATGTGATT
>JBGQGW010000104.1:0-12412 GCA_041497605.1 Terriglobia bacterium | reverse complement strand
TGGAGCCATATTTGCAACAGCTCGCTAGATTTGATGCACGGGATATTCGGAGAATCGTATACGCCCAAGCTCTTTCGGAAAGCATTGCTGTTAAATGTTTGCAGTCGGGGATTTTGAGCGGTCGTAATTATCGATATGTGAAGAGCAAGATCAAACCATTTCTGGACCCTCAATTTACAAAGACTCACGGTCGTCCCATTTATCACGATGTGGCCCTAAGCTGCGGCCTACCTATTCGGCTGACTGACCTCCAAGATCAGTTGTGGCAAACCGTTTGGAGCCTGTATGTAAGACTTACATGGGTTGTTAACAATCAAGTTGCGAAAATGATCGAATCGTCTGAAAATTCATTTAGTGCCAACGTACCACCATTTCTGCTTGGAGAACATCAGATGGATGCTGGTGGGGTGAAGCCATGAAAAAAACAAAAAAGAAGAAGAACCCGAAGAGCAAAGGTTTTGCCGTGCAAGACAGTTTGAAGCAGTTCTTTCCGCGAACTTCGCGGATGGGTTTTAGTGTGCCCACGCCATGGGGCAAGCCATCACGCGGTGTACGAACCAAGAAGATTGCCGCACAATCGTCCTACATCGCCTAAGCCTCCTGTCACTTCTGCCTAACTTAGCCAGATCGGAGTGCGCATAATTCTCTTGACATGCTAAAGCGTATTAGCATGGAATATTTTCATTATGAACAAGCTCAACAAAGAGAAACAGACGCGGATCTTCGCAGCCCTTGCCGGGCAGAAGTGGGACGGCGCGGGGCTGGACGCGCACACGCAGAACGGCCCGCTCACGTTGCATGTTCCTGACGGCTACGTTTCGGGGATTCACGTGGAAGCGGCCGGATATTCTCCGTTCAGTTGCGAAGCGCGCGCGTGCAACGATGCCAAGGGCACCTGGCACCGCGAGCACCATAGTGTTGATCTGGGAAGCGGCTCGACCGTGGTGCGCATGGCAACCGTCAACGGCCCGGTGGAGATTGAATCGGCGCGGGCGCGCGATTAACATACAGGGCGACATGCTCGCCCTTCATGCCGTCCTCGAAAGCGCTTTGGCAGTGACCGATTTGAAGCGCGCCGCGGCGTTTTACCAGGATGTGCTCGGACTTCGCCTGGCGAACGACGAGTTTTTTGCCAACGACCGCGGCGCGGCTTTTCTTATAGGGCCTACGATTCTGCTGATTTTTCGCACCGAAGAATCCAGCAAGCCTGGCTTAATTCCCCCGCACGGCACCACAGGACCAGGGCACGTGGCGTTCCGCGTGGAACCGGACGAGCTGCCTGCGTGGCGAAAGCGTTTGCAGGAACACGGGGTAATAATCGAGCAGGAATTCTCCTTCAACAATCAGCCGCCTTCGATTTATTTCCGCGATCCGGACGGCAATTTGCTGGAGTTGGCGGTTGCTTCCATTTGGCCGTTTGAATCCAAAAGCTAGTTGAATTCGGTTGCTGCGCGGATTGGAAGTTAGAACCGCGGCGGGAAGTTTCCGGTGCGAACTTGCGCGGCGTGCACGGGATCCTTCGCGGCGCGAACACCGCTTGCTCAGGATGACGGCTAAACCTGACTTCCGGAATGCGAAACCTGCGATTTGCGTGGAATGACAACGGCTGTGGCGGGGAGTAGAATTCGCGCGGCTTCATTCACCGGCACAAGGAAGCATTCATGTCTATTGATCGCAGGGAATTTATTTGGCGCAGCGCGTTTGGAATTGTGGCGCTGGCTGCGCCGGGAATCGCGCATCCGTTTGATTTGACGTGGCGGCTGGATCGAACTGACAAGCCGAAAAAGATTTTAATTGCCGGGGCGGGGCTTGCGGGCCTTGCCGCGGGTTATGAACTGGTTCAGGCGGGACGCGATGTTTCGATTATCGAAGCGAATACGCGGCCGGGTGGGCGCGTTTACACTTTGCGGGATCAATTTTCGGATGGGCTTTATGCGGAAGCGGGGGCTGGACGCATTCCGGAGTGGCACGATCTGACGCTGAAGTACGTCCATGAATTCGGATTGACGCTCGAGCCATTTTATCCCACGGCCGGAGGAACGGTTACGGTGCTTCGCGGCAAGCGAGCCGTGGTGCCGGAAGGAAAGGAACTCGATCTTTCGCAAGTACCCTTCGATTTGACGCCGGAGGAACGCCGAATTGGCCCGGAAGGATTGCAGAAAAAATATGTTGATCCCATCCTGGCCGAAATCGGGGACGCCTCGGCGACCGGCTGGCCCAATCAATCGATTGCTGCTTTTGACCGGGTGACCTGGGGTGAATTATTGCGCCAGCGCGGAGCTTCTGCGGGATACGCAGCCCTGTTGCTGGCGCAGACGGGATGGGAATGGGATTCGGCGCTCGATTTCTTCCGCGACGACGAAGGCCATCGCGGCGCGAAGCATTTGACGAAAATTCGCGGGGGAAACGATCTGCTGCCGCAAGCGTTTGCCTCGCGCCTGCGCCCGCAAATCCATTACAACGAACCCATCGTGCAGATTCGTCAAAGCGAGACGGAAGTGCGCGTCTTCACCAAAGGGCTGAGCCACGGGGTGCATACCGGCGATTATTTGATCTGCACGCTTCCGTTTTCCGTGCTGCGAGGGATGGACGTGGAACCGCATTTCCCCGCCGATAAGCGGGAGATCATCGGGAAAATTTATTACGACCCGGTGGTGCGGACTTACGCCCAAGTGCGGCGCAGATTCTGGGAAGCGGACGGATTGAACGGTTACGGAGAGACGGACACGCCCACCGAAGTCTGGCAGCCGACGTTCACTCAGCCTGGGCCGCGCGGTATTCTTCACACGTATCTTGAATCGAAGGTTGCGCTTCGTGCGGCGGGCCTGAGTGAAGAAATTCGCACCCGGGAAGGAATTGAAATTCTGAACCAGGCATTTCCCGGGCTCAACGCGGAAATTGAGAACGCTTTCAGTTTCTGCTGGGGCGACCAACCGTGGGCGCGGGGCGCTTACGTGGCGCTCGGCACAGAACAAATCTCGCGGTGGGGCGCGGCGATTCATCGACCCGAGGGGCGCATCCATTTTGCGGGGGAGCACACTTCGCCATGGCCGGGCTGGATGCAAGGGGCGATTCATTCCGGATTGCGCGCGGCGCGGGAAGTGCAGGAGGCACCTGCAGGATAGTCTTCGTGCCAGGGCGGGGTCGGAGTTATTCGACGATTGCTCGGGATCCCTCGTCCCGATCAAAAGAATCGGGACGCAAAAAGCGCGCGGGGCTCGGGATGACTGCAAAACCAACTGCGAGTAAGGCCGGCGGGGCCGGAGATGTTAGCCGGCGCGCACAAGAGCAAAACTACAAAAGAAACAGCGGGGCGCGACCCTTCGAAGCTCAGGGTAAACGTGAAGCCGGCCCCTACAAAAACGCTCAGGATTTCAGGAGATGCGGGATGAGACGCGCTACGCTTTTGATTGCAATTGTTTTGATCGCGGCAACTTTATCGGCACAGGCACAGAAACCGCCGGTCGGAGCCGACGCGCCCAAACCGCTGCCCACTATCGCGGAGAAGACGGAGGGGATGCAGAAATTCCCCGGCTATTTCAATTTTTACTGGGACTCGAGGGCGGGGAAAATCTGGCTGGAGATCGACAAGTGGAATATCGAGTTTCTTTACCTGGAATCGCTGCCTGCCGGTGTGGGTTCGAATGATATTGGATTGGACCGCGGGCAATTGGGGCAAGGCCGGATCGCGCGCTTCGAGCGCACCGGGCAGCGCGTATTGCTGATCCAACCGAACTACGATTACCGCGCCATCACGGACAATCCGGACGAACGGCGCTCGGTGGCCCAAGCCTTCGCGCAATCCGCGCTGTGGGGATTTGACGTCGCAGCCGAAGAGGGTGACAAAGTATTGGTAGATGCCACGAATTTTTATTTGCGCGACGCGCACGATGTGGTGGGCGCGCTGCGGAGAACCAAGCAGGGGGCTTTCCACTTGGACGCTTCGCGCTGCGCCTTTTATCTGCCGCAGACGAAAAATTTCCCGCAGAACACCGAAGTGGAGGCGACGCTTACCTTCACGGGCGATGAGCCGGGACCCTACGTGCAGCAAGTGGTTCCCACTCCCGAAGCGATTACGGTGCGCGAACACCAGTCGTTCATCGGGCTTCCGCCCGCCGGGTACAAGCCGCGCGTTTTCGATCCACGCGCCGGATTCATCGGCATGAGCTACATGGATTATTCAACTCCGGTGAGCGAACCGATCGTGAAGCGCTTCATCATCCGGCATCGCCTGGAGAAAAAAGAACCGAACGCGGCGGTGAGCGAGCCGGTGAAGCCGATTGTTTATTACCTGGATCGCGGAGCGCCGGAGCCGATTCGCTCGGCGCTGCTCGAAGGCGCGCGCTGGTGGACCCAGGCGTTTGAAGCGGCGGGATACAAGGATGCGTTTCGAGTCGAGATGATGCCGGAAGGCGCCGATCCGATGGATGCGCGCTACAACGTGATTCAGTGGGTGCACCGCGCCACGCGCGGCTGGTCCTACGGCGAAGCGATCATCGATCCGCGAACGGGCGAAATTATCAAGGGGCAAGTGACGCTGGGTTCCCTGCGGGTGCGGCAGGATTATTTGATCGCGGAAGGGCTGCTCGCCCCGTATGAAAAGGGAAAGCCGGTTTCACCCAAGATGTTGGAAATGGCGCTGGCCCGGCTGCGGCAATTGGCGGCGCACGAAGTGGGGCACACGCTTGGCCTGATGCACAATTTCACGGCCAGCACGGTGAACCGCGCGTCCGTGATGGATTATCCGCCGCCCTACGTGAAGCTGGGCGCCGATGGAATTCCCGATCTTTCCGACGCTTACGCAACCGGGATTGGAGAATGGGATAAGGTCGCGATCACTTTCGGGTATCAGGAATTCCCCGCGGGCGCCGATGAAGCGGCTGGCCTGAACAAGACATTGAACGACTCGTTTGGCCGCGGGCTGCGGTATCTGACTGACCAGGATGCGCGGCCGGCGGGCAGCGCGAGTCCGGTGGCGCATTTGTGGGATAGCGGCCCAAATGCAGTGGAGGCGTTAAGCCGGGTGATGCAGGTTCGTGCGGCGGCGCTGCGCCGGTTTTCCGAGAACAACATTCGCGAAGGCGCGCCGCTGGCAACGCTTGAAGACGTGCTCGTGCCGATTTACCTGTATCACCGCTACCAGGTGGAGGCGGCGGCGAAATCGATTGGAGGCCTCAATTACACATTTGCGTTGCGGGGCGATCGAGAAATCCCAGCGGAGATTGTTCCGGCGGAGGAACAGCGGAAGGCGCTCGATGCCGTGCTGGCCACTCTGCAACCTGGAGTGCTGGCGTTGCCCGAGCCGTTGCTGAAGCTGATTCCCCCGCGGCCGCCGGAATATCCACGCAGCGCGAAAGAGGATTTTCACATCCGCACCGCGCCGGCGTTTGACGCGTTGGCTCCGGCGGAAGCCGCGGCGCAGCATGTGCTTACTCTCGTGTTCAATCCGGACCGGGCGATGCGCCTGGTGGAATTTCACGCGCGCGCCGCTAATAATCCCGGCTTCGGCGAAATTCTCGACAAGACGATTGCGGCTACCTGGAAGGCTCCGCGCGACACTGGATACAATGCGGAAATCCAGCGCACGGTGAACCAAGTTGCGCTTTACGACCTGATCTCGCTTTCCGTGAATGACCATGCCGCGGGCCAAGTGCGAGCAATTTCCGCGCAGAAGCTCAACGAATTGAAATACTGGCTGAGTAGTCAACTAGGTTCTATTTCCGACGAGAGCTGGCGCGCTCACTATTCCTTTGCGCTCTCGCAGATCAGACAATTGCAGGAAGATCCGAAACAGCTCAACCTGACGAAACCGAATGATCCGCCCGACGGGCAGCCGATCGGAACGGATGTCTTCTTCCCAGGCTCGGACGAATTCAACTGGAATTAATTTAGCGCGCTCGCGCTGAATGTGGGATTTCGAAATCGCCAGGGCGTGGCACGGGTTCGGGCAAGAGTGATTGAATTATCTTCTCGGGGGCATGCTTCGACATCTTCAGGCTTTGTCTCTCTAGTTAAGCAGTCGGTAATCATCCAACTTGACAACATAGCGAAGGGCTGCGTAGGCTCGCCCCATCTCTCCGAGGTGGGCGATGGATCAAGAGTCGTATCTCGCTTGGGTGGCGCTTGCGCTGACGCCTGGATTGGGCGGGCGCATGGCAGGGAAACTGTTGCGCGAGTTCGGGAGCCCGGAAGCGGTTTTCAATGCTTCGCTCACATCGCTGGAAGCACAGCGATTGCCTGTAGCGGTGGCGCAGGCGATCCATTCACGCCAGCCGCTCAGCACAGCGGCTAAAGAGTTGGCCCAGGTAGAGCAGGCTGGTTGCCGATTGCTGACTTGGGACGAGCCGGCCTACCCGCACCTGCTGCGCGAAATTTACGATCCTCCACCGTTGCTGTATGTTCGCGGAAACATTGAGCTTCTGGACCGGCATTCGATTTCTATCGTTGGAACGCGTCGTCCGACCCCCTATGGGAATCAAATGGCAGAGAAGCTTGCGCATGATCTGGCGGAGCGGGGCTTGGCGATCGTGAGCGGTCTGGCTCGGGGGATTGACTCGAGCGCACACAAAGGCGCTCTGGCCGCCGCGCGTGGAGCGACGATTGGCATACTCGGCTGCGGGATCGACGTGGTCTATCCAAAAGAAAACAAAAAACTTTTCGCACAGATGGAGGAACGGGGAGCGATTGTATCGGAATTCCCAATGGGAGCGTTTCCCGCGCCGCAGAATTTCCCCATCCGCAATCGGATAATAGCTGGTATGGCACTTGGGGTTGTCGTTGTGGAAGGCGCACAGTATTCTGGATCTCTGATCACGGGCCGGTTGGGGATGGAATTCAGCCGGGAAGTTTACGGTGTTCCCGGCAATGTGACGCAGCCAACGAGTTTCGGACCGAACCAGCTAATCAAGCAGGGTGCGAAGCTGGTGACGGGTTGGGAAGACGTAATCGAAGAATTGCCGACGGAAATCCGCGCGCAGCTTCTGCCGGTCGAGACAACGAGCAGCGAAGAACGCGCATCGCTTGTGCAGCAGGATCTGAATGCCAGCGAGTTGACGCTCTACAATCTGCTGGGCGTGGATCAAGCGCGGCACGTGGACGAATTGATGGAAGTCTCCGGTCTGAGTTCCTCGGAGGTGCTGGCTACCCTGTTCGACTTGGAGATGAAAGGGGTGATCCGGCAACTGCCTGGGAAACAGTTCTTAAAAGTTTTGTTGTAAGAAAGGCGCCGGATACGGTAAGGATTTTAAATACACTATGGCAAGTTCACTGGTAATCGTGGAATCGCCCGCGAAGGCGAAGACCATCAACAAATACCTGGGGCGGAATTACAAGGTCCGGGCTTCTTACGGCCATGTGATGGATCTGCCGAAGAAAACCCTCGGCGTGGATGTCGAGGCCGACTTTGAGCCGACCTATGAAGTGGTTCCCGGCAAGTCGAAAATCATTTCCGAACTGAAAAGCCTGGCCAAGGATTCCGACGCCATTTATCTGGCCACCGACCCGGACCGCGAAGGAGAAGCGATCGGCGCGCATCTGGCCACGCTGCTGGGCAAGACGAAAAAAGACCGGGCCAAGATTTTCCGCGTTCTGTTCCACGAGATCACGCCCAAAGCAATCAAGGCCGCTTTCGATAAGGCCAGCCAGGTAAATGAAAATCTGGTGGACGCGCAACAGGCGCGCCGCGTGCTGGATCGCCTGGTGGGATACAAGATTTCGCCGCTTTTGTGGGACAAAGTGCGCCGCGGATTATCCGCCGGGCGCGTGCAGACCGTGGCATTGCGCTTGATTGTGGACCGCGAACGCGAAATCCGCGCGTTCGTTCCCAGGGAATACTGGACCATTCATGCGCTCCTGCAGGCCGGGGAGCCGCCCGCGTTTGAAGCGAAGCTGACACGCTACAAGGGCGAAGAAATTGAAATTCCAAATCAGGAAGCGGCTGACCGCATCCTGAAGGCCGTGGAAGGCGCGACGTGGGATGTCGCGTCGGTGCAGCAGAAAGAAAAGCGCCGCCATCCCGCGCCGCCGTTCACCACGTCGAAGCTGCAGCAGGAAGCCTACAACAAGCTGCGCTTCTCCGCGAAGCGGACCATGATGCTGGCGCAGCGATTGTACGAAGGCGTTGAGCTGGGTGAAGAAGGCTCGGTGGCGCTGATCACCTACATGCGCACGGATTCCGTGCGCGTCTCGAACGATGCGCTCGATCAGGTTCGCGATTTCATCAATTCGAGCTATGGCCCCGGCTATCTGCCGGAGAAGCCCAACTTCTACAAATCAAAGAAAGACGCGCAGGAAGGGCACGAAGCGGTCCGTCCCACGGATGTGGCGCGCTCGCCCGAAGATGTGAAGCGCTATCTGGAAGAGGACGTTTACAAACTGTACCGGCTGATCTGGCAGCGGTTCGTCGGGTCGCAGATGGTGCCCGCGGTTTTTGACCAAACGACGATTGATATCAACGCCAACGATTACCTTTTCCGCGCGACGGGCGCGGTGATGAAATTCGACGGCTTCCTGGCGGTTTATCAGGAAGCGCGCGAAGAAAAAGACGAAGAGGCCGCGGAAGAAAGCCGCACGCTGCCGCGCGTGACCGAAGGCGAACGCCTGCGGCTCGACAAGATCCGGTCCGACCAGCACTTCACCGAGCCGCCGCCGCGCTATACCGAAGCGACGCTGGTGAAGGAACTCGAAGAGAAAGGCATTGGCCGGCCGTCCACCTATGCTTCGATCATTTCCACGATCGTGGAGCGCGAGTACGTCAACAAGGACCAGGGCCGGTTCACGCCCACCTTGCTCGGTGAAAAAGTCAGCGACCTGCTGGTGAAAAGTTTCGAAGACATCTTCGATGTCGGGTTCACCGCGAAGATGGAAGACGAACTCGACGAAATCGAAGAGGGCAAACTCTCCTGGCGAAAATCCGTAAAGGATTTTTACGAGCGCTTCGAGGAAGACCTCGAACAGGCCAAAGGGGACATGGAGTCGTACAAGGCCGGCATCCCCACGGGTTTGAAGTGTGAAAAATGCGGCAAGGGCGAACAGCTCGAGCGGATCAGCCGGCACGGGTTCTTCATGGGATGCTCTCTCTACCCGGAATGCGATTTCACCCGCGACTTATCCGAAGTGGGCGGCGAAGAGGTGGAAGGCGATACCGTCACCGAGTATTGCCACAACTGCGGCCGGGAGATGACCATCAAGCGCGGCCGCTTCGGTCCGTTCCTCGCCTGCGTTGGCTATCCGGATTGCAAAACGACGCGGCGGCTGGTCAGCGGCACGAAGAAAGCGCGCCAGCCGGATGTGCCGCTCGAGGAAAATTGCCCGACGTGCGGCGAACAGCTGTTGCGGCGCCAAGGCCGGTTCGGCGACTTTATCGGCTGCTCGAAATATCCCAAGTGCAAATACACGCGCCCGATTACGCTGGGCATCAAGTGCCCGAAGTGCCTGGAAGGCGAATTTGTCCGCCGCGGCACGACAAAGGGCCGCGGGCGCGGCAGAGTTTTCTATGGTTGCTCGCGCTATCCCGAGTGCGATTTCACCACACCGTACGAACCGATCGCCGAGCCTTGCCCGAAGTGCGGCGCGCCGTTCATTGTCGAGAAACGCAGCAAACAAGGCAACTTCCGATCCTGCATCAAGGAAGACTGCGACTGGGAAATCCCCGCCCCGTCGGCGGAGGCTCAGCCGGTCGAAGCCGTCGCGCCCGTCAAGTCGTAATAGGAACCAGGTCTGGTGCTTACTTCCTGGCAACTCACCCGCGCATTTTGTAATCCGTCAGTATCAGCGATTGCCTGAGCGTCCTATAATTCCCGGCGGGAAGGGGCCAACTCTTGACCATCAAGTCTCTGATTGAACGCTACGTCTATTATTTGCGCTATGAGCGCAATGCATCGCCGCACACTCTGCGAAATTATCAAAAGGATCTCGAGCAGTTCGTCGAGTACCTGAGCCCGCCGGGAGAGAAACCGATCACACTGCACGCCGTGGATCACCTGGTCATCCGCGAATTCATCGGGCATCTGCACGATCGTGAGCTGAAGAAAACTTCTGTCGCCCGCAAACTCGCGTCCTTGCGATCATTTTTTAAATACTGCGTCCGCGAGCGGCTTCTCCGGGATAACCCGGCGAGATTGGTAGCGACGCCGAAGCTGCCCAAGCGCTTGCCTTCCGTCCTGACCGCCGAGGAGATGAATAATTTCCTGGATGGCCTGGGCCAGATTCAACCTGGCGCCACACGCCCCCAGAAAGCGAAGGCTCAGACCAAATATGTAATGGAAGAAGATCGCCTGCTGATCAAGCGCGACCGCGCTATTCTCGAACTTCTGTACGCCTCCGGCCTGCGCGTGAGCGAATTGACCGGCTTGAACTTGGCCGATATCGATCGCCGCGAGCAAACCGTGCGCGTATTAGGCAAAGGCCGCAAGGAGCGGATTGTTCCTTACGGCTCGAAAGCGCAGACGGCACTGGAAGCCTATTGGCCCGTGCGCGATCAATGGCTGAAGCGGGCGGCTCACAAACCCGACTACGAGGCGGTTATTTTAAATCACTTCGGCCGGCGGCTGACCACCCGGATGGTGCTCAATATCGTCAAGAAATATGTGCGTGCCGCCAACAGCAATTGGGACATGCATCCGCACTCGCTCCGCCACGCCTTCGCGACGCACTTGCTGGGCGACGGCGCCGATCTTCGCGCGATTCAAGAAATGCTGGGGCACGCCTCGCTTTCCACCACGCAAAAGTATACTCACGCCACGATCGAACAATTGATGAGCGTGTACGACAAGGCGCATCCGCGCGCGTAAGGCCGGAACGGCTTTATTTCCGATATCATTCCCAAGTTTCCGGGAGAGATTTGGCAGCCAAGCGCGTTCTCGGCTATCTTTATTGCGACCGCTAGCGGGTGAGGCCTTTGAAAAACATCTGCGCCATATTCCTGGGTACAGCTTTCGCCGCGCTCTGCTGTGCCGTGGCGCCTGCCGCCGCGCAGGATAACTACGAAATCCAAGTCTACGGCTACGACACGGTTGCCCCCCATCACACGATGGTGGAATGGCACAACAACTTCACGATCGATGGCTCGAAGCAGACGATCAATGGCGTCGCGCCAACCCATCATGCTTTTCACGAAACCATCGAGATCACGCACGGCTTTAATTCCTGGTTTGAGACTGGGTTTTACATTTTTACTTCGGCTCGTTCCGGCGATGGCTGGGATTGGGTGGGGGATCACATTCGCCCGCGCGTCCGCGTTCCCGCGAGTTGGCACTGGCCGGTGGGGGTAAGCGTGTCAAACGAGATCGGGTACCAGCGGCACAAATTTTCCGAAGACACCTGGACGTGGGAAATCCGGCCGGTCATCGATCAGAAAAAAGGGCGTTGGTATTGGTCCATTAACCCGACGCTTGACAGGTCGTTCCATGGGCCGGGCGTAAACTCGGGGGTGGTTTTTTCGCCGAATTTCAAGTTCAGCTACGACGTCACGCACAGGGTCGCAGCCGGGCTGGAATATTATGGCGCGGTTGGCCCAGTCACCGGTTTCGACGCGATCCACAACCAGGAGCACCAAATTTTCCCGGCCATTGACCTCGACCTGGGCGAGAAATGGGAATTCAATGCAGGCCTCGGCGTGGGGATCACCGGCGTCACCGACCATATCATCGCGAAGATGATCCTGGGCTACCGCTTCAACTTTTGATTCTCCGTTCTCCGGCGTTCTCGCTTCCTGTTCCTTGGTGTGACCGCTTCCGCCAAATTGGAATAGCAACCCGCGTATTGCTTCGTTGACGGAATTGCCCGCCGCACGGTAAAATCAGGGTTTCTCAATTGCATCTGGAGGCTGTATGTACGCCGTCATTCGTAGTGGAGGGAAGCAGTATCGCGTCGCGCCGGGCGAAACTGTCCAGGTGGAACGCCTGCCGGGCAAGGTGGGCGGCAAGATCACGTTTGACGACGTGCTGGCCGTGCACAATGACGAAAGGAAAACTCTCGCCGGCTCCCACGCTGCCAAAGCTAAGGTGGTGGGCAAAATCGTGGGGCAGGTGCGCGGACCCAAGGTCCAGGTTATGAAATTTCGCAAGACCAAGCAATTCAAGATCCTGACTGGCCACCGGCAGAATTACACCACCGTGCAGGTCAGCGAAATTCAGTTCGAGTAGAGGCTCCTATGGCACATAAAAAGGGCGGCGGATCATCCACAAACGGGCGCGATTCACACGGGCAGAGGCTCGGGATCAAGCGTTTTGGGGGACAAGTAGTCCATGGCGGCAGCATCCTGGTTCGCCAGCGCGGCACGCGTTATAAGGCTGGCACGAACGTGGGACGCGGCAAGGATGACACTTTGTTCGCCATGATCACGGGCGTGGTGAAATTCGAGGACAAGGGCCAGATGGGGCGATTTATCAGCATCCTGCCGCTGGAAGCCGCT
>JBGQGW010000103.1:0-12619 GCA_041497605.1 Terriglobia bacterium | reverse complement strand
TTTTTTCCATCTGCTCATGATTTCTCCGCTCTATCGTAAGGCCGATGGCTGCAATCTGATTGACTGATTTCCGGTCTGCATGCTGTGTTCGTCATTAAGGTCCCTAGCGATATGATTTCAATGAAATTCTCAGGGGCGTTTCCCGGCAGGGCAGAGCGTCGCGTCGAGGACTATGAGATTACCGCAAATTTCAGGCTACACACCTGAGATAATCCTCAAAGGATCGCTGCAAACACTGGAGGGAATCAAATGGCAAGATACGGCAAGTCCGCAGCCAGGAGCGTTAAAAGCGCGTTGCACAGAGAAAAGAGCGGGACACTCCGCTCGGGCAAGGGCGGAAAAGGAGGCGTAGTGAAAAGCCGGAAGCAGGCTATTGCTATCGGCCTTTCCGAGGCACGCAGTCGCGGTGCGAAAGTCCCGAAGAAGAAAACGAGCTGAGCCGGAGTTGGAATCTCCACCAAGGAGCGAGGGCAGGACACCCGGGCACTGACGCCGCCAATCTACGGGCCGCGTGCGGGCTGTGCACGGACTGTGTAGGGGCCGGCTTCAGCCGCGCCCCTGGTCTTTGATTCTCCCGCGCGCGCGTTCGCCGTATCGCCCTGCATCGCATAAGCCCGGCCCAGTCCAAGCTTCGCCAGCGGAACCAGCGGACCACTCAGTGCCCAATCTCCGCGATCCACGAATTGCTGAAACTCCGCTGCTGCCTCGCTTATCTTATGCATCAGCAAATCGATCTCCCGCGTCTGCGACCGAATGGATTGACGTGGCGTCCGATCGGGGCCGGCAACCACTGTTTATCTTCTCCATCCATGAGCAGGAATTTCGGTTGGAGTTGGTGCGCCTGCCATGTAGAGTTTTTCAAGAGGAGTGCAGCGTGCAGCCCAAGAGCCCGTTACTCTGGTGCTTTAACTGGTTTTGTGCTCCCTAAACGTGCGGCATGTCTGCGGCTTCTTCACCGAATCTTTCGTAATTCGATGCGCTGCTTTTAAGTGGGCATATTGACGGGCGAAACCCGTTGTCTGTCTTGCGGACTACTGGTTTCAGCGGTTCGTCTCTCGAAGAACAGTTTGCAGAGCGAGAAGGTGCGAGCCAATGGCGCCGCAAGATCTGAAATTGGATTCGAACGAAGAGGGAATTCAGAACATGAGCCAGATCACTCAAGAGCGCAATGACAGCCATGTGTTGACCTTGGAGGAAATCGGCAATCTCGCGGCGGAAGGTGGCAAGCCAGTCGAGACGCTGATGAATGTCGTCGCCTTGATCGCCAGGCGGTTCCGTACCGACGTTTGTTCGGCTTATTTGCTGGAACCGGATCGGGCCAACCTTGTTTTGGCCGCGACGCTAGGGTTGCGTCCCCAATGTATCGGCACACTTCGCATGGCGCTGCACGAGGGTCTTGCAGGCCTCGTCGCGGAACACGTGCGGCCGGTGTCCGTGCACCAGGCCAGAAGCCATCCCCGTTTCAAGTACTTCAGTGAAGCGGGCGAGGACGCTTACCAATCGTTTCTCGGAGTCCCACTGATCGACCGCGGCGTTCTGCAAGGTGTTCTTGTGGTTCAAACCGTCGAAGCTCGCATCTTTCGAGAAGATGAGATCCGTATGCTGTCGGAGGCGGCTGCGCAAGTGGCGCCAGTTGTGAGCGAGGCCCGCACGCTCGACCGCTTCATCGCTCCCTCTCAAGAGAGGCTCTGGGCGCTAGCGCGCAATCTCTGGTGGAGTTGGGACCACGATACCAGCAGCTTGTTTCGCGATCTGGATCCCGCACGCTGGCGGCAGCTCAACCGCAATCCCATTGCTCTGCTGAACGAAATGCCTTTGACGGAGATCGAGCGCCGCGCGCAGGAGCAGGTTTTGCACAGCCGGATTAACTATGCCTATCGCCGCCAACGGGAATATTTGGATGCGGATCGCACCTGGGGCGCAAGGCACGCCGGTATTCTGCGGCCCCGTCCGGTGGCTTATTTCTCCGCCGAATTCGGGTTACACGTATCGATTCCGGAATACTCCGGCGGACTTGGCGTCCTGGCCGGAGATCATCTGAAGAGCGCATCGGACCTGGGCATTCCGCTGATTGGTATCGGCCTTTTTTATGGCCAGGGATACTTCCGGCAGCACTTGGATCGGAATGGCTGGCAGCAGGAGGAGTATATCTACACGGACGTCAACCAAATGCCCATGGAGCAAGCCATTGGGACGAGTGGCGAGCCCGTGAGAGTGCAGATCGAGACTCGCAGCGGCTCCCTCCGAGCCAAAGTCTGGCGCATGAAAGTGGGACGTTGCGATCTTCTTCTCCTGGACTCGAACGTGGAAGGAAATGCTCCCGAGGATCGGGAGCTCACTTCGCGATTGTATGGTGGTGACGGGCGCATCCGAATTCGCCAGGAATTGCTGCTGGGCGTCGGAGGTTTCCGTGCTCTCAAGGCCATGGGGATCACGCCGGGCGTTCTTCACCTGAACGAAGGACACAGCGGATTCGCAGTGCTCGAAGCGATTCGCGATCGCATGCAGGACGAGGGTTTGGGATTTGAGGAAGCCTCGTCCCGGGTTTCCGGGGAGGTGGTATTCACCACTCATACTCCGGTGCCTGCCGGCCACGACCGCTTCAGCCCCGAACTGATTGAGGAGCATCTGGGACCTCTTCGCGAGCAACTCGGTTTTTCGCTCGAGAGATTCCTGGGGCTTGGACGCGAAAATCCAAGCAGCCATCAAGAGGAGTTCTGCATGACTGTGCTCGGCCTGAAGCATTCGCGGCGAGTGAATGCCGTTTCCGCTCTGCACGGTGAGGTGTCCCGAGCGATGTGGACGGGCCTATATCCCGGCAAGCCTCAGCACGCGGTTCCGATCGGGCACATTACCAATGGCGTGCACGTCCCCTCCTGGCTGGCCCCGCAAATGTTTCGACTTTACGACCGGCACCTGGGCACCGGCTGGCACGAGCACAGTGGCGAGGCCCGCATCTGGGAAAAAATTGAGAACGTGGACGACGGCGAGCTTTGGGAAACACATCTTAGTCTGAAATCGAGGCTCATTGAATTCGTGCGCCAGCAGGCCGTGGAACAAGCGGAGCGCCGCGGCGAGTCGCCGGAAATGCTGCAAAGTCTCGGCCGTGTGCTCAGCCCCGACGCGCTCACGGTTGGTTTTGCGCGCCGCTTCGCTACTTATAAGAGGGCCAATTTGATTCTGGCTGATCTCGAGAAGCTGGCCTCGATGGTGAATGACCCCAAGCGGCCAGTGCAGTTCGTCTTTGCCGGCAAGGCGCATCCGCGCGATGAGGCCGGCAAGCGATTGCTCCAGGAGATTGCGCACTTGATGCGCAACCGGCAATTTGCCGACAAATTCGTCTTTGTCGAAAACTATGACATGAACGTGGGCCGTCACTTCGTGCAGGGCGTCGATCTCTGGTTGAACAATCCACGAAGGCCTTTGGAGGCGTCGGGAACCAGTGGTCAGAAAGTGGTCTTGAACGGCGGGCTGAACCTTTCCGTGCTCGACGGCTGGTGGGCGGAAGCCTATGACGGGCTGAATGGCTTCGCGATCGGAACCGGAAGAACTCACTCCAATGTGGATATTCACGATTCACGCGATGGAGAGGAATTGTACCGGGTGCTTCGCGAAGAAGTGATTCCGCTCTACTACCAGCGCGATCGCGATGGTCTGCCGCGCGGATGGATCAAGCGGATGAAGCGGACCATTCGCACGCTGGGCTGGCGATTCAATGCCGATCGAATGGTGATGGATTACACGCTGAAGTGTTACGTTCCCGCAGCGGGCGGCACTTCCAGCGACATGCGCTCGTAATTTTGCTTCTCGACTCTTGTGCGTGCTCGAAGAATTGACCGCAGCAGTCTGCGGAAGAATCCACTTCGGTGTCATTCCGAGCCCCGATGATTTTGATCGGGGCGAGGAATCCCGAGCAAACCTCAAATGATCGAGAAGAAGTACGATGCTCCGTCGCTCTTCAAGGGTGGCCATTCCCCCGAAGAGCGGCTATCGACTTTTTCCGCACCAGATGAAGACTCCGCTTCGGGGTCATTCCGAGCGGAGCGAGGAATCCCGCGCAAATCCCCAATGCTTGAGCAGAACATATTTTCTTCGTCGCTCATCGCATGTGGCCTTTCTCTCGGTGAGCGGCTATCGACTTTTTCCGCGTTCTGCCAGAAACTCAACTCATGGAAATCAACGATTGGGACCGGCGTTATCGTTCCGGAGAGCGTGCGGCGGAAGATTTAGAAGCCGCGCCGAATCCGCTCCTGGTTGAGACGGCCAAGCTGCTGGCGCCGGGAAAAGCACTCGATCTGGCGTGCGGAGCGGGGCGAAATGCGCTCTGGCTTGCCGAGCACGGATGGAGTGTGACCGCTGTTGACGGTTCGCCGCCCGCGATTGAGATTTTGCGCAGCCGGTCTGTGGAGCGCGGAATCGCAGTGGATGCCAGGGTCGCAGACCTTGAAAAAGGCCAGTACCGCATCGAACCCACAGCTTGGAATCTGATCGCGATTTGCTTCTACCTCCAGCGGGACCTCTTCGAGCCGGCGAAGCTAGGGGTTGTCCCCGGCGGCATCCTAGTCTCGATCGTCCACATCACCGAGCCAGGCGAAGAGCCGACAGCACATCGACTAAGACCCGGCGAGTTGCAGACCTTTTTCCAAGGCTGGCAAATTCTCCATTACTTCGAAGGCAAGCCAAAGGATCCGGCGCACCGGCGCTCAATCGCTGAAATTGTCGCGCAACGGCCGCTCGATTCGCCTTAGCCCATTCGCCCATCACAGGACGCGAACTTCAGCCTGTCTCAAGAGGTCTTTAGGGGGTCGGAGCTGGAGTTCACCCCGATGTCTTGGATTGGGGCGGGTCTTGCGTCCTGACGGCTTAACAGAATGCGGGAGAATCCCCCACGGTGTCATTCCGAGCCAGTTTTATGGCGAGGAATCCCGAGCAAACCTCAAATGATCGAGAAGAAGTACGATGCTCCGTCGCTCTTCCAATGCAGCCATTCTCTCACAGAGACACTCTCAACTGTTTCCGCACCCTCTCAACTCGGGAGTTCAGACGCTGGCTGCCCATTAATTAGATAGCGTGTAGATACTCTACTTGCGTGCGGTTGTGAGGACGACGCGGAACCGGGCCTTGCCACTCATCATCCGCTCGTAAGCTTCGGCCGCGCGTTCGAGCGGGAAAATTTCCGTCATCGGCCTGACCCCAGTGAGCGCGCTGAATGCGAGCGTATCCTGCGATTCAATCGAAGTGCCGGATGGCCACCCGGCGATCGATCGGCGTCCGCCGATCAAAACAGGGGCAGGCACTTCCAGCGGCTCGTGCGCGGCGCCAAGAACAATCAGCTTGCCGTTCGTGCCAAGTCCGCCGATCGCCGCACTCATTGTCTTTCCGTCCGTAACCGTTGCCAGGATGATTTTCGCTCCACCCAATTTCGCCAGTTCCCCGGCAACATCCTGCGACTGGCTGTCGATGTAGCGCCGCGCGCCCAGTTTCTTCGCCAGCGGTTCTTTGTCCTTGCCACGCGCGATCGCAACTGTGTGAAATCCCATTTTCGCGGCGAATTGAACTCCCAGGTGGCCAAGCCCGCCCACGCCGAGTACCGCGACCAGATCACCTGCCCGGGCGCCGCTGTTCCGCAACGAATTGTAGGTTGTGATTCCGGCACACATCATCGGAGCGGCTTCCACGGCCGACAGTTCATCAGGGATTGCAGCGAGCGCCACGGAAGGAACACAAACATACTCCGCGTAGCCGCCGTCGTAAGTGAATCCGGGAATCTGCGGAGCAATTTGACAGGAAAGGAAGTCGCCGCGACGGCAAGGATCGCAGTAACCGCAATGTCCGCCATGCCAGCCGATGCCCACTCGCTGGCCAATTTTCCATCCAGCCACTCCCGCGCCAATCGCGTCGATCGCGCCCGCGATTTCATGCCCCGGAACACGCGGAAACTGGAGGCCGGGCCAGGCTCCTTGCTTGACGAACGAATCGCTGTGGCAGACGCCGCAAGCTTCTACTTTGACGCGCACCGATCCAGCGCCGGGCTCGGGAATCTCGCGCTCAACCAGTTCAAACGGCGCAGTGGGACTGCCGACTTGAACCACTCGCATTTTTGCCATGTTCCCTCCCCCATAAATTTCGAATTGCGAAACTTGGTCTTAATTCCTCTGTAGGGGCCGGCTTCAGCCGCGCCCCTGCTCCGTACCCCGCAGCCCTGCATGTAGGGGCGGGTCCACGCCCGGCCTTATATTGCTACGCCATTGGCACTAGTCTTCTGCATTTCGCGGAAGATCGCGAATGCGAACCGGAAAGAATTGTAATTCAGCATCGCCACATTCGCTGAAGAGTTTGACGTTGGAACTCACGCCGCCTGCGTTGTATCTTCGTGGCGTGCCGCGCTCCTCTGGACATTCTCCAACACCGGGGTTGATCCTCGGCCTGATCATCACGCTCGCCGCGGTGGTAGCCTATTCCTGGTACATCACTCGCCAGATTTCGGGGCTGCGCGAATTGCAGAATGATTTGGTCGATCGAAACCGCAAGGATT
Organism: Terriglobia bacterium; assembly: GCA_041497605.1. Taxonomy (GTDB): domain Bacteria; phylum Acidobacteriota; class Terriglobia; order Acidiferrales; family UBA7541; genus JBGPTK01. The sequence continues at coordinate 6,084 of JBGQGW010000103.1, read as the reverse complement.
CTCTCCAGCTCCTGCGGGTGCAAAATGACCTCAACACTCTTGGCTTGGCCATGCGCGACATGCTCGATAACGACGAGCCGTATCCGCTCACGGCATGGTCCGCGCAATTCCAGCGAATTCGCGATGATCTTGCCGATGCGCTTCGTCTCGAAGAGCGGTTGGCCGTCGCCCGGCGAACTCCTGAGCAGAGAGAGCTGCTGAATACTTCACTCTCACAATTCTGGGACGCGGCCGGCCGAACCTTCGCGCTCGCCAGGGACGGCAAAGACAGCGAGGCCCGCGATCAAATCCGCCTTTCGCTGCAGGCCCGTCAAGCTGCACTCAGCACTGCCGTCTCTCGGCTGCTGGTCGAAAATAACGAACGGGAAGAGCAAGCCGCACTGCAAGTGGGGCAGATCTACAACCGCGTGCAGCGCCAGGTTTATTGGTTTCTCACGGCAACGCTGATTGCGATTTTGCTTACCAGCCTTTACCTGATCCGCTCGAATCGCCGCCTTTTTGCGCAGCTTGCCGCGCTTTCGAAACAACGCAGCGAACTCGCGCAGAAGCTGATCTCCACGCAAGAGTCCACCTTGCGGTATGTTTCGAGAGAGCTGCACGACGAATTTGGCCAGATCCTGACGGCAGTGGGCTCCCTGCTGACGCGCTCGGAAAAACGTGTTCCCGAAGACTCTCCGATCCGCGCGGAATTGCGCGAAGTCTGCGAGATCGTGCAAACCACGCTCGAAAGCGTGCGCAGCCTTTCCCAGGCCTTGCATCCCGTCATGCTCGATGAATCGGGCCTGCAGAGCACGATTGATTGGTATCTGCCCACGGTGGAACGGCAAAACGGCATTGTCATCCATTATGAAAAATCGGGGACGCCGTTTCCTGTTGGCGGAAGCTCCGCGATCCACATCTATCGAGTGTTGCAGGAAGCTTTGAACAATGTCGCGCGCCATTCAGGCGCCCGGGAAGCGTGGGTGCGCTTGCATTTTCTGAAAGATACTTTAGAACTGGAAGTGGAGGACCACGGCTCCGGCTTTAACGCGCACACGGCGAAGCGGGGAATTGGCCTGGTGGCCATGCGTGAACGTGCGGAGCTGCTCGGCGGCGTTCTCGAGTTTTCACAGCCTCCGCATGGCGGCACTCTGATCCGTCTGCGAGTTCCAATCGCCGCCGCTTCCTAGCGCCGATGCCACAAATGGTTTCCAGTATTCTGGGGAAAAATCCAATCCGGGGTCATTCCATGCGACGCGCGTTGTTTGCGTCCCGATGCCTTTGATCGGGACGAGGAATCCAGAGTAAATCGCAAATGCTTGAGTACAAGTTATTCTCTTCATGGCACATTCTCTGTGTCTCCGCGGCATATCTTTTCTCCGCGCCCTCTGCGCCTCTGCGGTCAAAAAACAATCCCAAATGCTTGCGCCTTTCCATTCAGTGTGGCCAAATTACACAGACTTGTAAGAGAAATCCCGAAAAAGGCCCAGGGCAGCCCACATGCCAGACAAAATAACGATTTTGCTGGTGGACGATCACAGCCTGGTACGCCGTGGCTTCCGCCGCATGCTCGAAGACGAGCATGACCTGACCGTCGTCGGCGAAGCCAGCGACGGCGACGAAGCTGTTCGCCTTGCGCGCGAATTACAGCCCCGTGTAATCGTGATGGATTGCGCTCTTCCCAAAACCAGCGGCTTGATCGCGACACGCCGCATCCTGGAGGCTTCCCCCAAGATCGCAATCCTGATGCTGAGCATGCATTCGGAAGACACGCTGGTGCAGCAGGCGCTCGACGCGGGGGCCCGCGGCTACATGCTGAAAAATGCGGTCGATCTCGAGCTGGCAACCGCAATCCGCCGCGTGGCCAAGGGCGATCTTGTGCTCGCTCCTCAGCTCGCTCGGCCGGCTGCATTGAAAGGCCAGCGCAACGCCGGGCTCACGGTTCGCGAACTTGAAATTCTTCAACTCATCGTTGGCGGCAAGTCAAACAAAGAAATCGCGGACCAGCTCGACCTCAGCGCGAACACCGTCTCCGTTCACCGCGCCAATATCATGGACCGCCTGGGAATTCATAAAACGGCCGAACTGGTAGTCTACGCGATCCGCAACGGACTGGTGAATATTTCGTGAATCGCCGGTCATTTCTTTTCGGAGGGCTTGCCGGTATCGCATCTGTTTCCAGCCTGCGGCTCGCCGGCGTGTGGGCCCAGTCCGCGCCACAGGCTTCCAATCCAGGATTTCGCCTGGTCGATGTCACCTCGCGGGCCGGAATCCAGTTCCAGCACAACAGCGGCGCCTTCGGCGGGAAATTCCTCCCGGAAACTCTCGGCTCCGGTTGTGCATTCCTCGATTACGACGGGGACGGCTGGCAGGATGTGCTGCTCGTCAACGGCATGGATTGGCCAGGCCATAAACGCAAACGCAGCACGCTCAAGCTGTATCGCAACAATCGGAATGGAGGTTTCACCGACGTCACCCATATCGCCGGGCTCGACATCGAAATGTACGGAATGGGGGTGGCGGTCGGTGATTACAACAACGACGGATTTCCCGACATCCTGATCACCTGCGTGGGCCAGAATCGCCTCTTCAAGAATTCAGGAAAGGGCACATTCACCGACGTCACCCGCGCCAGCGGGCTCGAGAGCCGCCAGGCGTTCAGCACGTCCGCGCTGTGGCTCGACTTCGATCGCGACGGCCTGCTCGATTTGTTCGTCTGCAATTATGTGAAATGGTCCCCCGAACACGACGTATTCTGCAGCCTCGACGGAAAACAGAAATCCTATTGCACGCCCGAGGCGTATCGCGGCGAAACCTGCTGGCTTTTCCACAATCGTGGTGACGGAACTTTCGAAGATGTCACCGCCGGCAGCGGAATTTTCGACACCAGTTCTAAATCTCTCGGCGTCGCGCTGCTCGATTGCGATCAGGACGGCTGGCCGGATCTTCTGGTCGCGAATGACACGCAGCCCAATAAGTTGTATCGCAACCTGCGCAACGGCACGTTCAAAGATGTCGCCGTCGAAGCCGGTGTCGCGTTCAGCGCGGAAGGAAAAGCTCGCGCCGGAATGGGGGTCGACACCGGCGATTTCGAAAATTCAGGCCGCCCCGGCGTCGCCATCACGAATTTCGATAACGAAATGATCGGCCTTTACCGCGCTGTGGGCAACGGCACCTACGACGACGTCGCGCAACAGTCCGGAATCGGCCCCGCTTCCAAAAATACGCTGGGCTTCGGCTGCGCTTTTCTTGACGCCGATCTCGACGGTTCGCTCGACCTGGCAATCGCCAACGGGCACATCGACGAAACCGTTCGCAATATTCGCGGCAATGTGGGCTACGCGCAGCCGCCGCAGCTTTTCCTGAATAATGGCCGCGGAGCTTTCCGCGATATCGCCTCCGCTGCCGGGGCGGAATTCAGCCAGCCAAAAGTGGGCCGTGGCCTCGCTTGTGGAGATTTCGACCGGGACGGCGACCTGGATTTGCTAATGACCACCAACAACGGCGCCGCATATCTCTTCCGCAACGACCAACTCGCGGGAAATCACAGCATCCGTTTTCGCCTGGTTGGCACAAAATCAAATCGCGACGCCATCGGAGCGCAAGTCCGCATTTACTCCTCCAACGCAAACCAATCGCGCTTGGTAAAAAGCGGTTCCAGCTATCTTTCTCAATCCGAATTGCCCGTCACATTCGGCCTGGGCAAGCGCGACAAAATCGACCGCGTGGTAATCGAGTGGCCCAGTGGAAGAACAGAAGAATACAAAGACCTGGCCGCCGGCCGCTCCTACGAATGCGTCGAATCCAAAGGCATCACCCCTCAATCTGGCTTCTAAGTAGCACAGCCACTCCTGGCTCTGACCCCGCTGCGAACGCACTCCTCTTGGAGTCATCTCCTCCAGCGCAGCGCGTCGTTTGCGTCCCGATGCCTTTGATCGGGGCGAGGGATCCCGAGCAAATCCCAAATGCTTCATCTGACGGCTACGGTATGGATGGTGGCTATTTCACAGGAAACCTTTAAGTATCGGCCAGACTAGTATTTTTACATTATTGCGCCCGTTTCGCGTCCTGAGTAAAGTCGCGCCATATTAACTAGTCTCAACTGCGAAGTTGTTGCGCTTTGAGGCATCCTCCGCCAGCGGACCCCACCCGCTGGCTACTGATCGGCCCCGGCCAGGCCGTCTCGAGACGGCTTGGCTGGGTGCACCTAATCCTCAAATTCGTAGGCGGGTTTTCCAATTGAGTTCATTATCTAAAACCGGAGGCGGCCAATGAAATTCAGCAAGATGATCGTGAAATCGGCCCTTTTGCTCCTCTTGGCAGCAGCAGTTTTGGGTAGTGGCGGGAAGTCGGAGAAAGTGACCGTAAAAGGCTACGTCCTGGATTCCGCCTGTGCCTTCACAAAAGGCCTGGATAAGCCAATCAGCAGAGAGTGCGCGCTTCTCTGCGCGAAGAATGGTTCTCCGCTTGTGATATTGGCGGATGATGGAATCGTCTATCTGCCGATCTCGGACACGACCCCTGCATTGGGACAAAACGAAAAGCTGCTCCCCTTCGCCGGAGAAAAAGTTACCGTGACCGGAAAAACTTATGACCGTCGCGGCTCTCGCGCCATTGTGATTGAGAAGATCGAGCCGGTCCCCGCCGGCAAGTAGCGCCATTTTCCATTTCTCCGCGGTGATTTCGAGCGAGACGATGGTAATGTCTAGCAGTCTGCGGAAGAATCCACTTCGCAGTCATTCCGAGCCCGTCTTATGGGCGAGGAATCCAGAGCAAATCTCAAATGCTTGAACAAAAGTTTCTTCGTCGCACCTCAAGGGTCGCAACCTATGACTGAGCAAAAAAAAGATCAGCCGCAGCATCGTGCCAAGGAGCCCGTCGCCGCAGCCCCCGAACTCCCCTCAACGAAAATCAAAATCTACGAGGATGCGGAAGCCACCGGCGACACTGCCGCCGCCTACGATTTCTGGCGCGCCAATTCCGGCAGGCAAAAAGTCCCCGGCATCATCAAGTGCTTCGGCGCGCGGCCCGATTTCCTCCGCATGGTCGTCGAATTCTCGAATAAAGTTCATTTCGCCGAAGGCCACCTCACCCGCCGTCACAAGGAGATGATCGCCAGCTACGTCTCCTACCTCAATCGCTGCCCCTATTGACTCGACAGCCACGCCCACTTCCTGCGTGTCCAGGGAGCCCCCGATCAATGCGTTACCGCAATTCTCGAAGGCAAGCTCGAAGAAGCAGCCCTGCCGCCGGCCGAACGCGCCCTGCTCGACTACGTGCAATTGATCACCGAAGCCGCTCCCCGTTCCACCGCCGCCGACGTCCAAAAATTGCGCGACGCCAACTGGAGCGAAAACCAAATATCCGAAGCCGTCTACATCACCGCCATGTTCGCCTTCTTCAACCGCGTAGCCGACGCCTTCGGCGTCCCCTCCATGAATTACCTCTCCACAGGCAAACTTTCTCCCTGACCGCGCCGCTCAACAGTCTGCGGACAAATCCATCTCTCGCGGTCATTCCAAGCCCGTTGTATGGGCGAGGAATCCAGAGTTGATCCCAAATGCTTGCGTAGCCGGGTGCCCCACACGTCGCCCTTACGTGTGGGTGTTTTGATCTCTGCCTCATTCGCGATTCAAGGATTTTGTCGTTGTAGGGGCCGGCTTCAGCCGCGCCCGTTCTTATTTTTTTGGCGGGTGCCGCACTCTTCGCTTTTTGAAGGGTGCGGTTTTTGACTTTGCAGTTCCGCACTTCAAACTTATTTGGGGTCATTCCGAGCCCGTTTCAAGGGCGAGGAATCCAGAGTTGATTCCCAATGCTTGTGTAGCAGAGATTTTCTCCGGCGCTGGCTTGATTTGAGATTTCCGGCGGGTGGCGCACCCTCGTGTACCGCGCAAGCGAACGCCTTAAGAATCCGCGGGTGCCGCACTCTTCGTTTTTTGAAGGGTGCGGATTTTGACTTTGAACTTCCGCACTTCTCCTCGCAAGAGACAGTTTTGGTTCTCAACCACGGAGCCTAACAGTGCTCAAGTTTGTTGCGCCTGCGATGGGCTGTACGCTGCGCACCCTTTGCAAAAGGCGCAAAGCGTGCGGCACCCGGCTGCTGAT
>JBGQGW010000102.1:0-12650 GCA_041497605.1 Terriglobia bacterium | reverse complement strand
CGGCAAATCTGCACGGCGGCTCGGCTCACGGCGGTTACAACGTCACGCATGTAGGCTGCACGAATACCAGGCTGAGCGCGGAAGAAAGGGCGGCAATCGGCGAATTATCTGCCCCAAGCGGAAAGGGCATTAACCCGGCGAACTCGGGTTTTCCACTCGAAGGCCGCTCGCGCCAATCAGGGCCAGCGGGAGCGCGGACAACGCGCCGGAGGTAAGACCATGAAAATCAAACTTGCACTCCTTCTCATCACTTTGCTGGCGACGGGCGGAAGCCTGCACGCGCAAGTCAATAATCAGCTTCGCGGCGCTGGCGCTCCCTCTGGCTCTTGCACGTCGAGCCAGACCTACCTCGATACGACAAATCATGTGCTCTATTCCTGCAACAACGGCACGTGGTCCGCGTCTCAGGGCTTGGGGAATCTCACAGGAAGGGGCTGGGACGCATTGTTAGCCCCAGCGTCCAATCTGTCTATTTTAATGGGCAGCAACACGTCGATTTTCAACACGACTTCTGCGGTGCCGCAATTTTTCGCCTGGAAGAATACGACCGCCGCAGTGGTAGGAACTAGTCAAGGATCGCCCCTGCCAGCGATTTGCGGCAGAGCGTTTCACGGCTCGGCTGATGTAGAAGATTGCATGACTATCGCGACTCTGCCTGGCAACGGCAACGATGCGGCAATCCAGTGGACACTAGGACACACAGGAGCATCGACAGGGCCTATCAGTATATTGCTTCCGCTTACGACTACCACCAGCGTTCTTCAATTCGGCGGAACGAGTGCTGGCTTCCCTGGTCTAAGAGCATCCGGTATCGAAATTACTGCTGTTTTGGCGAACGCTTCCGATTTCGCAAACTTTAGAGCCGCCAAAATCCAAGCCGCTACTTTTACCCCGAGCGGGAATGTTCTTATATCCTCGACCGCCCCGACAATCTCATCCGGCTTTGGCACGGGCGCTTCGATACCTAGCCAGAATGGAACGGCGGCTTTCACAATCAATGTGGGAACCACTTCGGCGGCTACGGGCGTGATCGGCCTGCCGTCTGCTACGACTGGATGGAATTGTTTTGCCACTGACATTACGACCACCAGCACTACGATCTTCATTACGAAACAGACGGCATCTACGCAGACGACGGCCACCATCGGGAATTTCAGCGACGTGGCAGCGGCTGTCGCGTGGGCGGATAACGACATCTTGCGAGTGAGTTGCTTTGCCTATTAAGCCGACGAACGGGATTGACTGGAATAGCGAGGAAGGTAAACAGGCTACGGTGCGCCTGAATGATCTTCTTCGCCTGGTAGACAAGACTGCGCCGGAAGGCTCTAAGCGGACTGCCGTGCCACTCGGCAAGGATGAGAACGGCGAGCCATTTGGATTCATTTGCTGGAGGAAGCCGTGACAGGGCAGCAATTTACCCGCGTCGTTTTGGACGGCCAAACCGTGCTGGTTAGAGTGCCGCAATTGCCTGCAAGGAAATTTCCTGAACGCCTTCGGTCTGTAATTGGTGACCCTCCGCACAGACTGGCGAGGGCATGGCGGAAAAGATTCGCTGGAATACGACTTCTTTGGTTTCATGCCGGGCAGAAGTGGTATGTACTACGAACCGAAGTCGGCAGTCTTTATGGGCGCATTCGTATTCTCCGCGCCAGAAAAGTTCTGGAACTTGGGCTGCAAGTGGGCCGGGGACCATCGCTCTGCGAAAATCGCTGTTCCTGTACCTGTCACAGTGACCGCACCCCTTACATACGAAGGTTATATCAATTTCACGAATTGGCATCTCTGGGAGATCTTCTAATTTTAGAGGAAGTCTTGAAAACGGCGGGAAAAATCGATGCTTGCACTTCTTGCAATGGGATAGATATCCAGGATGCATAGCAGCGCGGAGTATAGACCCTGAACTTGTGGAAAAAGTGAACTAAAAATGCCGAAAAAACTGTGGGTCAAGGGACAATCGGGAAACCCGAAAGGGCGGCCCAAGTCCGTATTCAATTTTCTCAAAGAGTGTGACCTGCAACTCGCTGAGGTTGACCCCGCCGATAAACTCAAGCGCACCAATGGACAAATCGCCGCGGCCCAGTTTGTCTATCTGATGAAGCAGGGCAGCATCCGGGCCTGCAATGAATACTTAGACCGCAAGCTCGGCAAACCCCCGCAAGCACTCGCGATTGCCGATCTTCGCGCGCAAAACCGCGACGAGCTGATTGCAGGCATTCTCGAAAGCGTGAAAGTGATGAAGGAATCTGACGGTGACGAAGAAAAGCCTCTTATACAGTAGGCTCAAGAAGCTCACCACGGAAGAACTTTCGACGCTTGACGATGAAGGGTTAGCCACGCTTGACCGGCTGCTCAAAGAGAACATCTACGATCACAAGGATTCGCTCTGCTCGCTTGCGGAACTGGACGAGAAAGGCTGGGCGAAAGAATCGAGCGGGCCGATGTACTGGCTACAGAATCTCACCAAAACGAATGACGATCACGCGGCTGCAAAGGGAACACCAGCGAAAGCCAGCTTTCCTCGCAAGCCATATTTCCTGCCTTTGATGGGGGAATTGCTCCAGCCCGTCTTGCATCCGTCGCCGCAATGCCAATCGCTCCTGATTCCAAAATCACGGGAGATGATGACATCGTGGACCATCTGCGGGTATGTCGCGTGGCTGTGCCAGTGGCGGCCAGGAACGCTCGCCGTTGTGCAAACACTCAAAGAGACAAAGGCCGCAGAGCTAGTCCGGTACGTTACGATTCTCGCGGAGAATCAAGAGCCTTTCTTGCAAGAGCGCCATCCGCTTGACTACAGCAATGCGATGGAGACCGGCTGGAAAAACGGCAGCCGAGTGTTCGGCATCCCCGGCGGCGAGAATCAGATTCGAATGTTCCACCCGATGGTCGTGGTATTTGACGAGATGTGTTTTATGGAGGACGGGCAGGCTTGTTTCGATGCCGTCTTGCCGGTCGCCAAACAAATCATCGGCGTGAGTTCGGCCTTCCCCGGATGGATGGCGGACCAATGTTCTATTTGAGAAACCCCTTGACAATTAGATATAGGTATATATCATAAAGGCAGAGAGGTAAGCCATGAGAGAACAAAAAGGATACATCTTCCACAAGGGCAAGAGCTGGTTTGTCCGTTACTGCGATGACGTTCTCCAGCCGGACGGCACGATCAAAAGAAAATTAGTCTGCAAAAAGCTCTCCGTTGAATACGGCGGGGACTACCGGACGGAGAAAAGCGTGCAGCCGTTTGTCGCGGAAATCCTCGCGCCGGTCAACAGTGGGTTGCTCAATCCGCAGAGCACGATGCTGGTTTCTGATTTTGTCGAGCGCGTGTATTTGCCCGAGTACGTCGAAAAGAATCTCCGGCCCGCGACTCTCAAGCAATACCGCGAAGTTTGGGAGAATCACTTGAAACCCCGCATGGGCAAGTTGACTCTGCGGAGTTTTCGCACGGTCCACGGCGAGCAGATGCTTGCGCAGATCGCGGCGCAAGCCAAGCTAGGCCGTAGCTCGCTTCGCCATTGCAAAGCGTTTCTGTCCGGTGCCTTCAAACAGGCAAAGCGGCTGGGCATTCTCGACGGCCTCAACCCGATACAGGACGTGAGCATTCCGCGCGCGCCAGAGCCGGAAGATACCTACGCCTACAGCCTCAGCGAAATCAAAGCCATGCTCGCCATGCTGGAAGAGCCTTCCCGGACGGTTGTACTTACTGCCGCGTTCACCGGGTTGCGGAAGAGCGAGATTCTAGGCTTGCGCTGGCAGGACTACGACGGCAAGGAATTGAGCGTCAACCGTTCTTTCTGGAATGGAATCGAGAGCGAGCCTAAGACCAGACGCAGCCGCGCCCCTGTTCCCGTTGTGCGCCAACTTGCGGACGCTCTCGAAGCGCACAGGCTCCGGGCTGGAATCTTGGCACAGTCGAACTTGCCGATCTTCCAGGCAGGCAATGGAAAGCCTTTGAACCTCGACAATCTCGCCCGGCGTGTGATCGCTCCGGTTTCGGCCTGGCACGGCTGGCACGCCTTCCGCCGCGGACTCGCTACCAATCTTCACGCGCTGGGCGTGGACGATAAGACTATCCAGGCGATTCTGCGTCACAGCAACGTGGGCCTCACAATGAATATCTACGTCAAGAGTTTGGGCGAATCTCAGGTAAGCGCGATGGACGTGCTCAGCGAAAAACTCGGAACTTGCAACGATCTTGCAACGCCCGCGCCAAGGCAGATCAATTGAATCAGGTAAACTACTTCACTATAAGGAGATGTTGGAGCCGAGGGCCGGAATTGAACCGGCGACCTGACGATTACGAATCGTCTGCTCTACCAGCTGAGCTACCTCGGCAAGTCGTGCTTTGACTTTACCATCGGCTGGAAAAAACTGTCAAAGGGGACGTAGACAAGCGGTGCCTGCGCCGCTCCCAATGTTTAGCGCGAGAACGGGTACATCAGCCAGCCAATCGCCATGCCAATCATAATAAAAAGCAGAAAAGTCCAGGCCGCCGCCTTCACCCGTTCCAGAGTCGCGTGCTTGGTCAGCGCTCCAAATGCCGCCGAAACCATGAACGCGAACAGCAACATGGCCTGAAGATGCGTCAGGTTGATCGATTTCATCGCCACGGCGCCATCCTCAACCCTTTCTTCCTTTCGCGATCTCGAACGCATCGAGCATGCACAGCATGTTCACCACGCCGGCTGTGGCGATGAAACGGGTGCCATAATCCCCTGCCGCGCGTGAGACGTCCGGCCCGGCTTTCTCGATCGACTTGGCGAAAAAAAAGAAAATTCCGGAGCCAAGGTCAGCCAAATATCCCAGGAATTCGAAAATATCTTCAGCGTGCGCCGAGAAGATATTCCCGCGCAGAAGAAATCCGGTGATCGCCAGCGTTCCCACTACTCCCAAAAAGATGAGCCCTCGGCCCCAGCGCCGCAGCACCAGATGCCCCATGCCCGGAATCATCCAGGTGACCAGCACCACCGCGATCACCTTCTTCGTATCCGCTTGCTGTGCCGGCTGTATCGGCTGTGCCGGCTCTGCTGTCGTTTCAGCCACGATTCCTCAAATCAGGATGGGAATGATCGCATCCTGCATCGGTCCGGTCACCCGGGCTTGCTTTTCGTCCACGTAAACGTTTACTTCGCTGCGCACACCGAACTTGGACAGGTAAATGCCCGGTTCAATCGAAAAACAAGTGTGCGGAACAATGCTCCGGTCGTCGCGCGTTTCCAAGCCGTCCATGTTCGCGCCGTTGCCGTGAACATCCTGCCCGATGCTGTGGCCGGTGCGGTGTACAAAATTTTTGCCGTAGCCCGCTTTGCGTATCACGCCTCGCGCGACGCCGTCCACTTCCCAGCCGTACACGGTCTTGCCCGCCGCGATGTTTTCCTGAATGAAGCGAATCGCCGAATCGCGCGCCTGCTTCACGATTTCGAAGATCTTGGTGTATTCGGACGGCACGGTCTTGCCCAGGTAGCCCATCCACGTCACGTCGTAATAGACGCTTCCCGGCTTCGTCAGTTTCCCCCACACATCCAGCAGCAGCAGATCGCCTTCTTTGATCGGCTTCGCCGTTTCCGCGCTCGGCTCATAATGAGGATTGCCGTTGTTCGGCCCCACGGCTGCCACCGGCCCGTCATCGGCCGTAATATTGTGCGCGCGAAATTGATCGCGCATCCATTGCACCAGGTCATATTCGGTCAGGTGCTTGCGTTCGCGCACCAGCGCGCCCGCTCGCGCAAAGGCATCTTGCACCACGCGGTCCACCGCTTTTCCTGCCGCCAGGTGCGATTCCAGTTGCTCCGCCGTCCAGCTCGCTTCGAATTTCTGAACCAGATTGGCGGAGCTCACCACTTTCTTGCCCACCTTGCGCACCAGTTCCACCGTGCCCGCGTCCACCAGGCCGATATAGGGAATATTGTTCTGCGGCGAATACTGCATGGCAATCGTCTTGCCGCCCTTCAATAAATGCGGCAAAGCTTTGTGCAATTCTTCCCAGCCCGAATATTCCGTCTTCTTCCCCGGCACGCCGTCCAGCATTTTCGCTTCGATTCGATGGACTAGTTTGCGCGGCTCGCCTTTGGCGGGAATAAAATAAAACCAGCGCCGGGTAGCCAGGCCGTGCGCATTGAGTCCGAGAATACGTGCGGCGATGGGATCGCGCCGGTGATGATCGCAGAAAAGCCACCCGTCGAGCTTGTTCGCTCGTAATTCTGCTTGGATCGATTGGACGTCCATGTTTCGCCTCACATTCCCATCAGAGCTAAAATTTGCACTGCCCGCACGCCTCGTATTTCGATTCGTTTAGTTCGGCTGTGATCCCCGGCGACGATTCTAACAGCCGAGATCGCGATGTTCAAACGCCCGGCGAGCAATCGCCGCAGCGCCTCATTGGCGCGGTCGTCCACGGGCGGCGCCGTCAGCCGGACGCGCAGCGCGCCTTGCCATTCGCCCTCGATGGCATCGCGGCTCGCCCGCGGCGCCACGCGCACCGCAAACGAGACCGCGCCTTCGCTCTCCCGGATCTCCAAGCCCAAAGCAACTCCCTTTTCCTACTGTAGTGGCTGGCTTCAGCCGCGCCCTAGCATTTCTCAAGTGTATGCGCTGCCGGGCGAACTAAAACGCCTTCGTCCGCACGCCGAAAATAGCGGTGCCGAGGCGCACTTGCGTAGCGCCTTCTTCGATTGCGATTTCGAAATCGTGGCTCATTCCCATGGAAAGTTCCGGCAAAGGGCGTCCGGTTCGCCTGCTCAACGAATCGCGAAGCTCCCTCAATTTGCGGAAGAACGGACGAATCTGCTCCGGGTCTTCGAGGAAAGGCGGGATGGTCATCAATCCGCGAAGCTCGAGATGTGGCAAGGCCAGGACCGCTTCGGCCAGCGCAGGCAATTCTGCCTCTGCAACCCCTGATTTCGATTCTTCCGGTGCCAGGCGCACTTCCAGCAGAATGCTGATGCCGTGCGCGCCTGCAGGATGCTCCGCTGATGGCGAGTTCGATGATCCCGCGGCTAGGGCCGCGTCCAGCTTTTGCGCCAGCGCCGCGCTATCAACCGAATCAATCGTGTGAAACAAATTCGCCGCTCGCTTCACCTTGTTGCTTTGCAAGTGGCCGATCAGATGCCATGTCGCGTGTAAATCCGCCAGGTCCCCGCGTTTGCCCTCCCACTCCTGCACGCGGTTTTCGCCAAAGTGGCGCGCGCCAGCTTTATGAGCTTCGCGAATCGCTTCGGCAGGAAACGTTTTCGAAATCGCAATGAGCGTAACGTCCTCACCTCGCCGTCCTGCACGCGCAGCCGCCCGAGCAATCCGTTCTCGTGCCCGGCCGATATTTTCCGCAATGGATGTTGTGTCCGCCGCCATTAGCGCGATTCTAGCACGCGCCTGAGGCTGCGATCTTCCCTTCCCGGTTTCCGTGTCTCGGCTGCTCTTGTGCTAAAATCACCTTACACCAATGCCTGCCCGCGGAAAATTTATCGCCCTGGAAGGAATCGATGGCTCCGGGAAACGCACTCAACTGGAGCTGCTCGCGGCGGAATTAGCCAAGCGCGGGATTGCGCATGTCCGCGTCAGTTTTCCGCGTTACGACAGTTTTTTCGGCTCCATGGTTGCGCAGTTCTTGAACGGCGAATTCGGCACGCTGGACAAAGTGGATCCGCATTTCTCCGCGTTGCTCTACGCCGGTGACCGCCTAGAAGCCAAGCCGGAGCTTGAAGCCCAACTCCTGCGCGGAATCATTGTTCTCTCGGATCGTTACATCGGCTCAAATCTCGCCCATCAAACCGCCCGCATGCCCCGCGAGCGTCGTGAAGAATTTCTCGCCTGGCTGAAGAAGCTGGAATACGGCATCTATGGACTGCCGGTGGAAGATTTGGTGGTCTATCTCCGTCTTCCCCCGGCGGAAGCGCATCGCCTGGTGGGCAAGAAAGGCGCGCGCGATTATACGAACTTGCGCCGCGACTTGCAGGAAGACGACATGGCTCATCTCGCGGCTGCTTCGGAAACTTACGGACTCCTGGCGCGCGAGCCCAACTGGGCGACAGTTGAATGCTTCGACTCGGCCACGCAGCAATTGCTCGCGCCGGAGGCGATTCATCGTGCTGTGCTAGCGGCTGTGGACTCATGAACAATTGTGGCAGCCTCAGCGAAGTAGCCTTTGCCGCGGTACGCTCTCACGATTGAATCGAATGCGTCGCGATAAGTTGCGTGCGCGCAACCTTTTCAACTGAACAGTCGTCTATATGCAATAAGCAGCAATCGGAACTTGGGCGCCATCATGGGATTTGAACAATTTCTTGGAAACGAACGAATCGTCACCGCCCTGCGCGGGATGCTCTCGCGCGACCGTGTGCCGAACGCGATGCTCTTCTGGGGCCCGCGCGGAATCGGCAAGTACACCCTGGCGCTGATGTTCGCAAAAGCTGCCAATTGCCGGCGCCTGAAAGATGATTTCTGCGGCGAATGTGAATCGTGCCAGAAGATCGCGCGGCTGGCTGATCCGCGGCCGCTTATCGAACGCGGCCTGGCCGAACGCGGCGAAAGCGCCGACGCCGCCATGGTCGAGCGCACCCCGCTGATCCTGGAAACCCATCCGGACGTGTGGGCCATCGTGCCGGATCCCGTGCGGCTGAAGGCTCCCGTCGCGCGGCCCGTGATCCGCATGGGCCAATTGCGCGCCGTGCAGCGGGCCGCTTACTTCATGCCCCAGGCGCGCCGCCGCGTTTTTATTCTGGATGGCGCGGACACCATGCGCCGGGATTACGCCGATATTTTTCTCAAGATTCTCGAGGAGCCGCCGCCCACCTCCTCGCTCATCCTGCTCGCGGCTTCGGCCGAAGCGCTGCAGCCCACCATTCGCTCGCGCTGCCTGCAATTTTATTTCGCGCCCGTGGCCGGCGAATCGATCGAGGAATTCCTGAAGCAGCGCACCGATCAGAATGCCGGCAACCGGAAGCTCGCCGCGCAGTTAAGCGCCGGCTCGCCGGGTTTGGCGCTGGAAATCGATCTCGCCGAATCGGAGCGGCTGCGCCGCCAGGTGTTGCGTCTTCTCGAATCTGCGGTTGCCGGAAAAAATTATCGCGAAGTTTTCGCGCTCACCGCGCAACTCGCCAAAAAAGAAAAGGAATCGTTTGAAAATATACTGGAGCTGTTCTATAGTCTGTTGACAGATCTACTTGAATTGTCCCACGGCCCGAAGAATTTCGTTCCGCGCAATCCTGACCTGCGGCGTGAACTCGAAACCCTCGGCAAGAAAACCAGCCTCGATTGGATCGAGCGGGCTGTCGGGAATTTGGATCAGCTCCAGAGCCGGTTGCGACGCAACATCAACCGGCAATTGGGTCTGGATGCGCTGGCGGTTTCCTTGAGAGCGCCTCTCAGCCCGCCGCCGGCCTGATCGCGATTCTTGGGCTGCGATCAGAATTGTGAAAGCAATTGAAACCAAGTTGTCACCCTGGCAGTCAAACTAGATGAAGTTCAGAAGGAGTTCTGATGGTGAACCGGAAATTATTTCGTCCTACTCTGACGGAAGTCAAAGAACAATATATTCCCCGGCCCGTGGCGCAGCCCAATTCGGGGCCGGGTCCGGCGCTTCGCAAGAAGCCTGCGCCGCCGGAGCAGACTCACGCCGAAAATTTCTACTATGTGAAGCAGATGCAGTCCAAGTCTCCCGTGGCCATCGTCTTGACGGATGGCGAAGTGCTCCACGGCACCGTCGAATGGTACGATCGCGACTGCATCAAGCTCACGCGCTTGGGCAGCCCCAACCTGCTCATCTACAAACACTGCATCAAGTACCTTTTTAAGGACGGCGTGGAAGCGGCGCTCGGCGGGTCGAACGGACAGCAGTAGCGATCGGCAGTCAGGGTCAGAAAACCACTTGAACGAATTGTGACGGGAGCGGGGCAGATGATTCTGCCCCGCTTCATTTTTGTACCGGGCCCATGGAGAACGTCATCAGCGCCTTCCCCACCAAAAGGTTTTCATCGTTGCGCAGGTCGCAGTCGACCACTGCCAGATACTTGCCCCGGCGAATCACTCGCGCTTCTGCCGTCACCGTTCCCTTATCGATCGGCTCCAGATAATTAATCTTCATTTCGACCGTGGCCACCCGTGTCCCCGGCGCCACCACCATATATGTCGCCAGTCCTCCCGCTGTATCCGCCAGCGAGGCCAGCACGCCGCCGTGGACCACGCCATGCACTTGTTTGTGCCGCCGGGCCACGCGCATCTGCAGCAGCACGCGCCCAGGCTCAGCCGTGTGCAGCTCGAAACCGAACTGGCGCGCCGTGTTGCTGTTGGCCAGGCGCCATCTCAGTTCCTTCTCGGCCAGGTGCGCCAGTTTTGCCGATGGCTGCTGCTTTTTGGACTTAGCCCGCAGAAAGGCCTCCATCAATCGGAATTGCCGCGCCGGTGAGCCACGGCGACTCATCCGACGCAAGAAACACAGCCAGGTTCGCGATTTCTTCCGGTCGCCCGAAGCGCCCCTGGGGAATCTGCTCGGCTCTGGCCTTGCGCACGTTCTCTGCATCGGGCATTTTCGCAAACAGGTCCTGAATCAATTCGGTTTCCGTGATCGCTGGGCAGATGCAATTCACTCGAATGCCTTCGCGAGCGTGGTCCAGCGCCATGGCCTTGGTCAATAGCGTCACCCCGCCCTTAGACGCCGCATAAGCGGCGCGCTGCTTCATCGCGATCAGTCCGAACACCGACCCCATATTAATAATCGAGCCTCCGCCGCCTCGCCGCAGTTCCGGCAATGCCGCACGTGAAACATAGAACGTCCCGGTCAAATTGATGGCGATCAAGCGGTGCCAGTCTTCGTCGGAAGTGCCTTCTGCATCGCCCGCCACCAGAACCCCTGCGCTATTGACGACCGTGCTCAGCCCACTGAAGCGCTCGACAGTCATCCGAATCGCGGATTCGACAGAGGGCCGCTCCGTCACATCGCATCGGACGGCAAGCGCTTCGCCCCCCGCTGCAGCGATTTCGCCAATCACCGCCTCGAGCTGCGCGTGCCGGCGCCCGGCGACCGCCACCTTCGCCCCTTCCCGGGCAAACGCCAGTGCGCAGGCCCGCCCAATGCCGGTTCCGCCCCCGCTGATAAACGCCACTTTGCCCGAAAGTCGCCGCATCGTCCCCGCCTGTCTGCTCATCTAACCATAGAATTCAGAGCGGGCCGAATCTAGCATCCGGCCTCGCCGCGGCGCAAGGCAGTTTGCCAAGCAGCACGATCGACTGTCGCGCCCTCTCCTGTGGCACGACGCTTTGTCGTTGTAGGGGGCGCTGCTTGCTGCGCCCGTCTTTTCGGTTCTCTTCCGATCGAGGCCGCAGATGAAAATCGGCATCACCTGCTATCCCACCTACGGCGGCTCCGGCGTCGTCGCCACCGACTTAGTTCCAGCAGAAGTTCTCAAGTCGCTTTTAATTAATTCGATTGAAACTTCGCGTGGGGTTGCAACTAGCGGTTGCTGGCGATCAAAAATTGCTAAAGCTCTAATTCTGAATTGTCAGTTAATTCCGCGGCTGGCCAGATCGAGTTCGAAGCGTTCAATCTCGACTCCAATTCCCATCCGGCCATCTTGAGCATTCAATTGCACGTGAACCACTCGTCCGTTGCAACGAATGCTTCCCCCTGTCTTGCCGGTTAATTCCTCCGGCCACAGCAGCATTTCGATCGGCTCTCCCACGTTCGGCGCGCAATCCGCGATGAAGAACAGCCCATGCTGCGAAACATTGATCGTCTCGCCCGTCTCCAGTTCTCCCGTGCTGCTGAAGAATTGCATCGGAATCGAAATTTCCTTGCGATCCGTTAAGCGTTGATTTTCGAAGGCCATCAAGTGTGCATCCTCAAATTGTGATGGAGACTTCGAAATCTTACGCTCCGGCGTCACCGTCTCTCCTCGCTTTTTCTGCCTTGTATTCCCACTGGTAACCCGGTAACCAATAAGCCCCGCTGCGCTGCTGATGCATCGAATCAATAGATCGAATTGGCGCCGGGCCTTCACGCGCCTGCATAATCACAAAGTAATCAATTGGTTTCAACGACTTTGACACACTATACGCTATTAGCGTATAGTGTTGCTGTATGCTAATGGCGTACCTGCGCACAAATGGAATTCATCGAGGCCCCGGCATTCACACCAAATCACGGAGGGCATGGTGAAAGCCAAACGGCATATTTTTCGGGAACTCAAAAAGGGCGTTGCGGCGATGGCGGGAAATCGCGAAGGCAAGCTCACGCTCCGGACTTACAAGATTCATCCGGCGCCACTTCCTAAAGTAAACTCGAAGCTCATTAAAGACACGCGTAAAAAACTACGCTGCTCGCGAGCTGTCTTCGCGCGGAAGCTGCGAATCAACGAAAGAACACTGGAGAAATGGGAACAAGGTCGTGCAAAGCCCAATCGCCAAGCTGCGGCGCTGCTACTTCTGGTTCGCCTGTACCCCGACACCCTCGAACGCCTCGAACGAGTCGCTGCTGGATAGGGTGGCCCATCCTTTCGCGACGCCTCGAAAGGGTGGAGCAGTTACATGCCGAATCGGCCGTTCCCTGAAATCTGAATGGTGAGTTGGTAGGGGCGGTGGGGATCAAACCCAGCCCATTCACTCGCCGACTTATTGAATTTATTTGCCCGAAGATAAGGACTTTGTTTCATTTTGATGGG
>JBGQGW010000101.1:0-12731 GCA_041497605.1 Terriglobia bacterium | reverse complement strand
CACTGAAGCTCGATGTCCCCGTTTCCATGGATTTCGGGATTTCCGTCCATCCGCAAGATGGCGAGCAAAAAGAGACGCTTCTAAAACTGGCGGACGAGAGGCTTTATCATCAAAAGAATTTGTCCCGAACACAACCTCGAGTCATTCCGCCCGAAAGAGCGCCGGCCCCGCGGGAAGCCGCTCCTCCGCGACAGGTGCCCGTAACTCCGGAAATGCCGGAGCCGCGCGAACCGTTCATCCCGCGCGAAAAAGTGGTGCCCGAAGAGAAAGTCACGCCACGCGAAATTCCCGCGCCGCGCGTCACGCCTCCGCCCCGTGAGGACTTTATTCCGCGCGAGGCGCCCATCCCCCGCGAAATGCCGCCACCCTTCGGCGTTCCGGCAAAGGCCCGGGAACCGGAGCCTGCTGCTGCGCCCGCCAGGCAGCCCGTCACCCGAGAGCAGCGCAAGTGGGAACGCGTTTCACTAGCCGGCACTCGCGCCTATGCCACGCTGGGCGAAGGCGGGGGGGATAGCGCGCCGGTAATCGACTTGAGCTATGGCGGCGTCGCAATCCATGTCGATAATCCCGACGATTTGCCGAATCAATTTCACGCCATCTTGCATGTTCCGATCTTGCCGCCGGTGCGCGTCAGTCTGCGAAAAGTCTACGTCTTAAAAACGGAAGGCCCGCAGTCGCGAATCGGCTGCGCCTTCGTTTCTTGATTCCCTGCGAAACCAGAACGCCTTTCTGGAGCCCCCTTCGCCGTTTCCCGTCGGTAGTGGACTACTTTGATTTTTTGCCGATGTGGATAGTGTGCGTGAAAAGGAGTGGGCGGTTACCAGCGGAAAATGCTTAAAAATCAGCCAGGCTTCCGGGAGAACAGGGCAGAGCCAAGGAAACCCATGATGACGGTGATTCAAGCGCTCTGGGAAGACGAAGCTGGAACTCCGCGCGTTACTCCCGGAAAGCTAGAAGACACGTCTCGCGGAGGGGCAAGTATTCGGATCAAGGAGTCGATTGGCGTGGGGTCAAAGCTGATCCTCCGGTGGCACGGGGGGCAGTTCTCAGGTACTGTTAGGCACTGCCTTCGCGTTGGAAAGGAATATGTGTTAGGCATTCAGCGGGACCGCGCGGAGCCCTAATCCAAAGTAGCCCACGACCTTCCCGTGGGTACATTTGGAAAAATCGCCAAGTTCGCGTATCATGGGCAATTCGTTCGGACCTAGCGACGCGGCTGTGTGCACCCACCGAGTTTGGCGCCGCGCAGACCGGCCCGAGAACTGGAGCTGCCCAATGAAAGAAGGAATCCATCCCGATTATCACGCCGTAACCGTGCACTGCGCCTGCGGGAGCACGTTCAAGACCCGCTCGACCCAGAAGGGCGAACTGGTCCGCGTCGAAATCTGCTCGAGCTGCCATCCCTTTTTCACCGGCAAGCAGAAATTGATCGACACTGCCGGCCGCGTCGAGCGCTTCCAGAAGAAATACGCCGACAAAGCGCCAAAGAAGTAACTCCAGGCAGTCTTCCTGCGCCGCTTGGTGAACTGTTGTTCACAGTCTAAGGGGAAAGTATGCTTCCTCTCAGCGCCGCGATCCGCTGCGCGCTGTCACTTTGCGGTCATTCCGATCCCGCTCCTGCGGGAGAGGAATCCAGAGCAAATTCTAAATGCTTGAGCACAAGAGATTTTCTTCATCGCTCATCCAGAGTGGCCGTGCATCGCATCTCCATACTAGGATATTGCCAGTCGCTGCATTTGATTGGCGGCGCCTCCGCGGCGTTGTAGAATGCCGGTGAGCGATGTCGTCACAACCATCCACATCTGCCGTGCCACAGCCGGATCAATCCGTGGAAACTGCCGCGCCCAGAGTCACCCTGCGCAATTCCTTCGCGCATCCGTACGATTCCGCGATTGCCGCTGCGCGAACGTGTTATTCGACGCGAATCATCGGACCCGAGGAAATCACCGAAAAACAGCGCGTGAACATTGGCGCTGCCACTTTTTACGGCGGCCATCATACCGTTTTTCAACACGCCCATTTCGAATTCGGCCTCGAAAACATCAGCCGGCAGTTCGTCTGGTCTTTCCTGCACGCGCATCCTTTCTATAATTCCGAACAGCAAAGCCAGCGCTATGTGCGGCTCGACAAAGCGCAGGCTTACGTGCCGCCCGAAAGCGCGCAGTTCGGCCCGGCCGAGCGCTCGATTTACGAACGCGGCGTAACCCGCGCCTGGGATTCCTATCGCGAGCTGACGCAACTCCTGCGGCCTGACGCGCGCGAAATCCTCGGGGACATCTGGCACCTGAGCGCGATGTCCCATCCCAAGCGCGTGGATAAAGTGGATCGCCAGGCGGAAAAACGCGCTATCGAAGTGGCTCGCTACGTTTTGCCCGTCGCGGCATTCACTACGATGGTGCACACCGTTTCGGGGATCGTGCTTCACCGGCTGTATCGCATGCAGGCGGCTTCGGACACGCCCAGTGAAGCGCGGCAAGTGATTGGCGAGATGGTCGCGCGCGTGCGCGAGGTCGATCCGCAATTCTTCGATCGCTTCGGCCCCGAGCCGATGGAGGAATTTCCTGAATGGCACGCGGCGCCGGCCGATGGCGAAGCATTTGCACGCGAATTCGACGAACGCCTCGCCGGGCGCACATCGAAGCTGATTGACCATTCCCCGCGCGCTGCCGCCGTCACCGCCGAAGCGTATCGCGCGGTGATCGGACTGACCCAGGCGCAATGCCCCGACGCGGAAGCGATCGACCGGCTGCTGAATCCAGCGCGAAACGCCTATCGCCTGGAAACGCTGAACATCGGTGTTCATGCTCCGATGATGCGCGCGCTGCAGCACGCCACCTTCACATTCGCGAAGAAAATCAGCCACACGGCCGATAGCCAGGACCAGCGCCATCGCATGGTGCCCGGCTCGCGCCCTCTGCTCACCCTGGCCGATACGCGCCAGCCAGACGCCATCATGCCCATGCTGATCGCCGGCAACCCGCGCGCCCGCGAAGTTTACGAACAGGCAATGGAAGATGCCTGGCGCGCGAAGAACGAACTGCTCGATCGAGGCGTTCCGCGCGAATTCGCTCTGTATCTGCTGCCGAATTCGAAATCGATTCGCCTGGTTGAATCCGGCTCGCTGCTTCACCTTCTCCATAAATGGACCATGCGCACCTGCTTCAACGCCCAGGAAGAAATTTACCAAGCCTCCATGGAAGAGGTTGAACAGGTTCGCTCCGCGCATCCCGAACTCGGCCGCTACATCGGCCCGCCCTGTTATCTCCGCGCCGGCATCGCCTCGCCCATCTGCACCGAAGGCTCGCACTTCTGCGGCATCAAGGTGTGGCAGCAGTTCCCTTCGATTCAGCGCCGTATATGACCCGCCGCGGCAGTTTGATCTACTACCTGGCCGCCTGGATTTGTGGCTGCACCTTCATGAGCGTGTGTATATGGCTGAAAGATCTGCTGGGCGCACCGTTGATGCAGGCGTATTCCATGCGCGGCGCGGTGGGACTCCTGCTCTTCAATTTCTACGCGCTGATTTTCGGCGCCGCCAGCGCGTTTCTGGGCGCGTTTTTGCTCCGGCGGCTGGCGCGCGTTGCGCACTGGGAACTTGCATGGCAATGGGTCCTGGCAGGGTCAATCCTCTCGCCGGCTCTGCTCGAACTCCTGGGAATTTGGG
Organism: Terriglobia bacterium; assembly: GCA_041497605.1. Classification (GTDB taxonomy): domain Bacteria; phylum Acidobacteriota; class Terriglobia; order Acidiferrales; family UBA7541; genus JBGPTK01. Next base: position 9,067 of record JBGQGW010000101.1, on the reverse strand, counting down.
GGCGTCAAATGCTCGCCGGTCCGGGGACGCGTCTCCGGTGGCTCCTGCTGATTACCCTGGGACCAACTACTGTCCTCGGCGCCGGAATTTGGCTCGCAATTCCCGCCGGAGCCGCAACCGCCTTTGTTCTCTATCGCATCCATCGCGCATTCGAGTTGCTCGCGGATCCTGCCCTCATCCTCCTGTAGGGGCCGGCTTCAGCCGCGCCCCGGTTTTTGCTCTGCCCGTCGTATCCTCCGCCGAAGACCCGAAAAACGGAGCCTTTGACAGCGCAGCCAATTACAGCTATTCTCAGTTCATACTGAACTGAAATGTTTGCCGCCTTCTATTAGCGACTCCTTCCGGACCCGGCTCGCCGGGGCGCTGAACCAGTGCATTTTTACGATCTTTCGATTTCCATTTCCAATTTCCGTTTGGGTGAATTGCCATGGCCAATTTAACGTTGTACCAAAAACTCGACCATATCGAATCGCGCTATGAAGAACTGACGCAACAACTTTCCTCGCCCGAGGTGCAGTCAGATTCCGCGCGCTTTCAAAAGCTCGCGCGCACGCATTCGGAGCTGGCGGAGGTGGTGGGAAAGTATCGCGAGTGGAAAGAAATCGAAAAGGGACTCACCGGCGTGAAGCAGATGTTAATTGAAGCGGATGATGCGGAAATGAAGCAAATGGCGCATGAAGAGGAACACTCCCTCGAAGAGCGCAAAGTAAAAGTGGAACAGGACCTGAAATCTCTCCTCTTGCCGAAAGATCCCAATGACGACAAGAACGTGATCGTCGAAATCCGCGCCGGCACCGGTGGAGACGAGGCCTCGCTCTTCGCGGGCGCATTGTTTCGCATGTACTCCCGGTACGCGGAATCGCAGGGTTGGAAGGTGGAAGTGCTCGAAAGCTCGGCTTCTTCCATTGGCGGCTTAAAAGAAATCATCGCCGCGATCCAGGGAAAGAAAGTTTATTCGAAGCTGAAATACGAAAGCGGCGTGCATCGCGTGCAGCGCGTGCCGGCCACCGAGCAGCAAGGCCGCATCCACACGTCCGCCGCAACTGTCGCGGTGCTCCCCGAAGCGGATGACATTGATATCAAGATCGAGGCCAAGGACCTGCGAATCGATACGTTCTGCTCTTCCGGCCCCGGCGGGCAGTCGGTAAATACCACCTACTCCGCCGTTCGCATCACGCATATTCCCACCGGCCTGGTGGTCTCGCAGCAGGACGAGAAATCGCAGATCAAGAATCGCGCCAAGGCCATGCGCGTCCTGCGCACCCGGCTGTACGAATTGGAGCAGGAAAAGCAGCACCAGCTCATCGCGGCCGAGCGCCGCGGCCAGATCAAAACCGGCGATCGCTCGGAAAAAATCCGCACCTACAATTTCCCGCAAAACCGCGTTTCCGATCATCGCATCGGTTTGACTCTGCACCAGCTTACGGAAGTGATGGACGGCAAACTCGGCCCGCTGGTGGACGCGCTAGTCGCCCATTTCGAATCCGAGCGCCTGAAGCAAGAACTAATCGAAGCCTGATGTTGGCGATGCGAATGCCCCTCGTCGTCCGAACGCAACCCAACCCGGGGTCATTCCGAGCGAAGCGAGGAATCCAGAGCAAATTTCAAATGCCTCAGCAAAAGATTGATACTTCGAAGTGCATCCAGAGACGCCATTCCATCGAAGAGCGGCTATCAACTTTCTCAGCGCTTTGCTAGAGATCTCATGTCTTCGCCTGATTCACCAAAACCAAAAGACGTACGCGCAGCGTTGAAACACGCAATGGAACAACTGCGCGAAGCGAATGTGCCGTCGCACACGCTGGTTGCCGAACTTCTGCTGATGCATACCCTGGGGCGCGACCGCGCCTGGCTTTACAGCCACCCCGAAGAAATTTTAGAAGCTGCGGATGTAAACCGCTATTGGGATCTTGTGGCTCGCCGCGCCGCAGGCGAACCAACCCAGCACCTGACCGGCAAGCAGGAATTCTGGGGCCTCGAATTCGAAGTCACCCCCGCGGTCCTGATTCCACGCCCAGAAACGGAGCACGTAATCGAAGTAGCCCTCGAACGAATCGGCCCAAATAACCGAACCCACCCAATGCGAATCGCCGATGTCGGCACCGGCTCCGGCTGCCTGGCAGTCGCTCTAGCCCGCGAATTTCCGCAAGCCGAAGTCTTCGCCACCGATATCTCCGCGCCGGCGCTTGAAGTGGCCCGCCGCAACGCCGTGCGTCACAACGTGGCCGATCGCATTCAATTCATCGAATGCAATTTGCTCGACGCGTTCCTCTCTACATGGCCCGATTCCGCCGGCGCTCGCTTCGACCTGATCGTCAGCAATCCCCCCTACATCAGCCGTCGCGAAGCGCCCACCCTCCCGCGCGAAGTCCGCGACCACGAACCAGCAATCGCCCTCTTCCCCGGTGAGACGGGCGTAGAAATTTACGATCCGCTAATTCGTCACGCAGAAAAATTAATGGCCTCAGGCGGAATTCTCGTAGTGGAGTTGGGCCACGATTCCCTCGAACATGTCAGCACACTGCTGAATGCCGCCCACGGCTGGATTCGCGTCAGCGCCACCCAGGATCTCGCCGGAATTCCCCGGGTCATCGCCGCCGAGCGTGAATGAACGCGAGCTGGCTTCTGTGGCAATTGGGAAAATGGGTGTAAGGTAGGGACGAGAAAACTGCCGTGCCCAAGCTGGCCACTTTTCGCGCGAAGCACGACCCCGTAACTTCCGATACTTTCCCTCTCTCCTCATCCATCCTGCATATCGACATGGATGCGTTCTTCGTATCCGTCGAGCTGCTGGCGCGGCCGGAACTGCGTGGCAAGCCGGTAGTCGTCGGAGGGCAGCCGGACCAGCGCGGCGTGGTTTCCGCAGCCAGCTATGAAGCGCGAAAATTTGGCATCCAGTCAGCCATGCCGCTGCGAACGGCCGGCCGCTTGTGTCCACACGCGGTTTTCCTCGACGGGCACCACGACCTCTACGGGAAATGGAGCGACCGAATCGCCGCGATCCTGGCGAAATATTCGCCCGTGGTCGAAATGGCTTCGATTGACGAAGCCTATCTCGACCTCGCCGGCACCGAACGCATGCACGGCCCGCCGCTTGCCGCCGCGCACAAGTTAATCAAGGAAATTTGGAACACAACGCAGCTACCCTGTTCCGGTGGGCTGTCGGCAACCCGGCTAGTTTCGAAAGTGGCGTCGGAACAAGCCAAGCCGCGCGGCCTGGTTTGGGTTCCGCCCGGCGCCGAAGCAAAATTTCTAGCGCCGCTATCGGTGCGAAAAATTCCTGGAATCGGCAAAGTGACGGAAGCTGGTCTGAACGCGCTCGGGATTCACACCGTAGGCCAGCTTGCCGAAGTGCCGCTCGAAAAACTCGAAGAAGGTTTCGGCCAGTGGGGCACAGCCCTGTATCGCAAAGCGCGCGGACAGGATTCTTACGAATTCTTCATCGATGCCGAGCCGAAATCAATTTCGCACAATCAAACATTCGGCACGGATACCGAAGACCGCGAGCTGCTCGATTCCACGCTCAGCTATCTCTGCCAGAAAGCCGCCAAGCGCCTGCGCGATTCCGGGCTGTACACGCGCACCATCACGCTGACGCTGCGCTACGCCGATTTCAAAACAATCACGCGCAGCAAAACGCTCCCCGAGCCTACGAACCTCGATACGATCGTGCTCTCCACGATCCAATCGCAATTCACTCGCGCCTGTGACACCACGCAAAAAATTCGCCTCGTCGGCGTCGCACTCTCCGAATTTTCCTCAGCCAACGCCCAGGGCCAGCTCGATCTGCTCGACGCAGGCCGCCGCGAAAAATTGGAACGCCTCACGCGCGCCGCCGACCAGTTGCGGGACCGCTTCGGCTTCTCCAAGATTCAATTAGGCGGCTCCCTCTCCGTAAAGAACGACGAATAAAACTCTCTGCGCGCTCCCTTCCACCCCGGTGATGAATCTCCATGCCCTAGCTCCGGCTGTCATTCTGAGCAAGGCGCGCAGTTTGCGCCCCGATGGTCTTAATCGGGGCGAAGAATCCCTCCGTGCCCCACCGGGTGCCGCACCCTTCGGTTTTAAGGGTGCGGTCTTTGACTTTTCCTTCGTAGGGGCGCTGCCGGGTGCCACATGTTTCGTCAGAAACGTGGGGCCTTGCCCCAGTCCCGAATCAAGGCGGGTGGGTGGCCGCCCCTCGCCCTTCTGTGATCGAACCTTCGCACCCCCATACTGCGTCAACTCTCCGCTCCAGCCAGCGCCGTAGGCGCCACAGAAATTAGCCCCGCGCGTAAGCGGCGGACAGCCCGGACGCCGATGCATAATTCGTTTCTCGCTCGCATTTGGCATCGTCCGGCTAAAGATACCACCTTTGATAGGTGAAAGGAGCGTTAGGATGCTGCGGGTGCCCCACACGTCGGTTTTACGTGTGGGGGGGGTTGACTTTGAGCCTTTGATTCCTCTTGGCTTTTTCTGTGGTCCCTGCCGCAAGTCCGCTTCAAACCACCGGATCGATCGGTAGCAATCCTGTCTCACCTTTCGCGTAGAAAGAGAAACTACTCCAGGGCCAGTCTTTGGGATGTTGCACCAACCCTCGCGTCACTGGGTTGGCGTGCATGTAGTCGAGTTTCTCTCGCCTTTTCTTGGCGCTGTAGACGTTGAAGTCGTAAAACCTTGGCTGCCAGAATCGCTGCAGACCTTCACCGTCACCCACAAAAGACAAATGCAACCGCCCGGGCCTCGCACTGCGATTCCTATTTCTCAGATCGCGCGAAACGCGCTGCTTCAATACACTCAGCACCATCGATGGCGTAACTTTGGATGGCTCGCTGATGAGCAGATGCACGTGCTCGGGCATCACTACATACCCGACCAGCCGGAATTGATAGCGCTCGCGGATTTTAGCCAGCGCAACCGCGAAGACATTTCGGGCGCGGACTGTTCCCAGCAGCGGCAACCGACGGTAGCAGCTGAACGTAATAAAATGCAGATCCCCGCGACCGTAATAGCGCTTCAATCCCTTCGGCATAAAACCACACCAAAACCCCCACACGTAAACCCGACGTGTGGGGCACCCGCGGTATCATAACGCTGCGTTCAACTATCAAAGATGGTATCTTTAGCCGCACAATGCCAAAAGTGTTCAAAAAAGAATCGTGCAGCGCCCTCCGGGCCACCCGCCCGCCGCGTCCGTAATAGCCTTTCAGATTCTTGGGCATCGAAGCGAGAAGATCCCCACGTTCGCCCATCCGTCCCGCCCAGCGGGAACCCACCTGTGCCGTGATCTTCCACGCCTCTGAATCCGGGTGTTATCCGATCGCTCGCCAGAGAGGGGCGGATGGCAAACCTGATCCATCCCCTGCAAGGCAAAGCTCAGACCCAATCGGCGGATGGTCAACGGAATCCTGGATTCGATCCTTGAGCAGGGTCAGGGGGTCGCGGCTTTCAGCCGCGACAAAAACCAACCGGCGCGAAGTGACCACCTCGCTGCCGCAGGCGGTTGCGCTTGTCCTGAGGCACGAAGGAAAGGCATCGCCGCAGCAACTGGTCTTTCGTCTTGGCCGTATGATTTTTTTCGCGGGTGCCGCACCCTTCGGTTTTAAGGGTGCGGTTTTTGACTCTTCCTTCGTAGGGGCGCTGCTCGCTGCGCCCATTCTTCGGCCGGGTGCCGCACTCTCCGCCGTTAGGAGGGTGCGGTTTTTGATTTCTCTTTCCAGGAAACTCACACTCCATACCAACAGCGCTCCTCGGTTCAACTTTCTTCGCACAGTCAAGCGAAGGGTGCGCCTCTGTCTTCGTAGGGGCGCTGCTTGCTGCGCCCGGTCCTGTTCACCCCGATGCACTTTATCGGGGCCGCGTCCGTAATAGCGTTTCAGATTCTCGGGCATCGAAGCGAGAAAAGCCCCACGTTCGCCCATCCGTCCCGCCCAGCGGGAACTCACCTGTTCCGCGATCATTCACGCTTCCGAAGCCGAGTGTTATCCGATCGCTCGCCGGAGAGGAGCAGATGGGAAACCTGATCCACCCGCCTTAGACTCTGGTCCGACAGATTCAGCGTCCAAAACAAGATGGGAACTTGGGTGCCATTGTTGTAGGCTATCTTGCGCGCTGATCAGCGCGGTGGACACCAATGGCACAAGCGCAAATTGCAATCTCCAAGGCCGGTTCAAGTGCGGTCAAGGAGAACAACAAAGTTTTGGATCAAGACCAGTCGATCCACAACTGGTATCGCTTTATCCTTTCTTTTCCACCCCATCTCGTCCGTACTTATCTCGAACGCTTTGGAATAGGCCCAGACCAAACAGTTCTTGATCCCTTTTGTGGCACCGGCACGACAATTGTCGAGTGCAAAAAGCTCGGTATTCCCAGTGTAGGCGTCGAGGCAAATGCCGTTGCCTGTTTTGCAACCGATGTGAAATTAAATTGGAGAATAGATCCCGATTCCTTGCTCGACCACGCCCACAAAGTTGCTGATCTAACCTTGAAGAGGCTCAGAACGCAGGGAATCGAAGAAACTCCAGGCTTGCCTCTTTTTCGTCAAAAACCCAAGGCTCTCCCGAAGCTGCGAACTCTAGAGCCGGAAACTCTTAAACTTCTCCTTAAGAACTCTATTAGCCCGCTGCCGCTGCACCGTTCACTCGAACTACTCGATTCTCTCGAAGAGCGCCACAATGCCGAGCTTGTTGGCCATGAACGTTTGGCGCTCGCGAAGGCACTTGTCTTTGGAATCAGCAACCTTGAATTTGGCCCCGAAGTAGGCGTAGGACCTGCGAAGTCGGATGCGCCCGTGGTCTATCTTTGGTTACAAGAGATCGAGGAGATGGCGGACCATCTTCGACGGTTTCGGTCAAAAAACATCACGAGCGCTCGTGTTCTTCGCGCCGACGCGCGGAGTTTGGATGGCGTCTTAATGCCACATTCGATAGATGCCGTTATTACTTCACCGCCCTATCCAAATGAAAAGGATTATACGAGAACAACTCGTCTGGAATCTGTTCTCTTGGGGTTCATACACACAAAAGAAGACTTGCGAGCGCTGAAGCGAACATTCGTGCGATCAAATACAAGGAGCGTTTACAAGAGCGACTGTGACGACCTGGAGATAGTGGACAATGCCGAGGTCGATCGCATTGCCGACGCAATCGAGCGCCGACGTATTCGACTTGGCAAGACTTCTGGTTTCGAGCGGCTTTATGCCAGGGTTACCAAGTTGTATTTTGGAGGCATGGCACGGCACCTTTCTAGCCTTCGAACAGTCTTGCGTCCGGGAGCTCGTCTGGCCTATGTGGTCGGCGATCAGGCCTCCTACTTGCGAATAATGATACGCACGGGGCAGATTTTGGCTGACATTGCAAAGTCGCTTGGGTATGAAGTATTGGGAATCGACTTATTTCGGACTCGCTTATCGACTGCAACGAGGGAGCAGTTGCGAGAGGAGGTTGTAATTCTTCGTTGGCCAGGTAACTCCAAGAAATTGTGAGGAAGCCGCTCGTGAAGGTGCAAAATCTATATTCAACAATAATCGAGAAGATTTTTACTTCGAAGTATGTGCCCGGTCTAAGGGAAGTTGAATTCGAGCGGGAAGACATCATCAGGGTCGCCGACAGATTGAAGGTGCGGTTGCCAAAGAACCTGGGAGATCTGGTCTATAGTTTTCGCTATAGGACGGAGCTCCCCATGAAGATTTCCTCAAAGGCAGGTAAGGGAGAGATTTGGATAATTCGTGGGGTCGGCAAGGCGAAATATCGCTTCGTGTTGACGCGTGACATCCAACTGCTCCCCAATGTGAGTCTTAGTATCACAAAGGTTCCGGACTCGACTCCCGGCGTGATCGCGAAGTATGCCTTAACCGATGAACAGGCGCTGCTCGCAATCGTTCGGTACAACCGCTTAATTGACATCTTCACAGGCGTGACTTGTTATGCGTTACAAAGCCATCTACGTACCACTGTTCCTGGGCTTGGGCAGGTAGAAACAGATGAAATGTACGTGGGCGTGGATAAAAGAGGAATTCATTACGTTTTTCCTGTTCAGGCCAAAAGTGGCAGGGACAAACTCAGTGTTGTTCAAGTCGAGCAGGACATGGCCCTGTGCGTCAGCAAATTCCCCTCTCTCATTTGCCGCCCGATCGGCGCTCAGTTCATGGAAGGAAACGTGATCGCGCTGTTCGAGTTGGAAAAGCAAAAGAATGAAGTCAGAGTGTCTTCGGAGAAACACTATAAATTGGTTGCCCCCGAGGAAGTTACAGAGGCCGATCTAATTTCTTACCGCGATCGAACTACAGGTTAATGAGGTTGGCGAGTCGCCGAGACGCCGATGAGAGACCCGTTCTTCGTTTGATTTGCAGACCGTGCGGCTAAAGATACCATCTCTGATAGGTGAACGGAGCGTTAGAATGATGTGGGTGCTCCATGCGTCGGTTTTACGCGTGGGGGTTTTGGTGGGTTGAATTTCTCTTCCCTCGTTTTATAAGCCGCCGCATATTATTCTTCGCTCTGATCTATACTCCTCAAGCGATGCCCATCCCGGAAAACATCGGCGCCGGTCCTGCCGGTCAAAACCGCGACCGAGTAAGAATACCGAAGCAGGAAGAGCTCCGCGCATTTTGGGAGCGCGTGACGGAAGGACTGGAGCTCCAGCAGCTTTGGTCGCAATTCTCCGCCGAAGCCAAGGAAAGTTACGGCCTGTATTCGCGCGAAGTAGACTGGAAACACATCCAACAGCAAAAACGCTGGCAACAGCCGTTCCATGCCGCTTGGGCGCTGTTCCAAGCCATGTTGATGAAGCTTTCCCCCGCGCGGCGCGTGTTGCTGCTGGCGGCAGTGTTTTTCGTTCTCTTCTCCACTCCGGCCCTCCTGGTCTATTCGTTTGACAAATCTTCGCGTCCCAGCCCGCTCGAGGTGCAATTCTTCGGCGCGGGAGCGGCGCTTCTCTTCATCCTGCTGGCGCTCGAACTGGCCGATCGCGTGACCATGAAACGCGATCTGGAAATCGCCCGCGAAATTCAGCGCTGGCTCGTCCCCGTCAAACCTCCTGAGGTTCCCGGCGTGGACATTGCCTTCGCCACTCGTCCTGCGAACACGGT
>JBGQGW010000100.1:0-12770 GCA_041497605.1 Terriglobia bacterium | reverse complement strand
TGCGCCCTCGGTGCCGCCGGAAAAAGTGGTGGGTCTGGATGCCAAGGTGGAACGCACGGCGGCGGAAGCGGCGAAACGGAAGTTTGCGCCGGAGTTCATGAACCGGATCGACAAGGTGGTGGTGTTTCATCCGTTGCGGACCGAGCAGCTCGAACTGATTCTGGAGATCGAGCTGGGCATGGTGCAGCAGCGAGTGCTGGAAACGGCCAAGGGGCGGTTTCTGTTCCGGGTAACGCCGGCGGCGCGCGGTTTTCTGCTGAAGGAAGGGACGGACCTGAAGTACGGGGCGCGGCACTTGAAGCGCTCCATTGAACGGCATCTAGTCTATCCACTGGCGAGCCTGCTCGCCACCGATCAAGTGGCCATTGGCGATGTGCTGTGCATCGATTGGAATGAAGCACAAAGCCGGCTCGTTTTCATTAAGGAAGACGAAGGTGCGCTCGTGGCAGTCGAATCTCCGGCTTCTCAAATAACCGCGCAAGTTGCTGCGGCAGGCGTCGACGGGCGTCCCGTGGAGCAGCCAGCCGCAAATGTGGTAGCCGAATCACCGACTCCTCGTCCGTCCGTTACATCACCCGTGCGGCCAGTGAATGCGCGAACCCCGCGGCATTCTTCGGTCGACAAGATCAAAGCGGACACTCGAACGTAAGTTAACTTGAAGTCTCGCTCGAACGCCCGCGAACATCCTTATTTGTGGTTCGGGCATTCCTGCGTGTGCGTACCAGACGTCATTGAGATCTTGCGTCACCCTTGCAATGCGTAACCTCGCGAGGGACGGCAGCCCACGGGCAATCTTATTCACCCACGCTTCCTTCCGATAATTCATTCCCATTCAAAGATTCGGTATAGTGAACTTGTGCGCGAATGCCATTGCACCTGCGCTATTGCCTAGTTCTGCCGCTTTGGCGAGAAACTCGGCGCGCCCCGTCGTCATCTAACGGGGCAAGGAATGAGGATCGCGGGAGAGGCCCACGGAGGAAGCATGAGGAATTCACACGCGCGGATGCAGAGCGCGCGAGGCACGCGAGGCAAAAGATCAGTGGCCAGCAAAGTGGTGCAAGCCGCTCTAATGCTGTTTTTCGCCCTCGGTCTTACTGCGGCCGCCCACGCCGACCGCACGCCTCTGAAGCCGGGCTTCAACTTGTTCTCCACGCAGCAGGACGTCGAAATGGGACGGAAGCTATCGCGCCAGGCGGAGCGGCAGTTGCCGATGCTGAGGGACGCACGCGTTGACAAATATCTAAATGATCTGGGACATCGGCTGGACGCCCACGTGCCCGCCGGCACTCCTGATTATCCCTTCCAATATAAATGTGTGAACGACATGGCCATCAATGCCTTCGCCCTGCCCGGTGGAAATATTTACATCAATCGCGGAACCATCGAAGCGGCCGACAATGAAGCGCAACTTGCCGGCGTGATGGCGCACGAGACTTCGCACGTCGTTTTGCGCCACGGCACGAACCAGGCTTCCAAGCAATATTTGGCTGAGAACGGATTGAATCTTCTGGGTGCATTTCTAGGCAGTGGCTCGGTGGGGAGCCTGATGACGGAACTGACCGCGGGCTTCACGATGCAATCCGTATTCCTGAGAATGTCGCGCACGGACGAGAGCCAGGCCGACATCCTGGGAACGCAGATCCTTTACGATACCGGCTATGATCCTCGCGCGATGGCGCAGTTCTTCGAGAAAATTCAAGCGGCGAGCAAGGGAAACAAGCCCGTTGAATTTTTCAGCGATCACCCAAACCCCGATAATCGCATCGAGCGCGTCAACGAAGAGGTGGACAAGCTCGGAGGACCGCCGGAAGGCTATAAGATGAACTCCAAAGAGTTCGCAGAGATCAAGCACTACCTCCATTCCTTGGCGCCGCCGCCGGCCAAGGGCAATCGCGCAGGGCCGGCCGGTGACGCTCAGCCCAGCGGAAATCAGGGCCGGCCGGAACCGCCATCGCAGACTTCGCAGAAATATCAGAGCGGCCCTTTGAGCCTGCAATATCCGGCAAACTGGCGCAAGACTGGAGATCAAGGCGCGATGACCTTTGCGCCGGATGGCGGAATTGTGGATCTCGGCAACGGCAATTCCGCGCTGGCTTACGGGGTGACGGTGAATCTCTTCGACTTGCAGAAAAATTCAGGCGGGAATGTATCGCTCGACGGCGCCACCACTCAATTGTTGAGCAATTTACAGCAGTCCAACCCGCACATGAATGTTGTCCGGCCGCGGCAACAGATGCGGCTCAACGGCAAGCCGGCACTTTCGATTTATCTGGAAAATGACTCGCCATTAGGCGGGCGGGAATCCGATTGGCTGATTACAGCCTCGTGCTCGGACAGCCTCTTTTACATTCTAGCTGTGGCGCCCAAGAACGAATTCGACAATTACGAGCACGCTTTTCAGTCGTTGGTCGATTCCGTGAAGTTCTCCTGCTATTAGAATATTTCGGAATTGGATCGCCTGATTTCGCGAGCGCTGCGTCTGCGGAGGATTCTCCGGCGAAAAATTTAGGGCTTCCAGCGGAGGATGGGTTTGCGTGCCGCGCCCACTTCATCGAGGCGCCCGATTCGTGTGGAGTGCGGCGCCGTTTTCACGAGTTCTGGATTCGTCGCCGCTTCCTCGGCTATCGAACGCATCGCGTCGATGAATAGATCACATTCTTCTTTCGATTCCGATTCGGTCGGCTCGATCATCATCGCGCCGGGAACGATCAGTGGGAAGGCTGTCGTATAAGGATGGAAGCCGTAGTCGATCAGGCGCTTGGCGATGTCCATCGTGTTTACTCCGTGTTTCTTCTGGCGCGCGTCACTGAAGACGACTTCGTGCATCGATGGCAGGTTGTACGGCAAGTCGAAATAAGGTTCGAGTCCCTTGCGGATGTAATTCGCATTTACCACGGCGTCTTCGGTGACCTGCCGGATGCCGGGGCCATAGGCCAGCGTATAAGCCAACGCTCGCAGCAAAACTCCGAAATTCCCGCAGTAGGCACGAACGCGCCCGATGGATCTCGGCCGGTTGGCATCCAGCGCCAGCCGTCCACCTTCTTTTTCGAACACCACTGGCACGGGCAGAAATGGCTCGAATATTTTTTTGACCATTACCGGTCCCGCGCCTGGCCCGCCACCGCCATGCGGAGTCGAAAAAGTCTTGTGCAGGTTCAAGTGCATGACGTCAACGCCGAAGTCACCGGGGCGCGTAACGCCGGCGAGCGCGTTCATGTTGGCGCCATCCATATAAAGACAGGCGCCACGCTCATGTAGAATTTCCGCAATTTCGGCGATGCGCTCTTCGAAGACGCCGATGGTGGAGGGATTGGTGATCATCAGTGCGGCAACGTCTTCGGTGACGAATTCGCGTAGATGATCGGTATCCAGTTGTCCGCGCGCGTTTGATTTGATGTTCTGTACTTCGTACCCTGCGATGACCACGGACGCCGGGTTCGTTCCGTGCGCCGAATCCGGAATTAACACTTTCTTGCGCGCGTCGCCGCGGCTTTCCAGGTACGCGCGAATCAGCAACAAACCCGTCAGTTCGCCCTGCGCGCCAGCGGCGGGCTCCAGCGTTACCGCGTCCATGCCGGTAATCTCAAGCAGGCATTTTTGCAAGTCGTTGAGAATTCGCAGGCAGCCTTGCGCTAGTTCCACCGGCTGATAAGGATGCTCTGTGGCGAGTCCATCCAACCGGGCGACGAATTCATTCACGCGCGGATTGTACTTCATCGTGCAGGAGCCCAGCGGATACATGCCCAAGTCGATCGCGTAATTCCAGGTGGAAAGACGAGTGAAGTGGCGAATCACTTCGATTTCGCTGACTTCGGGGAATCCTTCGATTTGCTCGTGCACGAATTTCGAGCCAAGGGCTTTGGCTGCGTCCACCGGCGGCACGTCGAGTGGCGGCAATTCGAAGCCGCGCTTGCCGGGCGCCGACCTTTCGAAGATCAGCCCTTCATTCTGGCTGATGTTTGGCCGGACCTTCTTGATCTTGGATGATTTCTCGCTCAAGTGTTTCGAGTCCTTTTCTTACACCGGTTTCGATAAAATACGTTTGATGCACTCCGCCAATCGCTCGATCTCCGCGCGCGGCATTGTTTCCGTCACGCAGACCAGCCCGCGTTTGGTTTGATCGGGATAGAAGTGGCCCAGCGGCAGCGGGCCGATGATTTTCTCGCGCAACAATTCGGCATTGATCATCTTCATCGAGCGGGGAAATTCCAGCACGAATTCATTGAACGCCGGTCCTGAAAACGCCGCTTTCACACCCGGAATTTTTTCGAGTTCCGCCTGCGCGAAGCGCGCCTTCGCCAAATTCTGCTCAGCCATTTCGCGCAGGCCTTCCTTTCCCAGCAGGCAAAGATGAATCGTTGCAGCCAGCGCATACAAGGCTTCGTTGGTGCAGATGTTTGAAGTGGCCTTCTCGCGGCGAATATGTTGTTCGCGCGTTGCCAATGTCAGAACAAAGCCACGCCGCCCGGCAGCGTCGGTGGTTTGCCCGGCCAGTCGTCCCGGCATTTGCCGCACATACTTATCGCGCGTGGCGATGACGCCAACATACGGGCCGCCGTAGCTCGGCGGAACGCCGAAGCTTTGACCTTCCATCGCGACGATATCGGCTTCCACGGGGGGACGCAACAAACCCAGCGAGACGGCTTCCGTGATTGCGGTGACCAGCAAGGCGCCGCTCGAGTGCACAGCTTCCGCCAAAGGGGGAATCGATTCCACCACTCCGAAGAAATTCGGCGATTGCACGGCCACGGCGGCAACGTCGGCGAGTCCCGCAGCGCTGAGCGCGGGCAAATCGATTTGGCCTGTGGCCGTAAATCCGATCTCTTCCACTTTCAGGCCGAGATGTTTCGCGTAGGTTTGCAAAACTTGCCGGTACTCAGGATGCAAAGTGCGCGCGACCAGGACGCGCCGGCGGCTCGTCAGCCGTTCCGCCATGAGAACGGCCTCGGTGAGCGCGGTCGAGCCGTCATACATCGAGGCGTTCGCGACTTCCTGGCCAGTGATTTGGGCCATCAGCGTTTGAAACTCGAAGATCGCGGTCAGTGTTCCCTGGCTGATTTCGGCTTGGTAAGGCGTGTACGAGGTCAGAAACTCGCCACGCTGCACAATCGCGTCCGGCACAACCGAACTCAGATGCTGGTAAACGCCGGCGCCGAGAAACGACGTGAAGCCACGCGCATTTTCTTCAGCGCGCGCGCGAAAGTAGCTGACAATTTCCTGTTCGGAAAGTGGTCCGGGCAGGCGCAGCGGTTCCTTGAGCCGGAATTTTGCGGGGATCGACTGAAAAAGCTCTTCAACGGACTTTGCGCCAATGGCCTTGAGCATCTCCTCGCGCTCGGAGGGGCTCTTGGGGAGATAGCGCATCAGGCCGAGGCTTCCTTGTCTTTGGCGGCGATGTAGGCTTCATAGGCCGCCGCGTCCATTAACGATTGCGCTTCACTCTTATTCGCAAGCTTCAGTTTCACCAGCCATGCCGCGCCGTGCGGGTCCTGGTTCAATTTTTCAGGCGCTTCCGCCAGCGCCGAATTCACCGCGGTGACCTCGCCGCCGACGGGGCAATAGATTTCGCTCACCGCCTTGACGGATTCCACGGTGCCCAGGGATTGCCCGGCATTCAGCTTCGTGCCTACCTTCGGCAATTCCACGAAAACCACGTCGCCCAATTCATGCTGCGCATAGTCGGTGATGCCTACGGTGCCGCTATCGCCATCCACCTTGATCCACTCGTGTTCTTTCGTGTAGCGGAAATCCGCTGGGTACATTGCCGCTCCTTCGTTGTGTCAGTCCGACAGAATCGTTATTCTGGCCGCTACCTTACTTTGATTTCGGCCGCTTATAGAAAGGCAACTCGACAATCCGCGCTGGGGACGCTTGTCCACGCACAACAACTTCGATTTTCGTGCCAACGACCGCTAGTTCCGGAGGCACATAAGCCATGCCGATATTCTTCTTCAAAAATGGCGCCGGGCCGCCGCTGGTAACTCGGCCTACTTCCTGGCCGTCATGGGACACCACATAGCCGTCGCGCGCGATCAGCCGTTCCAGCATCTCGAAGCCGATCAATTTCCGCTCGACGCCTTTTCGTCTCTGCGCAATCAGTATATCGCGACCGAGAAAATCGCCCTTTTCCGGCTTGCAAATCCAAGCAAGGCCTGCTTCCCACGGGGTTGTGGAATCATCGATTTCATGGCCGTAAAGACACATGGCTGCTTCCAAGCGCAAGGTGTTCCGCGCGCCGAGACCACAAGGGATCATTCCAATCGCCTGGCCCGCGTCGAGCAGATAGTCCCACATTTTTTCGGAGTGTTCGGGGGAGAAATAAATTTCGAAGCCATCTTCGCCCGTATAGCCCGTTCGCGCAATCAAGCAGTCCACGCCATTCACTCTGCCAAACGCAAAATGATAGTAGTGGAGGGAATCGAGCGGCACCTTGGTAAACTGCTGCAACAGCGCCTCCGCCTCGGGTCCCTGAATGGCGAGCTGTGAGTATCGCGGCCCGGCATTCTCCGTATCCGCGCCGAAGCGGTTGTATCGGAGAATGTGATCGAAATCCTTGTCCTGATTGCTCGCGTTCACGCAGAGCAGAAAGTGAGTATCTGAAATTTTGTGGACGAGCAGGTCATCAACAAACGTTCCCCTCGGCGTCATCAGGCCCGAATACTGCGCCTGGCCGATCACCAGCTTGGCGGCATCATTGCAGGTGACGAACTGCACAAGTTCGAGCGCCTCTGGTCCGCGAATCTCGATCTCACCCATGTGGCTGACGTCGAACAATCCAGCCCTGGTTCGCACCGCCTGATGCTCGGCCAGGATACCGGAATACTCGACGGGCATATCCCAGCCGCCGAAGTTCACCATTTTGGCGCCCAATCGGCGGTGAGTGGAATTCAGCGCGGTTTTACGAAGCTCAGCGGTTGCCGGCGTGGTCACAGAATGATTCTCGAAAAGTTCACGGGCAACTGAACCTAACATGCGCGGTTTAGGAGTGTCAAGAATCGCCGCAGCTCTTCATTCCGGAGGGGCCGCCCAAATCTCGTCCGGAGACGACTCGGAACCGGCGTGCGAATTCTGGCAGCTTTTCTGGCTCTGACTCCGTCCAATAGGGAGGCGTTAGCCGCAGCGCACCAGGCCGGACCTTCTTGCTTGTTGCTGCCGCCAGCGTCGCTTATATTTGTGCCAGAGGCGACCATGACCGGGCCAATTGTGTGCATACAGTGCGACAAGCCCGAAGATAAGTGTTCCTGCGACAAGTATTGCTGTTATTGCCAGGCGCAATATCACGTTCGTCTTTGCATCGATGGAATGTACTATTGTCCCGATTGCCGGGAAGCTTGCGAGGTTCGCTTGGTGGACGCGCGTGGCCAGTGAGCACAGCCGTACCGAATTAATTATCGAAAATGATGCACGTCTGCTGCGCGCCGTTGGTGGCGTGGTTCAGCACGCCTCGGACCACGTCGGTTTCTCCGAGGAAACGAAGCAGGAGTTTGCCGATGCCGCCGAGGAAGCCTGCCGGGAGACGTTTCCCCTGGGAAATAAGAACGGAACCGAGCTCAAAGTGGTGATCGAGGACTTCGACGACCGCGTGGAAGTGATCTTGGATTCAACCGGGGAGCCGCTGCCCAAGGCCGCGATTGCGATTCTCTCTCCGCAGGGTCGCGGGTCATTGACGAAGAGTGGGGCGGCTCGTGCCGCGCTGCTCGCCCGGATCGATCGCGTGCTGTATGAAACGAAAAACGGCCGCCCCCGAATCAAGCTGGTAAAATACATTCCCGGCCGTGCTCCGAAAGCTTAGCTTTCCTGATCTTCGATCTAAATCCTTCAGCAGACTGGCTAGCTTGCGGGAACTGCAAACGTGTGGTTCTTGAGAAGTGCCGCCATTTGCACGTCACTCACGGGAACATGAATTTGCAGCCGGTCGCCGTGTGGCGTCACTTGAACGCCATCCAGAGCTTGCGCCAGATCCGGGTTCTGCTGCGCTTCCTGGTACCGGCGATACATCACGCCAGCCTGCATCAGCGCCGCGAGAGTGTTCGCGTCATCCGGCGAGGCGCAGACTGCGTGGAAATTGGCGTCGACTCCGGAATCCGCTTTCACCTCGATAATCATCGCGCTGATTTTCTGTACTAGAGCCGCGGCTTGTGGGAACTGGTTGGCTTGCGGCAGCAATTGCTGCATGGCCATCCGCGTGTAGGTCTTATTCAGCACTGCCCAGATCATGCCCTGGCCGTTCGCTTCGCTGATCAATGGAAACAGCGAATCATTGTGCAGCAGGCTTTCCGCCGAACCGAAATGCACATCGATCATTTTCTCGAGCCCGCTGCGCATTCCGAAGGCGGCGGTGCTGGAATCAATAAAGAAAAAGAAAATATCGCTCGCGCCCGAGCCGCTGCCAAACGCGTAAAGCTTGTAGCCGTGTACTTCGTGGAACGGCAGCTTTTGCTGCTTGAAGCGGTCTTCGGTTGCGCTGGGATCGAATTGCCCCAGCGCCACGCCGAGAATTTGCTCGCCGGTTTCTTTCGTTGCGCTCAGGGAGCCCCACGCAAGCTCGTCGACTTGAGAGTTCGGGTCAATTCCCGCGGAAGTAAGAAATTGCTCGAATTGGCGAAAACGGGCCGGCAGCATCTGGTCGCGGAGCTGGCCGAACCAGGGAAGCTTTCGCGCCGATTTCAAATCGGCATAAGCGAACTCGCCCGTCTCCTTCGGGAACATGCCGATCACTGCTGTGCTTAGCGTCGCCGCGGCGCTCGGTGGTGGAACGAGTGCGGCGATGCAGAGAAGCAGGCTGGCTGCCAGAATGGCACTTCGGATCTGTTTCTTCACGGATTTCACTCCTCGGCCTGCGGGGGCATCGGGCTGGAAGGGCCTGAATCCCGCGGCTGTTTCTCAAACTCTTTTGGCGGCTTCGAGCAAGGAACCTTCGCCCAGCCGGGCTTCGAGCCTCGTCGCGCGCAAACGCATCTCGGATACAAATTTTAGTTCCGTGAGCGAATTCAGATTGATCGCCACGTTCTCGAGTGCTCCACGAAAGGCCGCAGCAGCCATCAAGCGCCCTACGCGCAGGTCTGACAACATAGACGCGCTGGACATGGCTTCCAGTTGCCCCAACCGCTCGTAAACTTCCATGGCCTTTTCCGCCACTTGCATGGGGACTTCGGCGGCACCCTGTGTGGCCTTCTCGATGGCGGCATCGCGTGCGCGCTTTTCTTCGGGGGTTTCTTGCGGCAATTTATAGGCCACCATCACTTCATTGAACGAGGAGGCGTCGCGGTCGATCGCTTTCGTGAGCATGTCGGCAGCGGCTTGAAAATCCGCGAGCGCGGCACTGAGAGGTTCCACGAATGCGGCTTGCGATTTCTTCTTGCGCGATAAACCGGCCACCATTTGTCCCAGGCTTGCTCCCAGCGCGCCAGCCAGCGCGGCAACCGAACCTCCACCGGGCGCAGCGGTTGGCGCTGCCACAGTCTTCAGAAATGGCTGGGCAAGGGAGGCCAGTTTGCCCGAGCTTTCCATCGGCGTGCCGGCCAGAGCAGCCGACAGGCGATTTTCCAGCACTTGCGCCGGCGAAAAGTTTTCGAACTGGAGATAGAAATCCGAAGTCATTTCGATCGCGCGTTTGGGCACCAGCCCCACAATTTCGCTGCCCACGATGGAAACGCCATACCGTTCCGCTTCGCGCTTCACCATTTCGAAGACTCGATGAATGGGCGTCTGCTCGAAGTCCGTCAGGTTGATCGAGACTTGAGCCAGGTGTCGCGCGCGCAAATCCACTCCCATCGCTTTGACAAAGCGAAGGCCGCCGTTCGAGAAGCGGATCGTCTTGGCGATGCGCTTCGCGATGTCGAGATCGGGCGTATTCAGATTGATGTTGTAGGCGATCAAAACTTTTCGCGCGCCGACCACCGTTGCTCCGGCGGTAGGATGCAACCGCGGGTCGCCGATATCCGGGGCGCGATCGGGATTCTTCAGCACTTCCTCGCGGACGCCTTCGAACTGGCCTTTGCGGATGTTTTCGAGATTTACCCGCTCCGGACGTTGAGCCGCGGCTTCGTAGAAATAGACGGGAATGTGAAATCGTTCCCAGATTGCGCGGCCTGTCTTTTTGGCCAGCGCGACGCAGTCTTCAATGGTCACGCCTTCAATCGGAATGAAGGGAACCACATCGGTGGCGCCCAGGCGCGGATGCGCCCCGGTGTGGCGCGTCAGATCAATCAACTCGAGCGCCTTGCCCACTCCCCGCAACGCCGCTTCCGCCACGGCCTCGGGTTCGCCCGCAAGCGTAACAACCGAGCGATTGTGGTCGGCATCGCCTTCGCGATCGAGTACGTATACTCCCGGAACCGCGCGCATCGCGTCCACAATCGCGTCAATTTTCTTCGCGTCGCGGCCTTCGGAAAAATTCGGCACGCATTCGATCAGGCGATTCATGAAAGTTTCATCGGCGATTGCTTTCGACCCGCGGCACGAGCCTTCCCAGGCGGAAGGTTTCCAGGAAGAATGCCCTCGCCTCTCAAAAAACGGACCACCGAGAGCGCTATGCCTTCGAGCGCGGGAAAACGATCTCACCGCGTTTCATCGTCAGCACACAATGATTCACCCCAAAATAATACGGGATTTCGCGATGGTCGGCCAGATCGAACACCGCGAGGTCCGCGTATTTGCCAACCTCGAGCGAGCCGATTCGATCGTGCCTGCGCAAAGCGTACGCGCCATTGATCGTTGCGGCGGCGATGGCTTCGGCAGGCGACAGGCGCATTTGCGTGCAAGCGAGCGACAGAATCATCTGCATATTCAGCGTGGGACTGGTGCCTGGATTGAAGTCCGTGGCCAGCGTGACGATGGCGCCAGCTTCGATGAATGCCCGCGCCGGGGCGTAGTGCGCGAGTCCCAGATGAAAGCAGCATCCTGGCAGCAATGTGCACGCAACGTCCGACCCGGCAAGCGCGCGGATGTCGCTGGTGCTCACTTTCTCTAAATGATCGGCGCTGGCGGCGTGCAATTTGACAGCGAGTCGTGCCGCACCGGTTCGCGCGAGCTGTTCCGCGTGCAGCCGTAATTTCATCCCACAGGCACGTGCCGCCGTCAATATGCGCCGTGATTGCTCGACGCTGAACGCCCCGCGATCGCAATATACGTCGCAGAATTCAGCGAGGTCGGCGAGCGCGACTTGCGGAATCCAGCTCCGGACGAGCAAATCTACGTAAGCATCCGGGCGGCGGCGAAACTCCGGCGGCGTCACGTGCGCGCCGAGAAAAGTGGAAACAACGTCGAGCGGATGCTCCTGATTCAGGGCCCGCTGCAGCCGCAGGATTTTCATCTCACTGGCAAGATCGAGACCGTAACCGCTTTTGGCCTCGACCGTGGTGGTCCCGTGCGTGGCAAAGTCGTCGAGATGCGCAAGCGCGGCTTCTTTTAGTTTCGAAACTGGCGCCCGGCGCAGGCCTCTTACCGATGAAAGGATTCCACCGCCCGCGCGGGCGATTTGCTCATACGTTGCGCCACCAATCCGCTGCTCGTATTCCGCAGCGCGGCTGGCGGGGAAAATGAGGTGAGTATGCGAATCTACGAAACCGGGCAGGGCAACGCGGCCATTCAGGTCAAGTTGCCGCGCACTGCGCGCCGCACGGAGTCTCGCGATTTTGCGGCGAGGCCCAACTGCAACGATGCGCTCGCCGGAAATCAGCAACGCGCCATCGCGAATGATGCCGAGTTCACCCAGAGCGCGCCCACGTCGCGGCGCATTCCCCGCCATCGTGATTAGTTCCGAACAGCCGGTGATCAACCAGGTGGCCAATTGAATCTGCTCCCATTGTTTGGCCATCACGGTACTGAAAACTGCAGTGAACCGCAACCGGGTTGCCCGAACTTCGTGGATTTCACCTTCCTTGCGCCATTGACGCGGATGGGGAGATATACTCTGGTTCGTCACGATCAGACTGTGTTGCTCAGGCTTTGCCTGAGTGGATCGAATGGCCCAGCCATAAGAGTTCTCGCGGTGGGCTCTGGCTTCTCGGGGAGGAGCAAGAATGTTGAAACGAATGATCGGCCTCGGCGTTAGCCTCATCATTGCTGGAACAATAGCATTCGCTGCAAGGCCGGAGCCGCATCCGGTGATCCACGCGCATCCGGTAGCCAATGATTCGCAGCCTTACGACGTGGTGATTCGCAATGGCCACATCGTTGATGGCACTGGCTCACCGTGGTACTCGGGCGACGTCGGCATTCGCGATGGGCGAATCGCGTCAATCGGCAAACTGGCCAACGCCCCGGCAAAGAAAACAATCGACGCGGCCGGCCGTGTGGTCGCCCCGGGTTTTATCGACATGCTGGGGCAATCGGAATTGACGATCCTGGTGAATCCGCATCTTCCATCCAAAATCTACCAGGGGATCACCACGGAAATCACCGGTGAAGGCGATTCCCCAGCGCCATTGAACGATCGAATTATCACCGCCGACCGCCTGAAATACGGGCATTATCAAATCACCCCGGACTGGCGCACCTTCGCGCAATATTTCGCCCGGCTGGAAAAGCAGGGAATGGGCATCAATCTTGCAAGTTATGTGGGAGCCACCCAACTGCGGCGTGCAGTAATCGGCGACGAGGATCGCGCGCCGACTGCCGCCGAGCTCGAACAGATGAAATCGCTGGTGCGCGAAGCGATGAGCGAAGGGGCCGCCGGAGTTTCCACGTCGCTTCAATATGCTCCGGCCCCGTATGCTTCGACCGAGGAGCTGATCGCGCTGGCCGCGGAAAGCGCAAAATATGGCGGC
>JBGQGW010000099.1:0-12813 GCA_041497605.1 Terriglobia bacterium | reverse complement strand
CCGGTGTGGCCGATGATCATCCTGCGGACGCCCAAGGGTTGGACCGGTCCGAAAGTGGTCGATGGTCTTCCCGTCGAAGGAACCTGGCGCGCGCACCAGGTCCCGGTGACGAATCTGGAAGCACAGCCGGAGCACCTGAAAATCTTGGAAGATTGGATGAAAAGCTACCAGCCCGAAGAACTTTTCGATTCGACTGGACGCTTGGTGGCTGAGTTTGCGGAACTGGCGCCCAAGGGCAATCGCCGGATGGGCGCCAATCCAGTGGCCAATGGCGGCTTGCTGCTTCGCGATCTGATGATGCCGGAGTTCCAGGAATACGCCGTCAAGGTGCAGAAACCGGGCACGGAATTCGTGGAATCCACTCGGATTCTCGGCCGATTCCTGCGCGACGTGATGAAGCTCAACGCGGAAGCGAAGAACTTCAGAGTTTTTGGCCCGGACGAAACGGCCTCGAACCGCCTCGATGCCATCTATGAAAGCAGCGGCAAGGCGTTCATGGAGCCGATCCTTCCGATCGACGAAAACCTGTCGCCGGATGGCCGCGTCATGGAGGTTCTCAGCGAGCACATGTGCCAGGGATGGCTCGAGGGATACTTGCTCACCGGCCGCCACGGTTTTTTCTCGTGCTACGAAGCTTTCATTCACATTGTGGATTCGATGTTCAATCAGCATGCGAAGTGGCTCAAGGTCACGCGAAATATTTCCTGGCGCCGGCCCATTGCCTCGCTGAACTATTTGCTCACGTCGCATGTATGGCGCCAGGATCACAACGGCTTCACTCACCAGGATCCCGGCTTCATCGATCTGGTCGTGAACAAGAAAGCGGACGTCGTCCGCGTTTACTTGCCCCCGGACGCAAACACTCTTCTTTCCGTTGCGGATCACTGCCTGCGCAGCCGCAACTATGTCAACGTGATCGTTGCTGGAAAGCAGCCGCAACTGCAGTGGCTGGATATGGAATCGGCCATCGAACATTGCACGAATGGAATCGGAATTTGGGATTGGGCATGCAATGACCAGGGAAGCGCGCCGGATGTGGTGATGGCTTGCGCCGGGGATGTCCCCAC
Organism: Terriglobia bacterium; assembly: GCA_041497605.1. Lineage (GTDB taxonomy): Bacteria > Acidobacteriota > Terriglobia > Acidiferrales > UBA7541 > JBGPTK01. The sequence continues at coordinate 11,746 of JBGQGW010000099.1, read as the reverse complement.
GCTGGAGACCCTTGCGGCAGTTGACTTGCTGCGCCAGCATTTTCCAGATATCAAAATTCGTGTGATTAATGTGGTCGACCTGATGACTCTGCAGACGCCCAGCGAGCATCCTCACGGTCTTCCCGACCGTGAATTCGATTCCATGTTCACCACTGATAAGCCCGTGATCTTCGCCTATCATGGCTACCCGTCGCTGATCCATCGCCTGACGTACCGCCGCGCGAACCATGCCAACATGCACGTGCATGGCTATAAGGAGGAAGGAACCACCACCACGCCATTTGATATGACGGTGCTGAATGAATTGGATCGCTACCACCTGGCGGGCGATGCGGTCGACCGTGTACCTCGTTTGCAGCCGCTGAACGCCCATTTCAAACAGCTTCTTCGCAACCGGCTCGTGGAGCACCGGCAGTACATCGGCGTGCACGGCGACGATATGCCGGAAATCCGCAACTGGGTTTGGCCCCGTTGATCCATGAAAATTCTCGTCCTGAATTCCGGCTCGAGTAGCCAGAAAAGCGCTCTTTTGGAAATCGGTGTGACGCCGTCCGGCGATGCTCCCGCTCCCAGTTGGGAAGCCAAGATCGAATGGGATGGCGGTTCGGCCGAAGTTCACGTAAGAAACGCGCAGGGCGCTGTTTTCGAGAGCCACACAAAAGTGGATTCGCGCAGCCACGCAATCGCGCAAATGCTCGATACGCTATGGAGCGGCGAAACTCGCGTGATCTCATCCGCTTCGGAAATCGGTATTGTCGGACACCGCGTCGTTCAAGGCGGCCAGAAATTCGAGGAACCGACGATCATCACGCCGGAAGTGAAGGCCGCAATCGGGAAATTATCGGCCTACGCGCCCCTTCACAATCCCGCTGCATTGGAAGGAATCGAAATCATCGAGGAACAGCTCGGCCCCGTCCCACAGGTCGCCGTGTTTGACACAGGTTTTCATCGCCGGATGCCGGATTCGGCGGCGGTTTACCCGGGGCCTTACGAATGGCTGGAGCAGGGAATTCGCCGCTACGGCTTTCACGGTATCAATCATCAATACTGTGCCGGGCGTACGGCGGAAATGCTGGGCCGGGAGTTGAAATCGCTGAAAATAGTCAGTTGCCATCTCGGAAACGGCTGCTCACTCGCGGCCATTCGCAACGGCCGAAGTGTGGATACGACCATGGGCTTCACGCCGCTGGAAGGGTTGATGATGGGGACTCGATCAGGCTCCGTCGATCCGGGAATCCTTACGTTCCTGATGCGTCAAAATCATTGCGGCGCGGAGCAAATCGACGAACTGCTCAACACGAAATCCGGCTTGCTGGGAGTTTCCGGAATCTCGGGTGATATGCGGCAGATTGTGAGCGCCATGAAGGATGGGCATGCGCGAGCAAAACTCGCGTTCGATATTTTTGTGCACCGGCTTCAATCCGGCATCGGCTCAATGGTCGCGGCGCTTGGCGGCGTTGATGTTTTAATTTTTACCGCTGGGATCGGTGAGAACTCGCCCGAAGTGCGGGCCGCAGCCTGTGAAAACTTCAGATACATGGGTCTGAAGATTGATCGCGGAAAGAACACCCGGCCTGACCTGGATCAGGACATTGCCCAAAGCGATTCTACCGTCAGAATTTTAGTCATTCGCGCACAGGAAGATTGGGCCATCGCCCGTGAATGTTGGCGTTTGGCATCCGCTAAAATCCCGATGCAGCCAACAACTATTCCGTGATTCGTTTATCCAGTCGCTGAGCGAAACTTGCTGCGCGTTCGAGGCTATCTGCGGTAACGAATTTCGATGACGGAAGGATCGGGCGCGATCCTTGCCAACTACCTGGCCTCACCACAAAGCAGCTCCACTTCATGCTCCAATTCGCCATCGAGTTGTACGTTCCGGCGGTTTGCCGCGGAGCAGATCTGGCCGGCACTCAACCCCATCGCTCCCCGGAGATCAGCGCCCTCGAGATTGGCGCCGGTCAAGTCCGTACCCCGAAGAATGCTTCGTTGCAGATTGGCCGTGTGCAAATCTGCTTTTCGCAGATCGGCTTCGATCAGGATTGCATTTTCGAGCGTTGCGCCTTCCATCTTCGCTTCGGAAAGCCGCGCATACCACAAATCAGCCCAGGCCATATCGGCATGAATGAGGCAGGCGCCCTTAAACTCCGCATTGCGCAAATCGGCTCTCCGCAAATTGGCAAGCTGCAGCGTTGCTCCGGGAAGGGTAGCGGCATAAAGATTTGCCTCTTCCAGTTGAGTGTCGACCAGCGTCGCGCCCGAAAAATTCGCAAAGGAGAGATTGGCGCCGCGCAAATCGGCGCGCGTAAGATTCGCTTTCTGCAGGTTCGCACCCTGCAGGTTCGCATGATCCATCAGGGCGCGATCGAGCACGGCTGAATCCAGAATCACCTGGCGCAAATTTGCCTGCCGCAAATCTGCTTCGGAAAGAAAAGCGCCCCGCATATCCGATTCCCACAGGCGCCCCTTGGCCAGGAAAGCTCGATACGCCTGCACGTAACGCAGCCGCGATTGATTCAGCCAAGCGCCGCTCACTTGCCCCAGGTCTTCCTCGCGCCCTGACCAATTTGCGGGTTTTGTCGAAACAGTCGCTTCCGTCAGAACCGGGTAGGGATCATAACCTGCCATCCAGAATACATTCGCGCCCCACGCTGTTGCGCCGCCGGTTTTCGCTTCCGGAACCCAACTCGTGTCGTGAGGTAATCCGTGGATCGTTCCCCAGGAAAGCAGAAGCAGGATCAATCCCGATCCCACCGGCACCACCCCGCGCCAGTGAGTCTTTGCCCATTCGAGGTACCGCTGCACGCGTGAGAATTCCGCCGGGGACGGTTCGCCACGGTGCTCGTGGAAAGTCTTATCCACGATTTGCGGCAAGAACACTGCGATTCCGGTGGCAGCGACGGTCGCGAACACTTGCAGCATCGTTCCCCGCATGTCTTGCCGCGTCAGATATCGTGCCCACATGAAAAACAGTGTGGCCGGCACCAGCCAGTAGGCAAGCGCAACTGCGATCACTGCTTCGATCAGCAAGGGCCGTGGGAGATGGCCATTCTCCCGTTGCAAGTGGAAGCGGCCTAATGCGACAACGATGCGAGACCCACCTTGATCCACGGGCCGGCCGTCGGGAAATATGGCGGGCAATCCGGCCAGCCCTTCCCACAACCGCTGCAAATAAAAATGGAAGTAAATTTGAAGTCCCAGCAAAAGCAAAGGTGCGACCAGATAGAATTGAACCACGGGGATAAATTGGCCAATGTAGGGAATGGAGAAAGCGGAGAAATTCGTCACGAGTTGCACGTCTCTGGTTGCGGCAATGAGTCCGGCAGCGAGAAGACCCAGAGACACGATCGCCGCTAGCAGCCGCCCCGCATTCTTCGATGACCGGGTGATTTGCTCGCGTCCCAATAAGTCGGCGACATGTTTTGGCAACAATGCGCCGGAAAGATTCGTGCCTGCTAATTGTTGAACTGAGAGGCCAGTTGCCGTACCGAGGGATGCTCCCTGAAGATTTGCTCCCTGCAATTCGGCTCCCAACAAATCGGCATCCTGCAAACTAGCTTGAAAAAGGAAAGCGTCCTTCAGATTGGCGAGCACGAGAATGGCCCAATTCAGATTTGCTTTTTGAAGATCGGTGCCTTGCAGATTTGCGCCTGCTAGATCCGAGCTTACGAGATTGGCGTAAGCGAGCGCTGCCTTCTGACCTTCTTTTCCACCGGAGTTTGTCCACTCCTGGTGGGCTTGAAGGATTCCCTTCAGTTCAAGACGAGAAATGTGCTCGCGCGTTTGCTTCTGCGGAATCGCAGCGTCAGTTTCGATACCCGTCGTCCGCATGGATGGGGCTGCCTCGGAGGAACGTGCAAGATTTGCGGGTACGGGCTATCTTAGCCAAGTATCCAGGGCAAATCTGCTGTCCTGAGGGACAGGAGTAGGGCAATGTCCTTCTTTCCATTCGGAATCCACAAATCCTTACTGATGGAGAGTTTTCCCAACATTTAGCAAATGAAGGAGTTAGAACATGGGTCGGATTTCTTGAACTCAGGCGTTTGCGCGGGTAAGCCGGGTAACTGTTAGCGCGACCAGTCTCAGACTGCTTTTCCACTCTTCATCGTTCGAAGTTCCTGATCGAGCATTCTGGCACGCGGAGTTTCTCTGTGGCTTTCCTCGTCCCAGGATTGGTGATAAGTTCCGTCGAGTGACGGCAGCCTCGGCTTACCTATCTGCCTCCACGCGCACATGCCCGAGCAATTCATCTTTTCCGATCTCCGCGAACTCTTCGCCAAAGCAAACGAAGAAAAGTCTGGCGATCAGCTTGCCGGCTTGGCCGCGCGATCCGAGCGGGAAAGAGTTGCCGCCAAACGCAAACTTGCCGATCTGCCGCTCGCAAAGATCGTTCAGCAGCCGCTGATTGACCCCGCCGAAGATGATGTCACGCGATTAATTCTGGAAACATTCGACCAGGATTCTTTTCGCGCCATCGGCAGCAAGACGGTCGGCGAGTTCCGCGAATATATTCTCGACGATGCAACCGACGAGGCGGAATTGAAGCGGCTGCAACATGCCATCATTCCCGAAATTGCGGCGGCCGTCGCGAAGATCATGAGCAATAAAGATTTGGTCCTAGCCGCGGGGAAAATTCGCAATGTCACGCAGTGCCGCAACACGATGGGCGAGCGGGGCGTGCTCGGTATTCGGGTCCAGCCGAATCATCCCGCGGACGACGTGGGCGGAATTCTGCTGGCTGCATTCGAAGGGTTGCTCTACGGATGCGGCGATGCGGTGATCGGCGTAAATCCCGCCACGGATTCCGTCGAGATCACCGGCTCGATCCTGCGCGCGCTGGATCGCCTGGTGGAATTCTACAAAGTTCCCACTCAGACGTGCTGCCTCGCGCACATGAATACACAGCTTGCCGCGTTGCAACGCGGCGCGCCGGTCGATCTTCTTTTTCAATCCGTCGCCGGCACGGAAGCGGCCAACCGCAGTTTTGGAATTAGTCTTTCAATGCTGCGCGAAGGCCGCGAACAGATTCTCGAACATCATCGTCAGCGGGATGTGGCCTGGAAAGGCACGAATGCCATGTATTTCGAAACCGGTCAGGGGAGCGCGCTCTCCGCGGAAGCGCATCACGGCGTGGATCAACTGACACTCGAGGCGCGAGCGTATGGTGTGGCGCGCGCATTCGATCCGTTCCTCGTGAACAGCGTGGTCGGCTTCATCGGTCCGGAATATTTGTATGACGAACGGCAGATCATTCGCGCGGGGCTCGAAGATCACTTCATGGGCAAGCTGCTCGGTTTGCCGATGGGCTGCGATGTCTGCTACACGAACCACGCCGCGGCCGACCAGAATTCCGCTGATAATCTGCTGATATTGCTGGCAGCGGCGGGATGCAATTATTTTATGGGAGTTCCGTGCGCCGATGACGTGATGCTGAACTATCAATCCACCAGCTATCACGACGCGCTCGCCGCCCGAAGAATTTTCAACCTAAGGCCCGCTCCCGAATTCCTGGCGTGGCTTCAGGAAACGGGAATCTATCGCGGGGAAGAGCCCGCGCTGCTCGACGCATCGGCGCGCCGCCAGTTAATGCAAGGGCTGGAGAAAATCGTATGAATTGGGTTCAGGAGTTCACAGGAGAAGCCGCCGAATTTGTTGGTTGCGGAGGGACCATCTAGATGGCCAGCGAGTCTGACAATTCTCTGGTCGCGCAACAGTGGCCCGAACTGGTGCGCAAAATTCGCGAGCGCACGCCGGCCCGGCTGCTGGTTGGCCGGGTGGGCGCCGCCTATCGGACAGGCACTCAACTGGAATTAAGGGAAGCCCATGCCGCGGCACGCGACGCCGTCCGTGATGAGTTAAATCTCAAAAGTGATTTCTCTCCGGATTTCGTGCAGCAATGGAAGCTGTTCGAAGTCTGTTCACAAGCGCAGTCGAAGGATGAATTTTTGCTGCGGCCCGACCTGGGCCGCCATTTCAGCGGCCCGGCGCGCGTGGAATTGGCGAAGCACTGTTCCGCGGGAAACGATTTACAAATTGCCATTGGGGACGGATTGTCGGTCGCCGCCGTCGCCACGCAAATTCCTTCGTTGTTACCTCTGCTTTATGAGGGCGCTGCGGTACTTGGCTGGACAATCGGCCAAACTTTCGTGATCCGTCATTGCCGGGTGGGAATACTGAACGAGATTGGCGAAATACTCACGCCGAATGTCGCGGTGCTATTGATCGGCGAGCGGCCCGGCCTCGCCACCGCTGAAAGTTTATCGGCCTACATGGCCTATCGCCCGGAGAAGTCACAAACGGATGCCGATCGCAATCTCATCTCGAACATTCATGCGCGAGGCGTAAGCACCAAGGACGCCGCTACTCGCATCCTCCATCTCGCCGCACAGATGAAGAATGCTCAAATGAGCGGATGCAACCTTCGGGAGGAATTGCCCGCACTCGGAAAAGGCTGATTCCTCGTTGCCGGAATCTGATCGCTCCATCTGAGATTCTTAATTACGCGACATCCGGCAGTTTCAGCCACGCGAGCGCGCCGAGCGCCAAGATGACGGGGTAACATTCGATCACGTAGCGCGGCTCGACTGTTTGCAATTGCGTCCCAAATGCCGTGCGCACCGCGAGAAATGTGAGCAGTAAGGCCAATGCCGGAGTCTTGCGGCAGTTCCACGCTCCCACGCAGGCGAGAGCCATGAAAATAATATTCAGGATTCCAAGCGTAGCGGTGACGTCGAAATCGATTGGACTGCTTCGCCGCGCTTCCCCGGGTGGCCAAAGCCTTCCGGAGTAGGGAAGCAGCTCGATTCTCGGCGTAAACCAGATTCTCCATGCGCGAACCAGCGGTATGAAAATGTAGGAGCGCAAGGGATGCTCCGCTGCCCGCTGCCGTGCCAGCAGCGCGAATTCCCGGTCGAGCGCGGGCGGAATTTTCAGGGACGAGTTGTATAGCGCGAACAAGGAAGCCACGCGAGCGCGTTCCGCGTCCGAATCAAAAGCGGAACCAGGCAACGCATCGACCGAGATCGGCGCATTCCCCAGTTTCCAAGTCACTCGATAGGCATCCTGAAAACCCACCATCCAAGTTCCCGTCCACGCGAGGAAACCACGCGGAATGAAATCACCGTACGATTCCGCATATCGAGGAGCGATAAATTCCACGCGGCCCAGAGTGCGCGCGTTTCGCGCAGCCCACGGCGTGAGCGCCAGAACCAAGCCAACCGACATCCACAGTCCCGCGAGAGCCAGCTTCGACCAATCCGCACGACGCCGCCAGCGGATGATCAGGATCAGTCCGGCTGCGATCAGCAGCAGTGGCGTCTCTGGCCTCACCAGAGTTCCCAGGCCGGCGACGAATCCCGCGAGCAGCCACCAAGCGGAACGCTCGAGTAAACTCCGGTGATCGAGCGTATCGAGGGGAATTTCCATCGAAGAATCCGTAAATATGGAAACTAGAATCAGCAGCGCTGCAATCGTCAGAAACGTAGCCAGAGTTTCGGTGAGGATAGCGGCCGTATAGTTCGCGGTGAATGGGCAGAGCACAGCCATCCACAGCGCGATCGTCGCTACACGAGTCTTGATGGAAGTAGGAGCGAGCTTCGCCGCAATCAGGGCCGTGAGCAGGCAAGTCAACAGGTCAAGGATCGCCTGGATAACCAAAACGTCTGACCTGGATTGCCCGAACACGGCATAAACACCCACCAGAAAGGCCGGATATCCGGGCGCGCGCATATGGACCGGGATCAAGTGGCCACTGACAAACAGGCCATATACGCCGTGATTAAGCCAGTTGCGCGCGAGTTCTTCGTAAAATTTCGTATCACCCGCATAGAACGGCCGGTAAACAATAAAAAACAATCGCAAGGCGAGTCCAACGAGCAGGGCTGCTGCCAATTGCAGAGGGCGAAAATGAGTGCCAATGCTTTTAGACGTCGATCCAGATTTTTCTTCGACGAGTGGCGCGGGGGGCTCGGCACCCGCTCGTAATTCGAAGAGCGATGGCCAAGACATCGCGTGATCAGTGGGCAGCAAAGATGGAGGATCGGGAAGAGATCGAGTGTGCACTCGCGGCCAACTTCTCCAGACCAAAAAGATTCGACTGAAACTGACGAATTCTAAGCCGCCCCTGGGCGCTCAAGCGCTGAGCGATCCCAGGCGCCCAGTGTGGCGCCTGCTTCGTAGGTGCTTTGGAGAAATTCGAGCAATGCCATCCGCGGCGAGTAAGCTTTCCGCACATCCTCATACATCAGCAGGAATTCGGAAAACTGCGCGCTATAAAACGCCGCGCTGGGGAGAACGGTCGCCTTCGAAAAGCCCGGCGGCTCGGGAGCCGCATAGGCATAGAAAACCGCATCCGTATCTCCCGTTCCCGGCCAGAAGCCGGCGCTGATTACTTCGTGCGAGTAGGCTTCGCGGGTGATGGGGTCGGCGCCAGGGCGCTCCGGAGCGGGCCGGCCGGAGAACCGCGTCACGGCCAGATCGAAACTTCCCCAGAAAAAATGCACGGGACTCGATTTGCCCAAAAATCGCGCGCGAAACTCGGTGAAAACTTTCTCCGTGGAGACCAGGACCCGCCAGAAGCGGTTGGCATACTCGGGTTCATAAGAAGCATGAACGCGATCCTGATCGAAGCGAATGGGGTTTGGGATTTCCACTGGCATCGGCCAAATCTTCGTGTCGATGCCCATGGACCGCAAGGTGGACATCACCTCGCTGTAGAAGTCCGCGACCGAGCGCGGCGCCAACGGGATGGTCTTGACCACGCCGGCGCTGGTCTGGATCGACAGCTTGTGTTCAATGAAATCGAACTGAATTTCGAAAACGCCGTCACCGTAAGGCATGGGCGATGTGGTCAGGCCGCGCGCATTCACATAGAGCGGCACTTCCCACCAATGATTGATCCTGGGCATGGTTGCCAGGCGAATTTTGCCGACAATTTGAGTCCACAGATGGAGGGTATCGCGAGTTTCGGCCCATGCCTTCAGCGGCAAGGCCGGCCAGGCATCGGATTGACGTGCAGCGCCGGCGCTTTGCAAGGTAGCCATGGTGCTCACCTCAGTGAAATTTGATTCCTTCCAGAGGATCCCCGTACCGATTCGCTCGCGAACTTTCCGAGCTGTTCTCCAACCATTTTTACTCCAAAAAGATCTCGTCCACATAGCACCAGCGCCAATCTTCGCCCGGTTGGAAAGACTGGATAATGGGATGGTGCGTCGCGCGAAAGTGCTTGGTGGCATGTTTATTCTTCGAGGAATCGCAGCAGCCGATGTGGCCGCAGGAGAGGCACTCCCTTAAATGAACCCAGGTATCGCCCATCTCGAGGCATTCCTTACAGCCCGTTCCGCTAGGCTTTACCGTGCGAATTTCTGCAAGATGACCGCATTTCGCGCTCATCTGAAATCTCCACGACACGGGAATGGGCGGGGCTGCCAGTGATTCCATTCTCCTCTGGTACCCATGCCCGCCGCCAATTATACTCCCGGGTCTCTTGAATACCCTAAGGCCGACAAGCTGATAGGATGGCCGAGACTATGCGTTAAGCCAATGGAATGAGCCTCATAGGTTCCTCGGCTTTTGATCGCGCGTGACAAGACTCCCGCAACTGACTTGCCCGCGCGCACGTCTAAGGGAGTTGAACTTGTGCTGGCGCCCTGATTGCTGGTTTCCAGCATGAGCCGGAAGCCGAGGAATTGCGACATGAGTTGGGCCCCACCGGAATCTAATCAGCAGGGCAATGCATTCTTCCAGCCGGAGGTCGTCTTTCGTACGCAAACACACATGGCAAAACGCTCAATGTCTCTAGGGATTTTGTTCCTACTTTGTATCTCTTTATTGGGTTGCGGAACCACGTCTTCCGATTCGAAGACAGGAAAGGGCAGAGGCGCCCCGGCCGGCCAGCCGATCCCCGTAGCTGTAGCGACTGCCATGCGCGAGGACATGCCCGTTTATTTGAACGGACTGGGATCGGTGAACGCGTTCAATACCGTCAGCGTGAAAAGCCGAGTGGATGGCCAACTCACCCAGGTGGCATTCCGGGAGGGACAGTTCGTCAAGCAAGGCGAATTGCTGGCGGTTATTGATCCGCGTCCGTTCGAAGTTCAACTGAGCCAGGCGCAGGCCATGCTTTTCAGGGATCAGGCGCAGCTCCGGGACGCCAGGCTCAACGTGGACCGCCTGGCATCGCTCGTTGCTCAGCAAGTCTCCTCACAGCAGCAACTGGACACGCAACGTGCCCTGGCCGATCAATTGGAAGGGACAGTCCGCGGCGACCAAGCGCAAATTGACAATGCCAAGCTACAGATCGTTTATTGCCACATCACCGCTCCGATCAGCGGCCGGATTGGATTGCGCCTCGTAGATGTTGGGAACATCGTGCATGCCGCCGATTCGAATCCCCTGTTGGTGATCACGCAGCTTCAGCCCATCGCGGTAATTTTCACGCTGCCGGAAGACAATTTGCCCGCTGTCCAGAAGGCCATGCGACTGGGAACGTTGATAGCAGCGGCCTACAGCCGCGATGACCAAACCAAGTTGGCGACGGGCGTCCTGCAAACGATCGATAACCAGATCGATCAATCCACGGGAACCGCCAAGCTGAAGGCGGTGTTCAACAACGAGGATAGTGCGCTGTGGCCGAACCAATTCGTGAATGTTCGACTTCTGCTGGAAGTCCGGAAGAATGCGACCGTGGTTCCCGCCGCGGCGATTCAGCGAGGGCCGCAGGGAAATTATGCCTACGTTGTGAAATCGGATAAGACAGTTGAAGTCCGGCAATTGACGATTGCCCTCTCCCAGGGGAATCAGACTGCCATCAGTTTTGGAATTTCACCGGGCGAACTGGTGGTCACCGATGGCCAGGATAAGCTGCAGGCGGAGAGCAAAGTTGATTTCCGGTCGCCATCCGATGCGGGTGGCAAGCAAGCGGCCCAGACTCCGCAAGCTCAATCCACGGGGAGCGCGCCGAAGTGAACCCGTCTCGACTATTTATTCTGCGGCCAGTCGCGACGTCGTTGTTGATGGTCGGCCTGCTGCTCGTCGGGATTATCGCCTACCGGCAGCTTCCTGTTTCCGCTTTGCCTGAGGTGGATTATCCGACGATTCAGGTGGTCACCTTTTATCCGGGCGGTAATCCCGATGTGATGGCTTCGTCGGTCACCGCTCCGCTGGAGAGGCAATTCGGCCAAGTCCCCGGCCTGAGCCAGATGACGTCGACGAGCTCGTTCGGCAGTTCAATTATTACGTTGCAGTTCAACCTGGACCAGAACATCGATGTCGCCGAGCAAGAAGTGCAGGCTGCGATCAATGCCGGCACCACGTATCTTCCGAAAGATCTGCCGAATCCCCCCATTTACAGCAAAGTGAATCCGGCTGATTCTCCCATCCTCACTTTGGCGCTTACTTCTGATACCTTGCCGCTTTCCAAAGTGGAAGATTTGGCAGATACGCAGCTCGCTCAGAAGATCTCGCAACTTCCGGGAGTTGGGCTCGTTTCGATCAGCGGCGGGCAGAAACCGGCCGTCCGAATCCAGGCGAATCCGACGGCGCTGGCTTCTTACGGCCTTAGTCTCGAAGATTTGCGCAGTGCGCTCGCGGCAACCAACGTGGACCAGGCCAAAGGCGTAATTGACGGTCCCCGGCAATCCTACACGATCGGCGCGAATGACCAGCTTTTGACCAGCGCCCAATACCGGCCGATTATTCTCGCTTATGTGAATGGCGCGCCCGTACGCATCTCCGACATTGCCACTGT
>JBGQGW010000098.1:0-12948 GCA_041497605.1 Terriglobia bacterium | reverse complement strand
CTGGCGGGAGGCATCGATTTGATAAACCTTTTCCGCAGGAATTCCGTTCGCACGCGCGAGGCGCAGGATGGGCTCTGTGATGCGCGCATCTTCGAGCGGCTTAATTTTGTTGAACATTGGGAACAGGAAAACGGGTGCGATCAGCACGATAAAAGCGGCACAGACGATGGAGACGATGGCGCCCCACATCCACCAGGTGCGCGGTAAACGGCGGACGACTCCGAAAAGCAGCATGGCGATGATGCCGCCCAACACGATGCCCACCAGCAGCAATTTGAATTGATCGTTGAACCACGGACCGAAGGTCTGCGTGGCAAGGCCGTACTTGCGTTCACGAAAATAGCCTTCATAGATGGCGAGTGGAAATCCTAGAACGGTGGTGACGATCAAGAATTCCGTCCAATAAATAAAAGTCTGGATGGGCTTGAAGCGCGTGATGCGCTCGGCGAAATTGCGCATGGCGGCTGACCAGCGGAGTTGCAGGAGCAGAATGTACATGGCCGCGCCGTAAAGAAAATCCCAAAGGATCAACCAGTAGCCGCCTTCGAAATAAGCGTCGGAGTTCACCCTGGAAGATGGGGGGATGGCGGCCAGATAAGCGTTGGTGGCGGCATCTGCGTCAAAATGATCCGAGGGCTGCGCTTCCTTGGGCACATTGATTACGGAAGGCATCACCGTGGCGGGGGCGGCGCCGGGAGCCGGTGATTCCTGTCCCATAGCGTTGCCGATGCAAAGGAATAAAGCCAGAACGACGAGCCCCGTGGTGAAAGCCAGCCGGAAATTCATGTATGCTCCTCCGAGAGAAATTGGCGCCAGGCAGTATACGGGCGGTGGTGCGGGATAGTTTCAACTTTGGGCGGGCAGTATGGGGAGACCTCCACGCGAACGGCTGAATTCGAGCGCCGAGCAGGACGCAAACTGCTACGGAGATCCTGGGCTGCGGACTAGGGACGCTTGCTGAATTCCTCGTAGAGTTCGTGGTGCTTATTTTCCATCGAGGTTTGTTGGCCGTTGATGAACAGATATTTCAGTTCGGTGCTGAGTTCGAGCGGATCGCCGTTGGTGACGATCAAGTTGGCCATTTTGCCGGGTTCGATGGTGCCGAGCTGATCGCCCAGGCCGAAGATTTCAGCGGTATTGCGGCTGACGGCCTTCAGCGCTTCGTCGTGCGGAAGCCCGTAGCCGACGGCGGTGCCTGCATAATAAGGAAGGCGCCGCGAGAACGAAGTGTTGAAACTGGCGAATGCGATTTTCACTCCGGCGGCGAACAATTGGCCGGGCTCGCTATCGGCTTCGTCGTAAGGCTCATCCTGGTGGAAGGGGAGGCGTTCGGTAGGCTGCAAGACGACGGGAATATTATTCTGCTTGAGTAGATCTATTACTTTATAGGCTTCCTGGCCACCCGCCAGAATCATTTTCAGGCGCTGCATCTGGCAAAATTCGACGGCATTTTTAATGTCGCGCGAATCGTTGGCCACCACCAGCACGGGCAGCTTGCCTTCGACGACAGGCACCAGCGCTTCCAGTTTCAAATCGCGCTCGTAGGCGCCGCTCGGACCTTTCTGCATGGCCTGGGCATAGTGGCGAGCCTGCTCGAGCAAATCGCCAAGTTCGTTTACTTTCTTGTCGTACTCTTCCTTGACATCCTTAAATGTCCGCTCTTTAAATGTGAATGTGACAAAGTCGAAAGATTGCGTTTGCATCGTGGGCCAATTCACAGCCATGGCGACCGAGCGGCGGATGGTCATCTCCTCGTTCGTCCATCCAGCGAGATTGAGCGCGGATGCCTGGCCGCCAATCACCTCGGCACCGCCGCCACCGAAGAAACCGCCCACGCCGGGGACGGCGAGCACTTCGGTGACGCCGCTCGCTCGCGTGACGGGAATGTGCGCGCTGGTGGGATTTACGGCAGTTGCCGCGACGAGATCGGGGTTGTAGAGGCCGAGTTCGGTGACGTCCATTGTGGCGACGACGGCGGGAATTTCTTCGATTCCAATTTGCGTGATGGGATCGAACATCCCTGGATAAACTTCGAGGCCCTTTCCGTCAATCACCTTCGCTCCGGCGGGAACCGCGACGTCTCTTCCCACCTGGGCGATCTTGCCGTCGCGAATCAGCACCGTGCCGTTTTCGATGGGAGGACCGGCGAGGGTGAAAATTTTGGCGCCCTGGATGGCGTAGGTGGTCGGGGGCGCGGTTTGCGCCCAAGCTGGAGCGGCAAGCGCGACAAGGAGCACGGTAGAGCAGCTAAGAATTTTGAGGCGCGCGTTCACTGTGCACCTCCATGGGAGGAGACAGTTGCCAGCGGCGGCTTTGGATTTTCCTCGGGCTTCTGGTCCGGTTTTTGGTCGGGCTTCTTTTCGGCTTTGCGTTCCTGCGCTGCGGCTTTCTTTTCCTTGTCGAGGAGCGCCTGCTTTTCTTTTTCGAGTTCGGGACGCCGCGCGATGTCCTGGTCACGATCGAAATAAACCTGGCCGTCGATGATCGTCTTCTGCACCACGGCGTAGATGCTGAGCGGATCATGATTGTAGATGACCAGGTCGGCATCCTTGCCCACGTCGATCGAACCAACGCGCTTATCGATGCCGAGTTGCATCGCGGGATTCAGGGTGACGAGTTTCAGCGCTTCCTCGCGCGTCAAGCCGCCCCAGCGCATCGATTTCGCCGCTTCCTGGTTCAGGTGGCGCGCTTCTTCGGCGTCATCGGAATTGATGGAGACGACCACGCCTTTCCGCGTCATTAGCGCCGCGTTATAGGGAATCGCGTCGTAGGCTTCCATTTTGTAAGCCCACCAGTCGGAAAAGGTGGAAGCGCCGGCGCCGTGCGCGGCAATTTCGTCCGCCACTTTGTAACCTTCCAGGACGTGCTGGAATGTGCGCACCTTGAAACCGAATTCGTTGGCAACGCGGATGAGCATCAGGATTTCGTCGGAGACGTAGCAATGCGCGTGGACGTAGCGCTTGCCTTCGAGAACTTCCACTAGCGGATCGAGCTTGAGGTCGCGGCGCGGCGGGATCAGGTTCGGCTCGCCCGCGGCCTTGCGGCGGTTGTAATCGTCCCACTGCTTTTTATATTCGCGCGCTTCGATAAAGGCTCCGCGAATCGTTTCTTCCACACCCATGCGCGTGGCGGGATAGCGCCGCTGGACGCCGGCCGGGGACGGGAAATTCGAGCGCTTGGGATTTTCGCCGAGAGCAAATTTAATTCCCGGCAGCGCGCCTTCGAACGGCAATTCACTCGCGGGCTTGCCCCAGCGCAGCTTGATTACCTGGGTCTGGCCGCCAACGGCATTGGCGCTGCCGTGCAGAATGTTTGAGGTAGTGACGCCGCCGGCGAGATCGAGATAAATGTTGCGGTCGTCGGGGTTGAGGATGTCGGCGATATTCACCATCGAGGAAACGGAGATGCTGCCTTCGTTGATGTCGCCCTCGCCGGCGATGTGCGAGTGGCAATCAACGATGCCGGGCATCACGAACTGGCCATTCGCGTCGATCACTTTTGCGCCGCTGGGGGCTTTCAAGTTCTTGCCGACCGCCGCGATTTTGCCGTCGCGGATCAGGATGGAGCCGTTCTCAATTGTTCCGTGCGACACGGTGAGGATCGTGGCGTTCCGAATCAAAGTGATGCTGGAATCCTGCGCGCGGGTGGCCGGCGCCGCCAGCGCAGTAAGTGCTAATAGGATTGCAAAAATTGCGCGCTTCATCGTTGGCCTCCTACTTTCCCAGCGGCAGGCTGCCGCTGATCCGCCGGCGTGTCCCGGTGAGAGCCTTGCGGCGTGGAACCGCTGAAGGACGACTCCCCTGCCGCGATCCTCTTCGGCGGCTCGCCGGTTTTCTCCGGCTCTTTGGGCTTTTCCGGCTCGCGGATTTTGAAGCGCTGGCCATCGACGAACACTTCCTTCACTTTCGTCTTTTCGTTGAAGAGGTCGCCATCGGTGACGACCAGGTTGGCGATCTTTCCCGGCTCAATGCTGCCGAGGCGGTCGCCGACTCCGTAGATTTCCGCCGGGCTGAGGGTGAGGGCGCGGAGAGCGGCGTCGGGCGCGAGGCCGGCGTCAATCGCTTTCTTCACGCTCTTCAGCGCGTCCTTGGGTGTCGAGACGCCGCCGGAATAAAACGCGAACTTCACGCCGGCCTTGGCGAGAGCGGCCGGCGAGCCGGGAGCGCGATCCCGGAAACGCAAATCACGCAGATCTTGTTCGGCATCCGGGTCAGCGTCTTTCGAGCGCTCGGGCCACTTCAAGTTCACCAGCACGGGCAGCTTGCCGGCCGCGATGGCATCACTTACACCATAGGCTTGCTGGCCGCCATAGAGCGCCGCGTTCAAATCCCATTCCTTGATCAGGCGGAGAGCGCGCAGAATTTGATTTTGAGTGTTGGCTGGAAAGAGAACGAGTTCCTTATTCCGCAGAGACTTCCCGACAACCACATCGGTGCGATCGTACTTGGGGCGCTCGAGGCCTGGGGGATGAGCGCTATAGATGGATTGGGCTTGCTCATACCAGCGCGCGTCGATGAACACTTGCCGCTCGTAGGCGATCACGCCCATGAGCGAGCCGGGAAAACTGAAGAAGCCGCCAGCGGGAATCATGGAGAGATCGAGCGTCGCGGGAGTCTTGACGACCATGTCACCGGCACGCTCGCCCGCGAAATCAATCACCGAGCCTTGGCCGGGGAACATGCCGGTCTTGGGTACGGCGAGGGCGGTGGTGAAACCACCGCTGCGCCAAGTCTCGAATCGTTTGTCCTTGGGATTGAGTTCGTCGGAAGCTACGAGCCATGGCTTTGTGCCGGGGCGATCTTCCGGGCCGTTCGCGATTTCCGTGGGCACCGGGCGCGGGCCGCCACGGCTGCCGCCGGTGATGACTTGCGGTGGCGGGGCCTCCGTTGGCGGCGCGAGTTCGGCCATGGCGTCGAATAGGCCGGGATAAACCGTCAGGCCCTTGCCGTCGATGATGAATGCTTCGGGAGGAATGGTGACATTCGCGCCAACGGCTTTGATCAGTCCGTTGGCGACGACCACGGTGCCGCTCTCGATTGGCGGACCGGAGACAGGAACGATTAGCGCGTTCTGGATGGCGAAGCAGCGCGGCTCGCCACCCTGAGCTTGGATTTTGTGCGTGGCGAAGAGTAAAACGAAGGCGGCAAGTGCAAAGCACACACCGACACAACCACGTATTAAATTTTTCTGCATTTCCCACCCCTGACGTGTGACTTTCCCTCAGTGCGGGTGCTGCCCCTCGGCGATTTCGAAGTCCTTCGAATGATTCCGGGATGATCGAGCACCCAACGCCCTGCGTTAATCACAGACGCGCGATGCTATTCGTTGCTTTCGAGAGAGTCAAGCGGAGAAGAAGCAGTTTAGCAGTCAGTTTTGGGAACGTAAATTGGGGAGCGGATCTCGAAATTGGCGAAAGCGGCGCCGCCGGTCGACGGCGTTGTGATACAGCCGCCTATCTGCGTGAACCTGGGTTCGCCTTTGTAGGGGCCGGCTTCAGCCGCGCCCTCTGGGTGTAGAATTGCCCCGTTGTGCCCGCCAGGAAAGCAATTCGATTGCCTCGCGACACCTACGAAGGCCGCGGCTGGTATTTTCTGACACTATGTTGCCACGACCGCCGCCCTCTGTTCCGCGACCCCGAAATTTCTGCATGGCTCGTAGGTAAGCTAAAATCGCAGGCCGCCGACTATGGATTCCTGCTTCACGCCTGGTGCGTCATGCCCGATCATCTTCATTTGCTTGTGGAAGGAGCGAGTGAAAGCAGCAACGTCCTGGAATTTATCGCCTGCTTCAAACAGTGCACGGGCTTTGAAGCAAAACGCAAAGTCCGCGGCAAGTTGTGGCAACGCTATTCCTTTGATCACGTATTGCGTCCCAACGATTCGCTTGATCCGATCGCCTGGTACATTTGGATGAATCCAGTTCGTGCAAATCTATGTGCCGCACCCGAAGATTATCCATTTTCGGGATCATTGACTTTCGAATGGAAACGGAAAAATCCGCCAATCGAATCCTGGGTTCCACCGTGGAAGGTATGAATCAAAGCGGGCGCGGCTGAAGCCGGCCCCTACATAGACAATTCGAGATTCGAAAGTGGGGCGTTGCGTTAATTGCGGAGAGGCTTGCCGGTTTTCAGGGTGTGGGCGATGCGGGCTTGCGTCTTGCGTTCGCCGCAGAGAGAGACGAAGGCTTCGCGCTCGAGGTCGAGGATGTACTGTTCGCTGACTAATTGCGGAGCGGAGAGCGAGCCGCCAGCCAGGATGTTGGCGAGTTTGCGGGCGACCAGGGCGTCGTATTCGGTGATGTATTCGCCGCGAAGCATCATGTGGATGGCGAGCTTGGCGCCGGCATTGAATTCTTCGCCGAGGACGCGGATTTGTGTGGTCTTTGCGCCTTCGGCGGCGCTGGGAGCGGGCGAGCGATAACTGGCGCGGACCATGGCCAGCGCGGTTTCCTTCGCGTCGGCGACCTGGCGATCGCGATTCATGGCCACGAAATCGCCGCGCCGCAAAAAGCCGAGCGAGCGGGCCTCTTCACCGCTGGTGGAAACTTTGGCCATGGCGATGGTTTCGAAGACCGGCTTGAGCGCGTGGAATAAATCGAGATCCTCCGCGCCGGCGGCGTGCTCATTCGCGCGAATCAGCATTTCCTTGGTGCCGCCGCCCGCGGGAATCAAGCCGACGCCGGCTTCCACCAGGCCGATATAGGCTTCGGCGGCCGCGTGAACCCGGGCGCCGTGCAAAATGATCTCGCAGCCGCCGCCGAGAGCCATGCCCTGCGGCGCGACCACCACCGGCCGCGGCGCATACTTGATGGCGAGATTCACATTCTGGAACTGGCGGACGGCGAGATGAATGTCGTCCCATTCTTCTTCCTGCGCGGTCATCAGCAACAACATCAGATTCGCGCCCACGGAAAAATTCACGGCCTGGTTGGCAATCACCATGGCTTCGAAATCATTTTCCAGGCGCTTGATGCCCGCGTGAATCATGGAGACGATGTCGCCGCCGATGGAGTTCATCTTGGCGTGAAATTCGCAGCAGACGACGCCGTCGCCAAGGTCGATCAGGCTGGCCCCGGCGTTCTGGTGCACCACTTTCGATTGTTCCTTGAGCGATTTCAGGATGAGGATGCCCGCGGGCTGCGGCACCGGCTGATAGGAAGACGCGGCGAAATCAAAATAGCTGGTGCTTCCTTGCTGCGATTCGTAGAAGGATTTCTTGCCCGAAGAAAGCAGACTGGCAACGAGCGGCGGCACCGGCCGCTTTTCGCGCTCCAGCGCTTTGGCCATGGATTCCACGCCGAGCGTATCCCAGATTTCAAACGGGCCGAGTTCCCAGGCGAAGCCCCAGCGCATGGCGGCATCTACATCCGGGATGCGATCGGCAATTTCTGGAACGCGGCGGGCGGCGTAGGAACACATTTCGGATAGGCTGGCCCACAGGAATCGATTGGCCTTGTCGCCTTCCTTACCAGCGAGGGCGGGACCGGCGAGCATGCGGATGCGTTCGCGCGTATCTTCCATTTGCTTTCCGGCTTCGATGGAAGCGAAGCGGGCTTTCTGGCGCGGGCGATAGTCCATCTTCTGCCAATCGAGGGTGAGAATTTCGCTTTCGCCGTCTGGTTTGACGCGCTGATAAAAACCTTTGCCGGTTTTTTCGCCCAGCCAGCCGCGCTTGATCATTTCCTCGATCAGCGGCGGCACGCGATACATTTCGCGCGATTCGTCGTCCGGCGCGTTTTCGTGGACGTTGCGGACGACGTGAACCAGGATATCGAGGCCGACGATGTCGGCGGTGCGGAAGGTGGCGGACTTCGGCCATCCCACGGCGGGGCCGGTGCAGGCGTCGACTTCCTCGACGGTCATTTCGAGCTCGCGCATCACTCGCAGCACGTTGAGGATGGAATACGTGCCGATGCGGTTGGCGATGAAGTTGGGCGTATCCTTGGCGACCACCACTCCCTTGCCCAGCGCGCGATCGCAAAAATTGCCGAGGGCTTCGAGCACTTCGGGGCTGGTCTTCGGGCCGGGAATCAATTCCACCAGCTTCATGTAGCGCGGCGGATTGAAAAAATGCGTTCCCGCCCAATGCCGCTGGAAATCTTCGGAGCGCCCTTCGGCGATGGTGTGGATCGGCAGGCCGGAAGTGTTGGTGGTTACCAGGGTGCCGGGCTTGCGGTGCTGCTCGACGCGGGCGAGAAGGTTGCGCTTGATTTCGAGATTTTCGGCGACCACTTCGATGATCCAGTCGGCATCCGCGCACCAGGCCAGATTATCTTCAAAATTGCCGATGCGGATGAGCCGCGCGGTTTCCGGCGTGAAAAAAGCGGCGGGACGCGATTTCTTCGCGGCTTCGAGGCCGGCGCGAACGATGCGGTTGCGGACTTCGGGCTGATCGAGCGCCAGGCCGCGCTTTTTCTCGTCGGCGGTCAGCTCACCGGGGACGATATCCAGCAACGCACAGGAGACTCCCGCATTGGCGAAGTGCGCGGCGATGCGCGCGCCCATGGTTCCGGCGCCGAGGACCGCGACCCGCTCGATTTGTGTTTTCATAGGCTGGCTCGAGGCAAACTCGGAGGTTACAGAACCAGTATCGTGCGGTCAACGGAAAATCCCAGGCGAGGCGAAACGCGCTAAACTAAAGGCACGTCTCGAAGCGGGGAGAATGCTGAAATGCTGAAATGGCTTGGAAGCGCGGTCCAGGGCCTGCGTTCGTTTGCGTACGGCCCGGCAAATGGACGCCCGCGGATTGGCCTGGCACTGGGGGGAGGGTTCGCGCGCGGGATCGCCCATATCGGCGTGCTGCGCGTGCTGCAAGAAGAGGGCATCCCCATTGACCTGGTGGCGGGTACCAGCGTGGGCGCGCTGATCGGCGCGGCCTATTGCAGCGGCGCAACGCTCGACGAGATGGAACGGCAGGGCGCGCTGACGAAATTCAAGGATTTTGGGCGCTGGACGATTTCGCGGCTGGGCATGGCGTCGAACGAGAAGTTGGAGTTTTATCTGCAGCGATTCTCGTCGTTCACCTATTTTGAGGAACTGAAAACCCCCCTGGGCATCGTGGCCACGGACCTGGTGCGCGGCGAAACCATCTGCTTCACCGAAGGCGAGATTGGGCCCGCGGTCCGCGCCTCGTGCGCGTATCCGGGCCTTTTTTTGCCGGTGGAGCACCAAGGGCAATATATGGTGGATGGATTCCTGACCGCGCCGGTACCGACTGAGGAAGTGCGCCAAATGGGAGCTCAGGTGGTGATCGGAATCCATCTGGAGCCAGGGCTGCTGAACGAAAAGCCGCGAAACACGATTGAAGTGATCAGCCGGTCGTTTTCGATTATCCAGGCCCACTCGCGCGGGGCGTGGCGGGCAGCAGCCGACGTGATCATCGAGCCCGAGGTCCATCACTTTCTGTGGGATGATTTTCAAATGACGCCGCAACTGGTGGCGGCGGGTGAAGCCGCTACGCGCGCGGCGTTGCCGCAGATTCGAGAGGCGATTGCGCGGCGGTCCCCGATTGCTCCGCACCGGGATTCGCCAGCACAGCCGGATGAGAAGAGTTGAACTCTTGCAGGCTGCGGAAAAACTCACTTTGTGTGTCATTCCGAGGAGCGAAGCGACGAGGAATCGGGAGCAAATCACAAATGCTTGAGCAGAAGATTGTTTCTTCGTCGCTCATCCAGAGTGGCCATTCCATCGGAGAGCGGCTATCGACTGTTTCCGCAGCCTGCTAGTAATGAACAAGCTTCAGAAATAGCCTGCTAAGGATTCCTCGGCGGGACGTACTCTTCGTGGACTTCGACCTGGACCTTTTTGCCATCCGCTTTGCCTCGCTGATTAATCCATTGGGCGAATGAGGAAGCGAATTGCGCCGGGTCAACTCGCAGGCTGGCCTCCAAATGGCCTTCGCCGGTGGGCAGGGTATCGTCGAAATCGGCGGAGCCGGTGAAATTGCGCATGCAAAAACCGTCGAGCCATTCGAGCGGACAGGGGCGGCGTTCGCCGTCGA
The DNA here is from genome assembly GCA_041497605.1 of Terriglobia bacterium. GTDB lineage: Bacteria > Acidobacteriota > Terriglobia > Acidiferrales > UBA7541 > JBGPTK01. The sequence continues at coordinate 2,947 of JBGQGW010000098.1, read as the reverse complement.
TTAGAACCGCGACCTGGAGTTTCCGGGCGTACATCTGAGCGAAGTATAACACCCCACATGGCCACACAGTGACGGAGTGATTGATGAGGCTTCGGTGACATCGCTGTGGTGCTGTACCTTGCAATTGCCAGGTGCGTGGCCTAGACTTTTCGCGGGCATCCAAATTGTCTCTTTGCTTGATGCTGGGCTCGCCAATGGGCCCGGAATGCTCGACCGAGGGTCGTTCCCGCTCCAAATCATCGAGGAGGTTAAGTGGCTACACCACTTGAAAATTGGGTTGAAGAAGCCGCTCGGCTCACAAGGCCTGCAAAGATCGCCTGGTGCGACGGATCCGAACAGGAAAATCAACGCCTGGCCGATGAAATGCTTCGCGACGGCACTTACCTGGGGCTGAACCCGAAGACCTATCCCAATTGCTACCTGCACCGCAGCAACCCAAATGATGTGGCCCGCACGGAAGGCGTCACGTTTATCTGCACGCGCACAAAGGACGAAGCCGGCCCGACGAACAATTGGATGGCGCCCGAGGAAGCAAAACAGAAAGTGAGGCCGCTCTTCGATGGCGCGATGAAGGGACGCACAATGTACGTGGTGCCTTACATCCTGGGACCGGCGGCATCGCCCTACAGCAAGGTTGGCGTGGAAGTTACCGACAGTCCCTACGTAGTGGCCAGCATGCGCATCATGTCGCGCATGGGCAAGGTGGCGCTGGACCGGTTGGGCAGCTCATCGGATTTTGTGCCCGGGCTGCACTCGCTGGGCGATTTAAATCCCGAGCGGCGATTTATTTTGCACTTCCCCGAAGAACGATTGATCTGGAGCGTCGGCTCGGGCTACGGCGGTAATGCTCTGCTGGGGAAAAAGTGTTTCGCGCTGCGGATCGCGAGCTGGATGGCGCGCGAGCAAAACTGGATGGCCGAGCACATGCTGATTCTGGGCCTGGAAGATCCAGGGGGCAAAGTGACGTACATGTGCGCCGCATTCCCCAGCGCGTGCGGCAAGACGAACCTGGCGCTGATGGCCTCGGCGCTCGAAGACCAGGGCTACCGGGTTTGGACAATCGGCGACGACATTGCCTGGCTGCACGTTGGCGCGGACGGGTACCTGCGCGCCATCAATCCGGAAGCGGGATTCTTCGGCGTCGCGCCCGGCACGAATGACCAGACGAACTCGCATGTGATGAAGGCGCTGCACGGCAATTCCATTTTCACCAATGTGGCACTGACGGCGCAGCAGGAACCGTGGTGGGAAGGAATGACCAGCCCGCCACCCGATGGCCTGGTTGACTGGAAAGGACAAGCGTGGCGTCCGGGAAAAGAGCCGGCGGCGCATCCCAATTCGCGCTACACCGTGCCGGCCCGGCAGGCGCCCAGCCTTTCGAAACACTGGGAAGATCCTGCCGGGGTGCCGATTTCCGCATTCATCTTCGGCGGGCGCCGCGCGCGTGTGGCTCCGCTGGTGTACGAATCGCGCGACTGGCAGCACGGCGTGTTCGTCGGCTCGATCATGGCCTCGGAAACGACGGCTGCGGCCACCGGCGCGGTGGGCGTCACGCGGCGCGATCCGATGGCGATGCTGCCCTTCTGCGGATTCAACATGGCGGATTATTTCCGCCACTGGATCGAGATGGGCCGGCGCGTGGCGCACCCGCCCCGCGTTTTCCATGTGAACTGGTTCCGCAAAGGCGCGGATGGAAAATTCTTGTGGCCCGGCTATGGCGAAAATGTGCGCGTGCTGAAGTGGATGCTGGAGCGCATCGAGGGCAAAGCCAAGGCCGCCGAGACGCCCATTGGATTCGTGCCCACGCCGGATGGGTTGACGCTCGACGGGCTGAACATTTCGCGCGCGACAATGGAAGAATTGCTGCTGGTTGATCCCGCCAACTGGGCGGAAGAAGTCGAATCGGTCGGCCAGTTCTACGAGAAATTCGGCGGGCGGCTGCCCGAGGAAATTCGCCTCGAGAAGGAAAAACTCACGCAGCGGTTGCAGCAAGTGATCGTCCCACAAAAATAGCCATGCGGGCCGGTCAAGCCCGCGAGTTTTTGCCCGGATGGAATCAAGGATGGTTTTTCGAAGCCGGTAAGACTTTCAGGACGACTACGGTGACGTCATCCTGTTGACGTCCGCCGGAGTGATGGCTGGCGGCGGCTAGAACGCGGTCGAGCAGGACATCCGCAGAGTCCTGGCTGCTGCCCCCACACAACTCAATCAACCGTTCGAATCCGAATTCATTCAAATCGGAATCCGCCGCTTCGTGCAGGCCGTCCGTGGCAAACAGCACGGCATCGCCCGGCGCCAATTGCAGAGAGAATTGTTCGTAATGGATGGCGTCGAAAATGCCCGAAGGAATTCCTCCGACATTCAGCGCCTGAGAGCGACCCTCCGAAATATGGATCGGATAGGGCAGGCCGGCGTTGCAGCAGTGCATCTGAAGAGTGGACGGATTGAGAACGGCATACTGGATGGCACAAAACCGGCGCGGCACCGGACGAACCATCAGCCGGTGATTGAATAATTCGAGCACGTCTCCCGGAGGCTGGCCGGACTTGTGGATTGCGCGAATCGTTCCCATTGCCAGCGTGGCATACATGGCCGCGGACAATCCCTTGCCCACCACATCCGCCAGATAAAAACCCAGGCGCCCATCGGCCAGGTAAAAATAGTCCAGGAAATCGCCGCCGACTTCGGCGATGGCCTGATTGCGAAAAGCGATCTCAAAAGTGGGAGCAATCAGCGGCCCGGTCGGCAAGAGGGCCTGCTGCACAGTGCGCGCCTCTTCATTCTCGAAGCTTTGCTGATCGAATTCCGGGGGGGCTGTGACAGCGGATGCGACTTCCAACTTTACGACCTCCGAGCCGACAATTCGAGGCTGCAACGAGCGTACAAGGCTGCTACTTCCGTTGCACGCAAATCTTTAGAATGGGCATTCACGATCTGGACAACCAAT
>JBGQGW010000097.1:0-12984 GCA_041497605.1 Terriglobia bacterium | reverse complement strand
GAGCTATCCAGCTCCGTCACACCTGACAGGTTCACCGCCAGTTTGTTGGTCCCGGAATCGACCAGTTGTTGGACCTGTTCGCGGAAGGATTGCTCCGCCTCTCCCAGCTTCAGCGCGCCATCTAAATCCACGATGGTGGCATTTCCCACCTTCCGAACGCCAATGTTCACGGGGACCTCTCTTCGCGCTGCCAACGCTACCCGAACTCAGCCCGCCAATCAAGGGGGAGGGGAATTTTTGTCCATTGCCTTGACTCCCCGGAAGGCCTTTGCTAGCCTCAGCCCGGTTTCGCCTGCAGTTCCCATAAATTGGAAGCGGGCTTCTGTAACCGAATAAAATCTCTCTTCCCGGGAGAGCGCCTTGGAATCATTTTCCGCTCTCTTTGAACTCGCTACAGTTTATTACTCGTGCCGTGACGTCGATGCGCTGCTCCGGATGTTCTCGGCGCGGCTGGGTCCAGCTATGGGCGCGCGCGCCGTGCAGGTTTGGCTTTATAGCGAGGATGACGGAGGGTTGCGCTGCCGGGGACGCTGGTCCGAACCGGGCGAAGGTATAGAGCCGGTCAATGAACCCATCAGCGAAGGCGGCCTGATGGAAGTTCTCGCGGACGGTGAAACCCGCCGGTTTCCTGCCAGCCAGATTGATCCCGAAGGGCTTGGGCATCTCCAGGAAGCATCCCGCGAACGGGTAAAAACAGCCATGTACGTTGCCCTGCCCCTGTCCCAGGGTTTCGCGGGGGTAGTAGAAGTGTTAAATCGCCGCACCGGCGATTTTTCCGCTACCGATGCTGCCTTCGCGGAAGAAGCCGGCCGCATCACCGGTCTTGCGCTGGAAAATCTTCTAACCTCCGAAAAAGAGCGCCATGCTCAGTTCTCCACCCTTGAACGGCTCACCGCCCTCTACGATCTGAGCCGCATTTTTAATTCCACCCTCGAGCTCAACGAACTGCTCCCGGTCGTTACCGAAAAAATCCGCGATATTTTGAACGCCCAAGGCTGCAATCTCTGGCTGATCAATCCGCAAGGAACGGAGCTCCATTTCGTCCAGCAAGCCGGCACCGATCCCAGCACCCAGGACGGCGCCAAGATGCCCGTCGGCGAAGGATTGCTGGGCCAGGTGGCTCAGCAAGGCGTGGGACAAGTCGTCGAATTCGCCCTGGAAGAAGAGCGCCTCGCCGGCCGCCAGGTGGCCGACGAAGAATTTCAGATCCAGACCATGATGTGCGCGCCGTTGATGAAAGAGGCGGAAGTGCTGGGCGTGGTGGAAGTAGTCAACAAGCTCGATGGCACACCTTTCGATGAGGACGATTTATTCTTCCTGTCCAGTGTTTGCGAGCAGGCTGCGATTTCGCTCTACAACGCAAACCTGCTGGAATCGGAACGCAAGGTCAAAACCCTCGACGCGCTGCTGAAGATCAGCCAGGAAATCACCTCCACGCTCGATCTCGACCACGTGCTCACCACCGTCGTGAACCAGGCCGCGACCGTGGTGCCCTTCGATAGTTGCGCCATCGGCTATTTCGATCGCAGCCGCTTCGTCCTGGGGGCAGTTTCCGGAGAACCCGAAGTACCCAAGACACCTGAAATGGCCCGCTTGCGGGATGTGATGGAATGGGTTTCCAAGCAGGCTGGTCCGGTTTCTGCGGATGAATATGAAGCGGGCTGGAAGGTCGAACCGCCAGAGAGTGAAACTCAAGTGGTCCCCTTTGTAAAGGAACGCGGCTGCCATGGCTTCTATGCGCTACCACTGCGCGACGATCAGGGCACCGTCGGCGTTCTCACCCTCATTAGCGGTGATGCGGAATTCCTGACGGAACAGCAGCGGGAAACCGTCAAGATTCTTGCCAATCAGACCTGCGTGGCGCTCCGCAACGCCGAACTCTACCAGCATGTCCCGCTCGGAAGTTGGTTGAAACCTCTGGCCGAGAGAAAACAGAAGTTGTTGTTGATGCCCCGCGGGCGGTGGATCGAGATCGGGGCCAAAGTTTTGCTGGTCGCAGCGATTTTGATTCTGGTTCCCTGGAGAATGCGAGTGGGCGCGAACATCTCCGTGGTTCCGGCCGAGCGGCGGGTGGTGAGCGCGGAAGTGGGCGGGGTCATCCAGCGCGTCTTTGTCCGCGAGGGATCGGTGGTACCGCAAGGTGAGGTGCTCGCGCAGCTCGACGCCGGCGATGCCCGCGTCAAGCTTGCGCAGGCTCTGTCGAACCTGGCACTGGCCAGGCGTGACCTCGAGGAAGCCGAGTTCCGCCGCGACCTGAGTGTCGCCGGGCAGTCCCGTTTGCGCGCCACGATGTACCAGGCCGAAGCGAACCGGTATCAAGAGGAAGTCGAGAAAGCCAAGCTCCTTGCGCCGATCTCCGGCGTGGTGGTTACACCCAAGGTGGAAGAAAAGACCGGCAAACTGATGACGGTCGGCGAAGCATTTTGCGAGCTGGTTGAGCGAGATAGAATGGCCGCGGAGTTGAACGTCCCGGAATCCGATATGTCCTTGATCCTCCCAGGCACATCGGTAGCTTTGAAGCTGAATGCGTTTCCCACTTCGACGTTTCGCGGCAAAATCGATCGCATCGGCGCTCAAACCTTTTCGACCGAAGGAGAACAATTTTTCGTGGTGCGCGCACTCTTCGATAATCCGGACGGCCGCGCACGCACCGGGATGGCGGGGCGCGGAAAAATCACCGCCGCGGGAGGCTGGTTCCATAGCGGATGGTATCCGGTAGGCTATATCCTGCTGCGCACGCCCTTTGATTGGGTATGGCAGAAGGCGTGGACGTGGCTGCCGTGACGGTTTCGAGGGGGGAAATGATGAAACGTGCAGGCTGGATTTTCGGAACTGCACTTGCGTTGGCGCTCGCGGGCGCAGGTTGCGGTGACTCCCCTGCGAGCCAGAACTCCACGGCGGCGTCTGTTCCCACTGCGAAGACTGCGCCGGCTTCTCCGGCGGAGGGTAGCGACTCGCAGGAAATTCTCACCGTGCTCTCGGTGGAGCACCAGGTGGATGTCCTCGCCCAGCGCGATGGACCGGTGACGGAAATCATCAAGGATGAAGGGAGCCGCGTCCGCCACGGCGATGTTCTGGCCCAGCTCGACGAGCAGTCGCTGGAGTCCGAAGCGGAGAAAATTCAGGCTGATCTTCGCGTAACGCAGAACGATGTGAAATACCTCGATGCCGAATTAAAGGCTAAACGTGCCAATCTTCGCCGCCAGCAGGAACTGCGCCAGTATGGACTGAGCAGCGACGCTGATCTCGAGCAGTCCGAATTTCAGGCCAAGGGCGCCGAATACGACCTGGATAGCCAGCGCTCGAAAGTGGAGCGCGCCCAGGCGGAACTCCGCACCACGCAATTGGAACTGGCAAAAATGAAAATTCGCGCACCCTTCGATGGCGTGGTCGTCCGCCGTTACATCCGCCAGGGACAGAATGTTGTGAAGGACGATAAATGTTTCCGCATCAGCCAGCTCAGTCCCCTGCGCGTTCAATTCCAGATTCCCGAAAGCTCCGGACACCACCCACGTCTGGGTGACGAAGTGAAAGTATCGCTCTCGGACGAGCATCCGGGCGTCTACACGGCGCGCGTCACCAGCGTTAGCCCCACCGTCGATGCCGCCAGTGGTACCTACGACGTCACCGCGCGGCTCCTGGGCCTGGATCTTTCCGATCTGCGCCCGGGAATGGCCGCGCGCGTTGTCTGGCCCGGAACCAGTTCCAGTCCCAAGCACTAACCGGAAATTCCATGCGCTTTGGCCCCACCAGTCTTCAACTCACCAGCACCCTCGCCAAGGGCTTCAATCATCCGAAGTTTCGAACCAATCTTCGTATCAGCGAGCAAGTTTTTGCCGGTGAAGTGAGCTACATGCTTAAGGTGGTGGAAACGGAAAGCTACATCCGTTTCTCGCCGTACGAATACGCCCTGCTCCAAATCTGCGATGGCACTCGAACCCCCGCGAAAGCGGCGGCAGCCATGAGCGAACTCTATCCCGACGCGCCGATCACCGAACAGAATGTGCTCGACTTTCTCGATCTCACGGATCCAAATCTATGGGACCGGGGTTTGGGCCAGCGAAATCTCGCCGTGTTGCAAAGAATCCGTGAAGAGAGAAAGAACCGCGTGGACCGCAGCAATTTGCTGTATTTCACGCTATTCACCGTCGATTCGGACGCCGTTCTGGATCGCATTTATCCCTACCTGCGCTGGGCCTTCACTCCGGCTTTCGTCATCGCTTCCGTAGGTCTATTTGCCTGGATGACGGGCATCATGATCAGCGACTACAGCCGTATCGAGGCGGACACTCTGGAATTCTTCACGTTCACGCACAAATCGCTGTACGACATTTGGGTCTTCTGGCTGCTCGTGTTCGTCGTTCTCGGGATCCACGAGTTCGGCCACGGCCTCACCTGTAAACATTTTGGCGGAAACGTCCCCAAGATGGGAGTGTTGCTCCAATACTTCAATCCCGCATTTTTCACGGAATGCTCGGACATGGTCTTGTTCGAAAATCCGGCGCATCGGCTCTGGACCATTTGGGCGGGCTTATGGGTGGAGATGTTGATCTGCGCAGTAGCAACTATCCTCTGGTATTACACGTTGCCGGGCTCCGCCATGAACGATCTTTGTTACAAGGTCTTGCTGTTTACAGGCTTGTCGGCTCTGCTGTTCAATCTGAATCCCCTGATCAAGTACGATGGCTATTATCTTCTTTGCCAGCATCTGGAGATCGAAGACCTGAGCGAGCATGCGTATGCCTACGTGAATGCTTGGATGCGCAAGCATATTCTGCGCCACAAAATAGAATTGCCTGCCGCCAGCCTCCGCAAGCGGCGCATCTTTTTGATCTATGCCTCGCTTTCTTTTGTCTACAGCATAGTGGTCATCGCCTTCTTCCTCCTTTTTGTCAGAAATGTTTTCGTTCGAACGTTCGGAACCGATTCGGGCTATATCCTGACGGTTTTCGTGATTTTCTTGATGCTTCGCAAGAAAATAGGAAATGCGATTCGCCGCTTGATCGCGGAGTTGCGGGAAATCAAGGAGAAGCTCATGGCATTGAGAATGTCGCGACGAGGATGGACAGGAACGGCGATCCTCGCGGCTGTCCTTCTGGTGCCGTTCACTCCGAACGAAGTTCCCACCGATTTTCTGCTCGAACCAGGAGCACGTGCGGATGTGCGCTCATCGGTGCCCGGCGTCGTCTCTCAGGTGCTGGTCCGTGAAGGGGATCGCGTCGAAGCGGGAGCCGTGCTGGCCCAGTTGCACAATCCGTCGCTCGAAAGCAATGCGAAACAAGTTAGACAGAAGCTGGAACTCGCCGAACGAGCATTGCTCGCCGCACGTGCCAGCAATCAGATGAGTGAGATCGCCAAAGCCACTCGCGAACGGCAGGCGCTCGAAACAGAATTCATCGAAGCTCAGAGCAAGGTCGCCGGCTTGACACTGCGAATCCCGCTTGCGGGGATTGTCACCACGCCAGTCGTCGAACAGAAAGCCGGCCAGTACCTGAGCCGGGGAGACCTGCTGGCCACGGTGGTGAACCGAAGTGGAATGAAGGCGCGAGTCCTAGTGCACGATTGGCAACTACAGGATGTTCGGGAAAGCGCCACAGTGAAATTAAAAGTTCGAGCGTATCCACTGCAGACGTTTCGAGGCCACGTCGAACAGATTCTCCCCGCGGCCGCTCTCGACCGCCCGCCAAGCGATCCGCAAAAAGTTGAGCGCTACGGCCAGGAACTCTCCAACTATTTCGCAGTGGTCCTGGCGATACCGAATCCAAACGGTGAGTTACGAGAAGGAATGACGGGCACGGCAAAGATCTTTGGCAGTTACAACCCTCTGATCTGGCGCGGCGCACGCGGCGCTTGGCGGTGGCTGCGCTCGCAACTCTTCTAGAGACTGCACGGTAGAGAGGCCGGAATCTCTCGAAAGTGCTCGTAAGCGGCCGCAGAAAAGAAAAGGGCTGCCTCCCAGTTAGAGGCAGCCCTCGAGACTTTGTAGCGAGGAAAACCTTGGCTGGAACATCAGCCGAAGGGGATTTTCTACTACTGCAGTCCGGCTCCGCCCTTCAGTCCGGCTCCGCCCTTCAGGCCCGCGCCGCCCTTCAAGCCAGCTCCGCCCTTCAAGCCAGCTCCGCCTTTCAGACCAGCTCCGCCCTTCAAGCCAGCTCCGCCCTTCAAGCCAGCTCCGCCCTTCAAGCCAGCTCCGCCCTTCAGACCAGCTCCGCCCTTCAAGCCAGCTCCGCCCTTCAAGCCAGCTCCGCCTTTCAGACCAGCTCCGCCTTTCAGACCAGCTCCGCCCTTCAAGCCAACTCCGCCCTTCAAGCCAGCTCCGCCTTTCAGACCAGCTCCGCCCTTCAAGCCAGCTCCGCCCTTCAAGCCAGCTCCGCCCTTCAAGCCAGACCCTGCCATCAGAATGCTACCGCTTTCAAGATTTCCTTTCGGTTCATTGCTGTCTTTCCGATTCGCCTTTACTGGTTTTCCTAGGTCGCTCATTGTTTTCTCCTTTTTCTTGTTTGCCTTCTCGGCCCCGCCTTCTACTAAAGCATTCCACGTGCCAAACCGGCGGTGGAAACTGAGGCCAGCGACGAGTTGCAAACAAAGCACTTATATATGCGATGTGAATCAGTTTGCAGACAGGGGACATGATCAGTGTGTTGGATTTTTCAACAAGCGTTGGATTATTCAACTTTCGAGGCTGTGTTTGCGGCAGAGGTAATTCATCCGGTTGCGGTCCACCCCGAGCAGCCGGGCGGCGGCGGCCTTCACTCCATTCGACTGGTTAAGAGCGGATTCCACCCAGCGCCGCTCGAAAGAATCGAGTTCCTTCACCAGGTTAATCCCGGTGCTGGGGATCTTAAATGCGCCCATTCTTCCCTTGACGGGCTTCTGAAGAAAATTGGGCGGCAGGTCCTGTTCGGAGATCATATCGGTATCGACCATCAGGACCAGGCGCTGAACGGTGTTTTCCAGTTCGCGCACATTGCCGGGCCAGGGATAATTTTTCAGGACATGCATGGCCTCGTCGGAAATTCTCTTGCTGGCCACGCCATTGGCGGCGCAATAAACCTGCAGAAAATAGTCGATGAGCTGAGGAATGTCTTCGATGCGTTCCCGCAGCGGGGGCAGAAAAATAGGAACCACGTTGATGCGGTAATAGAGATCTTCCCGGAATCGGTTCTGATGCACCGCCTCTTCCAAATCTTCATTGGTGGCGGTGAGCAGCCGGAAATCCACACGGATTTGTCTTTTACCACCGAGGCGAATCAAGGAACGCTCTTCGAGCAAACGCAGGAGTTTGCTTTGCAGAGAGTAGGGCAGCGTGCCAATCTCATCGAGGAAGAGCGTGCCGCGGTTGGCGAGCTCGATGCGTCCTTCCTTGGTCTCGACCGCACCCGTGAACGCGCCGCGCTCGTACCCGAACAACTCCGCTTCCATCAGGTTTTCCGGCAGGGCCGCGCAATTCACGCTGACGAACGAGCGATTGCGCCGGGGACTCTGTTCGTGGATGGCGCGCGCCACCAGTTCTTTTCCTGTTCCGCTCTCGCCGCGGATCAGAACGGTGGTTGTGCCGCGGGCGACCCGGCGGATGGAATCGAACAGATGCGTCATCACTTCCGTGGAACCGATCAGGTCGCCAAAAGCTTTCTTGCGCTGGACCTCTTCGCGCAAGATACGATTTTCGCGCTGCAAGCGGAGCTCTTCGCTGGCGCGCTCGAGAGCGCCGCGGAGCACGTCCAGATCGATTGGCTTGACGAAGTAGGCGTAGGCGCCGGCAGCGACCACGCGGAGAGCGGTGGCTTTTTTCTGGTCTTCACTCAAGACGATCACGAACGTATCCAGATCGCTTTGGCTCAAGCTATTGAGCAATTCGATGCATTCCCCAAGACCATCGGGCGAGACGGCCAGATCGATCAGCAGAACATCGAGTGGATCAACTCCCTGGAGAAACTGATAGGCATCGGCGAAGCTTTCGCCTTCGACAACTTCGAAAGAAGAACGCAGAAGCGCCGCGAGCCGCGAGCGCGGTCCGGCGTCGTTGTCGACGATTGCAACTTTAGGTTTTATTTTCCCAGGGGCCATTGTGAATTTGCGGGAGACGCCACTTCGACGGCAACTACCTCGCCAGGCGCCGGTGAAAGACGGCGCGATTCTAGGGGCCGGAGACCCGGCTTGTCAACGGAAAGCCCGTGGAAACGCCGGAAGAAGATATTTATTCGATTGCTCATCGAATTCATCATTGATTTCATCGGCGGATTCATCATCGAATCCATACTCGCTCTTTTCGAATCAGGTTCCCTTCTTCCGCGGCGGAAGGAATTTTTTGTCAATGCTGGCGATGATCACATAGTTGGGGTCCACCATTTCGGTCAAGTGGATGTGGCCGACTTTCGAGAGGAGTTCGTAGGCGTCCAATTGTGAAAGGCCGTAATCCGCGTTGATCCAATAGACCAATTCACTGACGGCGATGCGCAGGGCATCATCCACCGGCCGATAGATCCCTGCGGCCATGATTTCGTCATCATTTTCGAAGCGAGGCCAGGCGATGCGCTTCCCTTTGATCAAATCCACTTGCAGCCGAATCCGCAGGGGGACCTCGATGGCGGTGCCGTCCACCTCACCGTCACCCATGGCGGCGTGGCCGTCACCGAGATAGAGCAGCGCGCCGGGAGCATTGACGGGCAAATAGAGCGTGTTGCCCACGCTGGCTTCGGGCGCGTCCATATTGCCGCCATTTTCCGCGGGCACCACGGAGCTGCGCGCTTCGCCGCCGGCAGGAGCCACCCCGATGCATCCGATAAAGGGATGAAGCGGAATCTTCACGGTGAAATTGGAATCGAGCGCCTGATAGGTGGCTGTTTTCGTGGCGTGGTCAATGGGATAAAACCAGACTTTTTCGGGCAGCGGCGGATTCAGCATCGGCGTGTAGCCGGTGGAATTGACGGCACCGAAACCGGGAGCCATAGCGCCGATGCCCTGATTGCCGTCTACTTCCACCTGGAGAAATCGCACGACGAGGGTATCGCCGGGCTCGGCTCCTTCGACGTAGAAAGGCCCGGCGAGGGGATTATCTCCCTTCACTAATGCGAGCGTGTCGCCGGGCTTTTGGACCGCATTGCCGAAGGCGTCGGGCGTATTGGTTTCGAGAATGTCGCCGAGATGCAGGCGGGCGACAGGAGGAGCGGTGGCGTAGACATATTTCACCAGGTCCATGGTGGTGTGGTAGCGGACGACTTGCCCGGAAGCGCTGGTCGCGGGCGGCTTCGATTGAGCACGAATTGCGGCGGGCAGTGCGGCAGCGGATAAGATCGTGATGATCGCAACGAGCGATTTCAGGTTCATGAAATTTCTCCCGATCCCGGCGCCGAAGCGGAATTTTTGAGGCGCGGATGCGCTGTTTTGGCGTGATTTTGGGGCATGCCTGAAACAGACGATATAGGAGCGATTAGAATCTTCTATCTCGCTGTATTTAAATCGTTTGGCGTTTTTTGACTTGGATTGGCTCTGGCGATTAGCCAGGCGATTAGAATGAGGATAAGAGAGGCGATTAAGTAAGAGAATGGAAACTGGCTTCTTAGGCCACTTTCCCGTCCGTCGCAGCGCGTTTTGCCATGTTCGGCGCATACACACCCCTATCCTGAATAGCATGGATTCGCAAAAATACAAGACCTGGTGCCTGTGGACATTTGGGGTGGTTTGATGGGGGCTGGAGTAACGGCAAGTGTGAGGAGATTTTTCGCCGGGCTTGGACGAAGAACGGAATCACGTTGTACCGAACGGGTCCATTGACACTCGAAGGCTTGATGATCCTGATCTGGCTCCTCACGCCCTGAGGAAGCCGTGTAGAATCAGAAGAAGGCAGGATTCTATTGATGCCCAAAGTGTTTTCGCCGATTGAGGTCCTAACCATTCTCCAGTCCGGAGATCTCGATCAATTGGTTGGGGGTTTGGAGGATGAACATCTGGAGTGCAAGTCTGCACCATATAACTTGAAACAAGAGCACGACAAAATGGAATTCGCCAAGGATGTATCGGCCTTGGCAAACGCCGATGGCGGAATCATTCTCATCGGTGTCCAGACTGAAGAAGATTTGACCGTCCATGGTGACATTATTCGCCGCATCGGGTGTTTTGGTCAGGGTCTTGTGAATTGTGGTCAATGCCATGATGTGATTTCTGAGTGGGTCCTACCATCTATACCGGGGCTGAAGATTCAGTGGCATCCAAGTGTGGGAAATACAAGTGAAGGAATTGTGTCAATCCATGTTCCGCAAGAAGCCTGCGAACAGAAGCCGTTTCTTGTTTCAAGAGTCGTAGAGGATGGCGGCAAGATAAATGGATCGTATGTGGGTTTCTTCGAACGAACTCGCGATAATGCTTTGCCAATGAAGCCCCCAGAGTTGAGGGCGAGATTAAAAGATGGTCTTCGATTCAACAAACTAGACTCTCGCTTGGAGAGCATTGAGGAAATTGTTGGAAAAATATTTACTGGTTCCGCACCTCAACCTCCGCCGCTTTCATTCGAACAAGTATTTGGACGCGTCCAACGAGCGCGAGAAGCGGTCGGTTATGACGGCAAACCAACTTTTTCTCTTGCCGCTTGGCCCATCCAACGCGTGGAATTCCCGAGTCTGTTCGAGTCGCATGACGCCGCAGTTGTGCAGTTGTTAGAGAATCCTCCGCGCCTTCGATATGGTGGATTCGACATCTCAACAGGAAGACGTTCAGCCATCATGGAGGCCCAATTTAGACGTTGCCTAATCCCCGACCACAAATTGCTTGAGATATGGCGTGATGGCCCCTTGATTTGCGTCGTGCCGGGAGACGATTCCCATCTCTGTTGGGGGATGCGGTCCACTCCTGACACTGGATTGAGGATTAACAATCTAGCTCTCGCAGAGACAGTGTATCTCTTCTGCGATTGGGCCTTGAAGGTATACGAGCATGCGGTCCCATCTCCTACGGCTCTCAAGTTTCGCATCGCGCTTTCAAACATGTTCACGAACGGAAGGCCCTTCAGCCTCAGCCCATTTCGGCCAAATACATACAATCTAGGAGATGACAGACGCCCTGCTCAGAGGGACGAGCCACTGCATGTTGAAGAGACTGTGGACCGCAGCAATGCGGATTCGGGAGAAATCGCGTATCGGTTGTTGTCCTTCGTGTACGCATGGTTCACGTTCAATGCTTCAGATATGCCCTACGTAAATAGGGAGACTCAGCCGCCTAGAATTGACCCGGCACAATTCTGCTGAGAAGCAATTCTTCTGCCCCTTTCCTGCTGTGGTAATGCAACTTGTTTGAAGCTGTGGTAGGTTCGAAAATTGTCATGGACATCCTAGCTGGTCTGATAGATAAGCTCCGATTCATTGAGCGATTCTATGAAGCCGCTTCACATCCCTTTAGCGAAGTCAAAAGGAAGATAGAAGCGGATGAAGAGCCCTTCGCATCGCCTCCCTTTGACCCGGAAACCGTGGACTCGGAGCCGCCTTTCCTAACTGAGTGGCAGGAGGCTGACGAATCGCTCAACCTCGTCGGTCAAGCCGCTCTCTCCCTAGTCCAGATTGCCTTCAGAGAGTATCTCGATGCGTTTATCACCAGTAGCAGACTGGATGCTCCCGCAGGCCAAGGGAACTGGTTCGAGCGTTATAGCCAATTCTTTTCTGAAACCTATGGCATTGATTGGGAGAAAGGGCCTGTTCCGCCTGAACAATTGGAGGAAATCAATCTCGCTAGAAATGACATTCAACATCCTGACGATGCATTCGGAATGACTAGGCGTCAGAGTAGGAAGCACCAAGAGAGGTTCCCTGGTGGTTTGTTCATCCACGAAATAGACAAAGAGCTTCATCGCGAATCTCCTTATCCATGGTCCGCGCGTATTTATATCACTTCAGCCAATTTGTCCGAGGCCATCAACCGAGTTGAACGCTTCTGCGAATTCCTTGAAGCAAATCGACGCGGGTTTTGAAGTCGTGTGGGCGAACAATACCACCGCGGTAGGTCATGCTGGAACATGAGATTGGGGTGCCCCATCCTTTCCGGCTTTATCGGGAAGGGTGGGGATTTTGGTCGCGCTGTGCATGCCCAAGAAATTGAAACGATACTACGGGGAAGGGCACCTGCATTTCATCACTTGCAGTTGCTACCGGCGACTTCCTGTGCTTGGCGCCAAAAGCGCGCGGAACGAATTCGTCAAGATCTTCGGAGAAGTGCGGCGCGTGGCCCGTACATCGGTTTTACGCATGGGCATTTTGGTTTGCTTTCTGCCGAAGAGATTGCATTCTCGACGAGTACCGTAGGTGCGCCAGACGTTAGCCCAGCGCGTAAGCGCTGGGAACGCTAGCAAAGAGAATCCCCAGCGCCGTAGGTGCGACACGTTTCCTGAACTTAACCAAAAACAAATTTCCTATCAAATTCCATCCTGTGCTTTTTCAACAAGGCGAGAAACTCCTCATCAAAATCCATCTTTCTGTGATGTGATTTCTGTATCGAACAGTAAAGCCGGGTGCAGCGAGCAGCGCCCCTACGGGTGCAAATTCGCGATCATGCGAATTTGCGACCTTCCTCGTTCGCCCATCGTGACGAATTTGATTTGATGGCGAGAATCGCCTTGGCCACTGCCAAGCTCGGTGGAACTTGGATGAGAAAATGAATGTGATCTTCCATCCCTCCCACGGCATGAACCAGAATGCCGAGCTGCTTGCAAATACCTTTGGCGTAGGCCCACATGCGCGGCTGAAATTCCCGGGAGAGGGAATTGCGCCGGTCCTTGGTGCTGAACACAACATGAATCACATTTTGAGCGTAGGTGTGGGACAGGTGTCGCACCTCCGGTGCTTGAAATCTTTATCCATCGCCTACCCAGCGCTTACACGCTGGGCTAATTTCTGGTGCAGACCGGGGACATGGCTGACAGATTGGACCGGGCACATTCCTGACACTGGAGTTGACGGGGCGTGTACAAAGGCGGGATGCCCTGGAAAGCGAGCAGTGTCG
>JBGQGW010000096.1:0-13016 GCA_041497605.1 Terriglobia bacterium | reverse complement strand
GGTCTGTGCGACTTGCATTCCTTGAAGCCCCGTATGCCTGTTCAATATCACCTGTAACTGCGGGGCCGACCGCAGAATGCGTTCCAGCGCATTCCCCATCATTCGGAAGCCATCGCCGGCGATTTGGATGATTTCACGCACGGAACTTCTGCTCAAGCCGACTGCCAATCCTGCCCCAACGTAGCCCTCGTTACCCACGACACCCACTTCCACGGTACGACCGTCTTTGGTCACTACCACTTGAGAAACCATTCCCCGGTTGGGGAAATAGACGAACTCGATATTTTGCGTCGGCTCATGAAGGCTGAGATGATGCGGCAGGTCCATATACGTCAAGTCAGGACGCATCAACGCGTATTCATTATCGGGCGTGGCCAACAGTACTTTGTTCCTTACTGGTTTTCCGACGGCGTTGGTGCGTTCGCCTGCCTGTACGACTCGAAAGTTTTTTCCATTCATGTCAATCCTGGACGGCACCAGAGTGCCTTGCATTCCTTGGGTGAAACTTCCTGGGCTCTGGGATGGAACTCGCAACTCGATGCCTTGCTGAGATTGTATGTCAATTCGACCAAAAGAGGGGTCTAAAAATCTGTGCAAAAGGGGACAGCCCTCCAGGCTAAGGCAGTATGCCCTGGACGGTGTGAATCTGCGCCGCCATTCTAGCAGGGCGGGTTTCATCTGCTGGGATCATCAGTTAGAATGGGTGGGTTTTGCGCGACAGACTTCCCATACTGCATAGCAGGCTGAGGCAAACGATGATCCTCGATACGATAGGGATCCAGAAGATCCTTCCGCACCGCTATCCGTTCCTGATGGTGGACCAGATTGTGGAAATGGAGCGGCTGAAGCGCATTGTGGGCATCAAGAATGTGACCATCAATGAAGACTTCTTCGCCGGACACTTTCCCGGGAAGCCGATCATGCCGGGGGTGCTGATTGTCGAGTCGATGGCGCAGACGGGCGGGTTGCTGCTGCTGCTCGAAATTCCCGAGCGGGAATCGAAGCTGCTGTATTTCGTGGCGATTGACGACGCGCGGTTTCGAAGGCCGGTGGTGCCGGGGGACCAGCTTCGCGTGGAGGTGAAGGTGCTGAACTTCCGCGGAGATTTCTGCAAGCTCGAAGGGAAGGCTACTGTGGATGGGGAGTTGGCGGCGGAGGCGATCTTGATGTGCAAGATGGTGGATCGGCCGAAGTGAGGGTGGGTTGGGGTGGATTAGGATGAAAACCAGAAAGGCGCACAGGCAAGAGTGCCTGTGCTACTTATGAGTGAGATTGACGAGAGGGCGATAGTTTCGCCGCGGGCGCGGATTGGGCAGGGGGTGCGCATCGGGGCGTTTGCCGTGGTGGGTGACGAGGTGGAGCTGGGGGACGGGTGTCTCTTGTGGCATCACGCGACGGTGGAAGGGCCTGCGAAGCTGGGGCGCGATAACCGGCTGTATCCATTTTGCGCGGTGGGTTGCGATCCGCAGGATTTGACGTATGCGGGCGAGCGCGTGTCGCTCGAAATGGGCGACGCGAATGAGATTCGCGAGTACGCGACGATCAGCAGAGGGACGAAGAAGGGCGGGAGCGTCACGAGGATCGGCAGCCATTGCTTGATCATGGCGAGTGCGCACGTGGGACACGATTGCCAGATCGGCGACCACACCATCCTGATCAATGGCGCGACGCTGGCGGGGCACGTGACGGTGGAAGACCACGCGACGGTGGGGGCGTTTTGCCCGGTGCAACAATTTTGCCGCATCGGCAGACATGCTTACATCGGCGCGCACTCGGTGATCACGCAGGACGTGCCGCCGTTTGCGCTGGTGGTGTCGCCGCGAGATACGCGGTGCTATGGGGTGAATACGATTGGGCTGGAACGCAACGGCTTTTCGAAAGAGCGAATCGCGGCCATCGAAAACGCGTTCCGGCTGCTGCTGCGGTCGAAATTAAATACCACGCAGGCTGTCGAGCAAATGCGTGAAACCGGCAAAGGCTCTCAGGACGTCCTAGAATTGATCCGCTTTATCGAGTCGGCCGAACGCGGCCTGACGAAGTAGGAGGCGCGCGTGATGGCCGAGCAGGTTCCTGCGTCCGGCGGCGAGCGGTGGGGATTGATCGCCGGCAACGGCAACTTTCCTTTCCTCGTCCTGGAAGGCGCGCGCAGCCAGGGAATCGACATGGTGGTGATCGCCATCCGCGAAGAGGCGTCGCCGGAACTGGAAAATGAGACGCGGCGGCTGCACTGGGTAAGCCTGGGCGAATTGAGCCGTACCATCGAATTGCTGCACAAAGAAGGGGTGACGCGGGCGGTGATGGCCGGGCAGGTGAAGCACAATAAAATTTTCAGCTCGATCCGGCCGGACTGGAAACTGGCGAAGCTGCTGATGAATTTGACGTCGAAGAATACGGATTCGCTGATCGGCGCCGTGGCCAAAGTGTTGGAGGAGGAAGGCATCCAACTGGTGAATTCGACGGCATTCCTTGCGCCGCTGGTGCCGGCGGCGGGAGTGCTGACAAAGCGCGCACCGGATGAGAATGAGGCGGCGGATATTGCGTACGGCCGAGGAATCGCGCGGCAGATTGCAGGGCTCGATCTGGGGCAGACGGTGGTGATCCGCGGTCAGGCGTGCGTGGCGATTGAAGCGATGGAAGGGACCGACGAAACGATCGAACGCGCCGCGCGGATTGCGGACGGACAACGGCTGACCGTGGTGAAAGTGAGCAAGCCGAAGCAGGATATGCGATTCGACGTGCCGGTGGTTGGTTTGCCGACGATCGAAGTGATGCGGCGGTCGAGTGCTACTGCACTGGCGATCGATGCGGGGCGGACGTTGTTGTTCGACCGCGAGAAATTGATTGAGACCGCGAATCAGGCGGGGATTGCGATTCAGGCGTTCGAGGCGGATTAGCGAGCAGGATGAGCGAGACCAGAAAAATTCGCGTGGCGGTGGTAGGGGCGGGGGATTTTGGGCGCAACCACGTGCGCGTGTTTCGGGATCTGGGAGACGCCGAGCTGGTGGGGATTGTGGACGCGGACGCGGAACGAGCGGCGAAAGTGGCGGCGGAATTTGGGACCAGCGTGATCGCGGATGTGCGTGATCTGGCTGGAGGCGTGGACGCGGTGAGTCTGGCCGTGCCCACCGTGGAGCACGGGTGGATCGGAACGCAACTGCTGGAGCAAGGAATCGACGTGCTGGTGGAGAAGCCGATCGCGGCGTCGCTGGCCGAGGCCGATCAGTTGATCGCCGCTGCGAAGCGCAAGGGACGGATTTTGCAGGTGGGGCATCTGGAACGATTCAATCCGGCGGTGGTGGCGACGATGAAAATCGTCACGCGGCCGCTGTTTTTCGAAGTGCACCGGCTGGGGGTCTTCACCCCGCGAAGTTTGGATGTGGACGTGGTTTACGACGTGATGATTCACGACCTGGATATTTTATTGGCGCTGGTGAATGCGCCGGTGACGGATTTGAAGGCCGTGGGTATTCCGGTGCTCACGGACAAAGTGGATATCGCTCACGCGCGAATTGAATTTGCAACGGGCGCCGTGGCCAATGTGACGGCCAGCCGCGTTTCCACCGAGCGCGTGCGCAAGATGCGCTTCTTCCAGGAACGCGAATACATTTCGGTGGATTACACGCGGCAGGACGCGGTGCGCATTCACGTGGAAGGCGCGGCGGATTCGCCGCAGATCAATTTCGAAAAGTTGCCGACGGAATCGGAAGAGCCGCTGCGCGCCGAGCTGCGCGCGTTCCTGGAATCGGTGCGCACGCGCCGGGCGCCGCTGGTGGATGGCGCCGCCGGCCGGCGGGCCCTGGAATTGGCCGACCGCGTGATGGCAGGCATCCTCGAGCATGCCCGGCGCGTCCAACTTGGTGCGTTCGCTCCCCAGGACGCCCCATGATCCCCCGACTGCTGGTTCCGAAAAATCTCCGGCCGCTCACGGCCGACGACCGGAAGGTGCAGCCTCGCCGCACGACGACGCTGCTGGATGAGCGGACCGTAATCCCCAACAACATGCCCGCCACGCCGATAGACGCGCGGTCGAAAATTCCGCTGCACCTGCCGCTGGATGTGCTGGCGGCGCGCGTTCTGATTCCACGCGACACGCCGGTGAAACCGTTCGAACAAGCTCCCGGGCCGCCGGATTTCATGCCGGTATCGATTCTGGATACGCGGATGGTGGTGCCGGCGGGGCTGGAGTCCGGGCCGCTGGTGAGCTCCGAGCATGTTCCCCACGCGTTCTTTGCTGAAGACGTGCTCGAACCCGACGTGATGACCACTGGCGAAGTGAATCTGATGGATCGGCCGGTGGACACGCGCGGGGCGGATTGGAATCAGATCGCGCGGTTTGCTTCGCTGATTACTCACATTGTGCTGCTGACGCTGATCATTTTATCGCCCAAGCTTTTTCCGAATCGCGCGCCCTCGAAAGAAGATTTGGAACTGGCGCGGAAGCAACTGAGCTTTGTGTATTTGCCGCCCTCGATGGAGGACGTGCCGAAGGTTGCGCCATCCGCTCAGCCGCCGAGCCCGAAAATGCGGGTCGATCCGCGCGTATTGAGGAAAGTGGCGCCGCCGATGGAGTTTTCGCCGCCTCCCGGACCGCCGGCGTCTTCCTTGCAGCCGAATCTGCCGGCTGCGCCGTCGCCGCAGAACATTCCGAGAACACAACAACAAGCGCCGCCCAGCCAGCCTCAGCCGCAAGCGCCGCGGCTCGAAAATGTGCCGCCGCCGAAGCCGGACAGCGCCTTTGCGTTGCCCCAGATGTCACCAGGGAAATCGCTGCAGCAATCCTTGCAAGGCGCCTTGAAGGGGCGGGAAGGGCCTACGGGCGGCGGATTTGCCGACCCCGTTCCGCACGGTCCAGCGGGCGGGGGTGGCGGCCAGGGCGGAGGTCCGCAAGGATATCTTGGCGGAAATCTCCAAATGCTCACGCCAACCGAAGGAGTGGATTTTACGAACTATCTGGCGCGGCTGCTGGCCAGCGTGAAACGGAATTGGTACGCGATTATCCCGGAGTCGGCGCGGCTGGGCGAACAGGGCCGCGTGATGCTCCGCTTCAAGGTGTATAAGGACGGAGTGGTGGCCGAGACAGACCCGGTGCTGGAACGGACATCGGGGAAGGAACCCCTGGATCGAGCATCGATGTCGTCGATTCGCGCGTCGAGTCCATTCGAACCCTTGCCGCCGGCATTCAGCGGGCCTTATATCGAACTTCGCTTCATCTTCCTCTATAATCTGCCCATCGATTACCAGTGAAACTGAACCGCACACAGGTGATGGGGACGCTGCTGCTGGCGCTCCTTGCCCTGGCGTTTCTGCTTCTGCGCTACTGGAGAGCCCACGGATGAATTCGCCGGCCCGGCTGGTCGCGATCGTGGGCCCGACCGCATCGGGGAAGTCGACGCTGGGGATGCGGCTTGCCGAGCGACTGGGCGGCGAAGTGGTGGTTTGCGATTCCACCCAGGTTTATCGATATTTCGATATCGGCACTGCAAAAGTTCCGCCTGCCGAACAGCGCGGCATTCCTCATCATCTGGTGGATATCGTTGAGCCCGGGGAAGTGTTTACGGCAGGGGAGTATCGCCGCCGCGCGATCGAAGTGCTCGAGCAGATCAAGCAACGCAAGCGTGTGCCAATTCTGACTGTCGGGACGGGACTTTATCTGCGGGCGCTGCTCGAAGGACTGGCGGATGCTCCTGGGAGATCGGAAGAGCTGCGGGACCGGCTTCGGAAGCGTGCATCGGAGCGCGGGCCGGAGTATTTGCACCGGCTGCTGGGGCGTCTCGATCCGCCGGCGGCGGGGCGAATTGCGGAACGCGACACGCAGAAGGTGATCCGGGCGATCGAGATTTGTGTACTGGCGCGAAAACCGGCGACAGAGGTTTACCGGGCGGGACGGCCCGGGCTGCCTGGATTCGAGGCGGTCAAGGTGGGTCTGCAGCCTCCTCGGGATGAGCTTTACCGGCGGATCGATCGTCGCGTTGAGTCGATGGTGGCGGGCGGCTGGGTTGACGAAATAAGGCGGCTGTTAGAGAAGGGAATTGCCACCTCGGCCAAGCCATTTGAATTTATAGGCTATCCCGAGCTGGTCAAGCATTTGCGGAGCGAAATATCGATTGAGAGGGCGATTCAGGCAATTCAGCAGGCCACGCGGCAATATGCCAAGCGGCAGTTGACTTGGTTTCGGAAGGAGCGGGATGTGGAGTGGTTTGCGGGATTTGGGGATTCTGCTGTGGTGCAGGCGTCAATTGAGAGTTACCTGCTGTCGAGAGGAATCACTGCCTTGAAGCAATAGAAATATCCTCTGGATGCGAGATCTCGGTACTTCGAACCATTCGCCGTATTGAGTTATCTAACAGACATACGAGGCCGTACTGGGACGGTCATTGAATTGAACCTTGACATTGCCGTACGGGAGCGTATGTTTCATGGAGTAGCACGACCCCCAGCCAGAGAAACCCATGGGTGAAGCTGCGCCACGCTTGGAACAATCTCTAAGAATACAGATTCACGAGGATGAGATGCCGTTTCGATTCGAGGCCCCGATCAAAACCATCGGGGTGCAAAAAGCACACATCGGGATGCCCCGATCTAAGTCAACGGGGCACTAGAACCGTGCAAGAACCGCGCGCCCTGAAGGGCGGCGCCACTTAGCAGGAGGTCACATGAAAAGCGGAACCGGCACTGCCAAAGCAAAATCATCTCCCGTATCACCCGCACCGGATGATAAGCCCGTACGCCAGCAGCTCGGCAGGCAGGATTGGGTTCAGGCGGGCTTCCGTACATTGGCGGCTGGAGGCATCGAAGGGGTTCGCGTGGAAGTGCTTGCGCGGGACCTGAACGTCAGCAAAGGAAGCTTCTACTGGCATTTTGGGAAGCGCGAAGATCTGCTCGCTGCCATGCTCGACGCCTGGGAGTTGCAGGAGATCGATTGGATGCTCAGTCAGGCGGAACGAGGAGAGGCCGCGGAGCGCTGGGGTCGATTGGTGGAGTTGGTTGGGGGATCGGGCTATAGCGCCTTAGAGGCGGCCGTGTTCGATTGGGCCCAGAAAGACCCGGAGGTGGCGGCGCGGGTCCGGGCGGTAGAAGAGAGGCGAGTGGGGTATATCGCCGAAGTGCTCGAGGACATCGGATTCGATGAACGCGAGGCCAAGTGGTGGGGAGAGGCGGTCTACCAACTCTATTTGGGTTGGGTAAATCGCGCGCAGCGGAATGCGACCTTGCGGGAGGGCCAGCGGTCGGTGGGGCATTTTCTATCGCGGCTGGTGCTGGCAGCGGCGGCGCTGGAAGGTCAGGCGGTGGCATCGCCGAAAAAACGGTGAGCTAGTCAGGCAAGACTGGTGGGAGAGGCTGGTTAACGAGAGAGTAGAGGTCGCGCGTGAACTGGCAGGGGAGTATACTGATGGGCAGAATGGGGTCCAGCCATTTGAGAAAGAAACCGCAGGTGTTCACCTCAGAAGCGTGATGGTCCCATCGTTTTGGACGGGCAAAGCCAGATGCCCTGAGGGGCACGGCTGTGTAGCGGAGACAGCGGAAGCCGGGAAGGTTTATAAAGTCGGATGAAAACTCCACAAACTGTAGATAGCCGGGAACGCGTGCTGTTGCTCGGCGTGGGTGTAAAGCGAACGCGGAAGCTGCCCGGCGCAACGGCCGGCGCGGCGGAGCGCGAATCGTTGGTCGAGCTGGAAGAGCTGGCGCTCAGCGCGGGCGCGAATGTTGTGGGCAGCCTGCTGCAAATTCGCGACACTCTCGATCCGGCGACGCTGATCGGCAAAGGAAAGCTGGAAGAACTGAAGATCGAAGCACAAATGAGGAAGGCGCCGCTGGTGATCGTGGATCGAAATTTATCGCCGGGGCAGCAGCGGAACATGGAGAAGGCCACGGATTGCCGGGTGATCGACCGCACGCAATTGATCCTGGATATTTTCGCGCGGCATGCCCGCACGCGGGAAGGTCAATTGCAGGTGGAACTGGCGCAATTAAATTATCTGCTGCCGCGGCTGACGGGGCGCGGCGTGGAACTCTCGCGGCTGGGAGGCGGAATCGGCACGCGCGGACCCGGCGAGCAGAAACTGGAAACGGACCGGCGGCGCATCCGCGAACGCGTCGGCAAAATTCAGGATGCGATCGAAATGGTAAGGCGGCAGCGAGCCACGCGGCGGCGCGCGAGGCAGGCGGTGCCGCTGGGCATGGTGGCGCTGGTGGGATACACCAATGCGGGGAAATCGACGCTCTTCAATGCCATGACGCAAGCCGAGGTGCTGACTTCGTCAAAAATGTTCGCGACGCTCGATCCCACGGTGCGCGCGGTGCGATTGCCGTCGCGGCGGCGCGTGCTGGTATCGGACACGGTGGGATTCTTGCGCGATTTGCCGCCGGCCCTGATTGCGGCGTTTCGCGCGACTCTGGAAGAAGTGCAGGAAGCGTCGCTGATTCTGCAGGTGACCGACGTTTCGAATCCGCAGAATGAGGAACAGGACGCCGCCGTCGAGAAAGTGCTGAAGGATCTGGGAGCCGAGGACCGGCCGCGGCTGCGCGTGTTCAACAAGATCGATCAATTGCCGGAAGAGGAATTGGCCGCGTTGATGAAGAATCGGGCGGATGGCAGCGTGCTCGTCTCGGCGAAGACGGGAGCGGGAATGGACGAACTGCTGCGGCGAATCGACAAAGCGATGCCGGTGGATCCGCTGGTGCGAACGCGGCTCCGAGTGCCGATGTCGGAAGGGCGCAGCCTCGCGTTAGTCTATACCTGCGGGCGGGTGCTAAAATCCTCCGTGGACGACGATCACATGTACATCGATGCGGAATTGCCGGAGTCACTGGCACGGCGGCTGGAAGAATTTGCCGAAGAAGTGGCACGGTAGATTTGGTTTCGGGGTGGGAACTGGATTGGGTTTGATTGCGTATTCATTCACAGAGGAGAAAATGACATGGCGAAATTCCTTCTCTGGTGCATTTTGTTGGTGATTTGCTGGCCGCTGGCGCTCCTCGCGTTGGTTCTTTATCCCCTGGTTTGGCTGCTGTTGCTGCCATTCCGGCTGGTTGGAATCGCGGTGGATGGCGTGCTCGATTTGCTGCGCGCAATCCTGTTCCTGCCCGGGCGAGTGCTGGCGGGACCGAAGCGCGCGTAAGGGGTGCGGAGCGGGAGTTTAAGACCCAGGCCAGGCTTGAAAATGTTGATTCTTTCTTGAGGCCTAACGGGGCGCGATCTGTGGAAATAGTTGTGGAAATTGGGGTCCGTAAATTGACTGCTTGGCGTTGTAGGTTCTCCCACAAGAAAGCAATACGCGTGGGTGACTCCCGCAACCATAAGTAATATAGGCACTTATTCGAAGCCCCGGGAGGACCTGCAGTTCTACGAGTCCCCTAGTCGGTCTGCATTCTGAATTATTCAATTTGCACAGGTTTGCAGCAGGATGTTCACTATCAGTTACTTCGGGGGTGCGTCTTTTAAGTGGAGAAAACGGCTTATTTTCCTGCCTTTTTGGCACCTTTTTGCTGGTGCGATCGCTCGGAATCCCCTTGAGGATGTGCCAACTGATAGCATTCTTGCAAACAGCAAGTCCGCGCAGATACTGACCCGGAAATCTTGGCTGCTGACTTTGTGCGCCTCTGGTTTGTGCCCGGAAATTTGAATCGAAATGAAACTCCTGCTATGTTCCGGGGTCCTAAACACTTGGGAATGATATTCGTGCAAATGCCGCAAAGACACTGGTTTGGAACAGCATGCGCGGGGATCGAGGGAGGAGGGTGGAAACTATTTTGGAAGCGTTTTCGAAGAAAAAGATTTCCTCATAGCACGCGCAAAGGAGCGACATTGACTCGACCGATTGGCGGGTTTATAGTGAGCGAGTTCCCCTCACACTGCGGTACTGCGGGGTTGGCGAATCCGAGTTCGCCGAGTGCGACATGAATCTGCCAAACAGCCTGACCATCCTGCGGATCTTTTTCGTCCCAATTCTAGTGGTTGTTCTACTGACGCGAGAGCCCAACCTGGACGTGCTGGGACTCGCGGTCCATTACGAAATTTGGGGCGTGCTGATTCTGCTGGTGGCCGCGGCGACCGACGCCATGGACGGATATCTCGCGCGCAAACGCGGCGAGATCACCACGCTCGGAATTCTGCTGGATCCGATTGCGGACAAATTGCTGATTTCGGCGACGTTCATCTCGTTGGTGGAGATGGGGCTGGTGTCCGCGTGGATGGTGGTAATCATCATCGGGCGCGAATTTATCGTGCTGGGACTGCGGAGCATTGCCTCGGCGGAAGGACTGATCATTCCGGCATCGCCTCTGGGAAAATCGAAAATGGTGCTGCAGGTGCTGGCCGGGTGCGCGGTGATTTTGGGCGCGCGGCACTTGAATTTGCGCTTCCTGGCGATGATTCTGCTGTGGCTGGTGGTGGTGAGCGCGATAGCTTCGGCGGTGCATTATTTCCTGATGTTCTGGAATCAAGTGGACGACCGCGTGAAGCAGCGGCACCGTCGCGCCGCCCTGGTGCTCGAGCAGGAAAAAAAGACGCAAGATGTCACCGCTCCTTAATGACGAGCGCCGGGCGCTGCTCGATTTAGCGCGACTGGCGGTCGTCGAGGCCGTCCAGCACGGGCGGCTGATCAGCATCGCGCCGACATTCGAATTTGGCGCCCTCCTAAATCCCTCTGGAATTTTCATCACGTTACGACTTCGCGGGCGGCTTCGCGGCTGCATCGGGCAAGTGCACGCAGTCAATCCGCTGGCGGAGACAGTGGCGTATTGCGCGAGGGCGGCGGCGCTGGAAGATCCGCGATTCAAAGCGGTGCGTGTGGATGAACTGCATGAGCTGGAGATTGAAATTTCGGCATTGTCACCGCTTGAGCACATCACTCCGGAACAGATCGAGATTGGCAGGCATGGATTGCTGGTTTCGCGCGGGGAGCGGCGCGGATTGTTGCTGCCCCAGGTGGCCAGCGAGCGGAGTTGGCCGGTCGAGCGATTTCTGGAAGAAACATGCGTGAAAGGCGGCTTGCATCCGGCAGCCTGGAAAGAGCCGGGAACGAAGATCGAGGCATTTACCGCGGAGATTTTCAGCGAGGCCCAGTTTCGAGCGGAACGCCGCGCGGGGTGAGGGACAGGCAGAAGGCCGCGTGCGAAATTGGCGGACTGGAGTGTATTCTTTCTTTGATTAGGGGACCGGAATTTTCAGGTTTCTCGCTTTTTACGATGGCTCTGGATTCCTCGCTACGCTCGGAATGACAGACAAAATGCGGCGTTGGTGCATTTGTGTTTCATATCGCAGAATTCTCCAGTACGCGAAAAAAGAGCTGCATCGGAACGGTCCGCGAGACATCTAGTGTCTTGAGGTACTGGAAAAAAGGCATTGTATTTCGCTTTTTGTTCGCCTATGATTTGCCGGCTGGATTGCGGTGAAAATTGATGAGGGAGGAATGCATGGCACTGAGTGAATCGCTTTTGCCTGAGTTCGATCATGAGATGGCCAATACTCGCCGGGCTTTAGAGCGCGTCCCGGAAGAAAAGTTCGGGTGGAAGCCGCACGAGAGGTCCGGAACGATGGGCTGGCTGGCGAGCCACCTGGCCACGATGCCGGGGTGGGTGGCCACGATGATCAAGGAAGATTCGCTGGACCTGGCGCCGAACGGAGTTACAGTGCAGGGGCCCAAAACACCGGCTACGCGCGAGGAATTGCTGCAGACTTTTGATAAGTGTGTGGCGGATGCGCGCGCGACGCTGGCGAGCACGCCGGATGCGGTTTTCTTCAAGCCCTGGTCGCTGCTCGAAAACGGAAAGACGCTGTTGACCATGCCGCGCATTGCGGTGTATCGCAGCTTTGTGATGAATCATGTGATTCATCATCGCGGGCAGTTGACGGTTTATTTGCGGTTGAACAATATTCCGGTGCCTGCGCTGTATGGCCCGTCAGCGGATGAGGCGAAGTTTTAGGGGCGCGGACGGTTTGCGTGAAGATGCGCGGCGTTTGTGAGTGGTGGGAGCCTGCATTTGCAGGCTCCTTGCGTTTTACGCTTGCGCTGGATTCCTCGTCCCGATCGAACCCATCGGGACGCAAACTGCGCGCTTCGTTCGGAATGACCGCAAAAACACGGAGGCTGCGTTTAATGGACGGGTGGCTTGCATTTGCAGGGTCCTTGCGTTTTACGATTGCTCTGGATCCCTCGCAAGGCTCGGGATGACTGCAAAACCGTCTCGGCAGACATGCGGCTGCGAGGGATTAGGGATGCGGCTTGCTTGAGGGATATTGGAAGCGGAAAGCTGTGCCTGCGGGGCCGGCTACTGGGCGCGTGTTGAAATCTAGAAGATAGTTCAGGTGCTGGTCGTCGGAGGGATAGTTGGTGCCGGCGGGGTAGGGATAGGGGACCAGAGTGTGGAACGGGAGGGGGTCGACGGTGTCGCCGTGGGCGGCGTAGAAATCCATGTCTTTGGCGAAGCCGTCGGCGAAGAAGAAATAATCGCGCGTCCATCCAGAGGGCAGCGGCGGCAGATTTGACGGATTGAACTCCAACTGCACTTCATCTCCTGAACCATAAATTGCGTAGTTGTTGTCGGAAGCCTGAACCAAGGCGCTGACGTCGCCGTAGCGCGTGTAATTGCCGACCTGGCGCGTGTAAGGGCCGGTGGGGCTGATGTCTTCGTAGACGTAGCGAATATCATTGAGGGGATTGCCTTCGAGGACGCGCGGGTAGCCGCGGAAGTCGAGAGTGGCGCCCGCCAGCGGCACTTCGTGCAAATGATACGGAAGATCGGGCGCGGAATTCGAGATGCGAATGCGGTCCCAATAAGTTTTCAGGTTCGTGACGATGCGGATGCGCCGAGTACCTGCGGGCAAACGGCCGGTGAGATCGGCAATCATGGTTCGCGCGAGGCCGGCGGGGAATCCCATGTCGTCCATCACGCGGACCCATTTGCCGGAGGAATCGAGCGCTTCCACATAAGGCGCGACGGGTTGAACTCCGGCCTGCCATGCGGCATACATGGAATTCGCGGTGAAATAATCGGTGAATCCATCGAGCAAGAGC
>JBGQGW010000095.1:0-13045 GCA_041497605.1 Terriglobia bacterium | reverse complement strand
GGCGTGGTCACGCTGGTGAGCACTACACACGATAGTAGCTTTGACGATTTCTCCTATCGCGAATACCTGGACATCCGCGGCAAAACGAAGAGTTACGACGGCGTGATCGCCAACGCAGTTATGGAGGAGGTCGGCTTCAGCGCCGATCCCGCAGCCACGCCGCGGATCAAAGGCGGAATGATGGTTTCCGGCAACTATTTCCACGTGCTCGGCGTGGAGCCGCGGCTGGGGCGTGGGTTTCGGGAGGACGAAGATCAGGTGCCGGGTCGCGATGCCGTGGTGGTGCTCGGGCCGGACTTCTGGAAGCACGAATTCGCGAGCGACCCTTCCGTCCTCGGCAGGATTGTTCGCCTGAACGGCACGGAGTTCACCGTGATTGGCGTCGCGCCGGAAACCTTCCCGGGGATGCTGATATTCGGGCATCCCGACTTCTACATGCCGCTGGCGATGGCCCCGGTGTTTTCGACCAACCGCCAGAAGAATTTTTTCGAGGACCGCGACGATCGCGAGTTGAGCGTAAGGGCGCGCTTGAAACCGGGCACGACGCTCGAGCAGGCGCAGAATGAACTCGCCGTGCTCGCGAAAAACTTCGAGCGCGAGTATCCGAAGGTCAATCGCAACCGCGGCGCGGCGGTACACACCCAGTTCGAAATGCGGACTCGAGCGGACGACGTGAATTGGAAATTCGGCGTGATCTTTGTCACCCTGGCGCTGTCCGTCCTGCTGGTGGCTTGCACCAACGTTGCGGGTCTTCTTTTGAGCCGTGCCCGCAGCCGAACGCGCGAAATCGCCATACGGTTGACGCTGGGCGCCGCGCGTTTGAGGCTCATCCGGCTGCTGTTGACCGAAAGCCTGATTCTGGCGTCCTTGGGTGGATTGGCCGGGATCGCCATCGGGTACGGCGTCGTAGAGTGGTTCCACAGTTATAAAAATGTAATATTTTTTACCGAGTTGCCGGTCGCGGTGCCGTTCCAGATGGATACGCGCGTGCTCCTGGCAAGCCTCGCGTTGTCCGCGTTGAGCGCCCTCCTTTGCGGCCTGGTTCCCGCGCTGCAGAGCACGCGCGTGGACCTGGTAAACGGACTCAAGTCCGCCGACGTGGATGTGCCCGGACGCAAACGACTGTGGGGCCGCAATGTGCTGGTGGTGGCCCAGGTTTCCACGTCCTTGATGCTGCTGATGGCGTCTTTCCTGATGGTCCGTGGTTTCCAGCATGACATGCTGGATGGAACTGGTTTCGCGAAAGACCATCTGCTGATGACCAGCTTCGATCCGCGTCTGGTGCAGTACAACGCAGCTAAGACGCAGCAGTTCTATAAGCTTCTGGCCGAACGTGTTCGGGAAGCGCCCGGAGTTCAGAGCGAGGCTCTCACCCAGAACGTTCCGCTCGGGGAGGACGGTTTTGATGGCGTCGCCTTCGTGCCCGACGATTTTCAGATGCCGCGCGATCGCGAGAACTTCAATTCGACAATGGACACCGTTGATGAACGGTACTTCAAGACCCTGGGCATTCCGATCTTGCATGGCCGCGGCTTCCTGGCGTCCGATACCGCGGAGGCGCCGCGTGTCGCCGTCGTGAATGAGCAGTTCGCGAAACACTATTGGCCGGGCGCCGATGCGGTGGGCAAACACATCCGGCTCGATAGCCGCGCCGGCACGCCGATTGAGATCGTCGGCGTCGCGCAGACCATCAAGTATCAACTGACCTTCGAGAAGCCGATGGATTTCGTCTATATGCCGCTAACCCAGCATCCTGTTCCGCGCATGACCTTGATGTTGCGGTCGAGCGGCGATCCGCTGCAATTGGTCAATTCCGTGAAGGATGTTGTGCGAACCCTCGATCCGAACCTGCCGATGTTGCAGACCAGCGCTTACGCGGACTTCTACCTGAACCGGGCCGTGCTAGGGCCGGGAATTGCGGTAAAGCTGGTGGGCGCCATGGGCGCGGTGGGCCTTCTGCTAGCCATCGCCGGTTTGTACGGAGTGGTGGCGTACAACGTGAGCCGCAGAACCCACGAGATCGGCATTCGCATGGCCCTTGGCGCGGCAAGCTCAGACGTGCTGCGGTTGGTGATGGGCAAGGGCCTCGTGCTGGTCGGGATTGGAACGGTGATCGGGCTGGCGATGGGTTTCGCCGTCGAGCGGCTCATGAATTCCATGCTGTTCAATGCCGGCGGCGTAGACATTGTGGCTTATGTCATCGTCGTGCCGTCGCTGTTTCTGGTGACCATGCTGGCGGCCTACGTGCCCGCGCGAAGAGCATCCCGGATAGCGCCGACACAGGCCCTGCGATACGAGTAGTGCAGCTAGTTCGTGAACGCCAGATCCGCTACGCACACTTGCCGAAAGCACACCGACGACTAGCCAATTCAGCCAAGTGCCTGGTTAACGCGCTTCTCGGAAACTGCCCAACTACCCCGTCCGGCTTGTGAAGCAGAAACGACTGAGGTACAGTTGAGAACCATGCAGGAAACGATGATGAAAGTGCCCTTCTTTGATTTGAAGTCGCAATACGCCGGCTTGCGCGATGAAATTTTGGCGGCTCTCGACGGAGTCTGCCAGAGCGCCTCGTTCGCCCTCGGCAAGGAAGTAGAAGAGTTCGAGCGCGAGTTCGCCGCCTTCTGCGAAGCCAAGCACTGTGTAGCGCTCAACTCCGGTACCAGCGCGCTTCATCTGGCCTTGCTCGCCATGGGAGTGCAACCGGGCGACGAGGTGATCACCACCCCGAACACCTTCCTGGCTACCGCCGAGGCCATTACTTATACCGGCGCAAAGCCTGTTTTTGTTGATATCGATCGCACCACTTCAAATCTCGATCCCAAGCTTTTGGACCGCGCCATCACCTCCCAGACTAAAGCGATTATCCCCGTGCATCTCTACGGCCGGCCCGCGGATATGGACCCCATCCTCGAAATCGCCAAGGCCCGCGGCATTGCTGTGGTTGAGGATGCCTGCCAGGCCCATGGCGCCCGTTATCGCGGGCGGCGCGTGGGCGGCATTGGCGATGTCTCGGCCTTCAGCTTTTATCCCACGAAAAATCTGGGCGCTTATGGAGAAGGCGGCGCGATCGTCACCAACGAGGCGCGCATCGCTGACTTCGCTCGTGCCGCCCGCAACCACGGCCAAACCGGGCGCTACGAACACGAATTCGTCGGCTACAACTACCGGATGGAAGGATTTCAAGGCGCGGTTTTGCGTATCAAGTTGCGCCGCTTAGAGGCTTGGACTGCCAGGCGCCGCGAGCTTGCACAGGAATACCGGCGCCAGCTTTCCCAGGTCCGCGTCAAAATGCCGCTGGACGATTCTCGCGATGAATGCGTCTACCACCTCTTCGTAATCTTCGTCAGTGATCGCTGCTGCATGCAGTCCAAACTCGAGGCGCAGGGAATCGGCACACTGATCCACTATCCCCGGCCCCTCCATCTGCAACCGGCTTATGTCTCTCTGGGATATCCGAAAGGAACCTTTCCGCATGCCGAGCGCGCCTCCGAGAGTGTCCTGAGCCTGCCCCTCTTTCCAGAGATGTCACTCGAGCAGGTGGCTTACGTTTGTGCCGCCGTCAGGGAAATCGCCGGCACCCAGTGAAGGCATCCCGCCGGGAAATTCAACCGCCCCGCCCGTTCCCTTCTCACCCGGTAACTGATGGGCAACCAATGACAACACTGTGGTTGACCATGCCCATTTCACTCCTTAGAGTCGGTTTCTGGGCAGAATCCAGGCCTTGGGGGGATACGACCGTGAAGTCAGTTCTGAGTGGGATCTTAGCAATCACACTTTCCATGCTGCTCGTGATCACGCCTGTCTCGGCAAGCGCGAAAGACTTTGTGGGCGTAGGGACAGCATCCGGTTCAGCGCTGATTAACGGGATGGAGTTCTCGAGCGGTTCCAATCTTTATAGCAGCGATCGCGTACAGACCCAGGCGAAAACGAACTTCCTGCTTTCCGTTGCCCCGGACGAGCGTGTGGCTCTTTCGCCTGACACCATTGCCCAACTCCGGAGTGAAGGCGGCGCGCTGATCGTTGGCCTGCAGCGCGGAAAGGTTGTCGTGCAAAGCGCTGGCCACACTCGCATTTCCCTCGATCAACTCGGTGTCATGGTAAAAAATGCCGGCCAAACCCCCGCTCTCGCGGAAGTCACCATACTGAGCGGACGTCAGGCGCAAGTCTCCGCGTTGCGCGGCTCTCTCGAGATTACCGGTGCGTCGAAGCCCATGACGCTCCTCGCCGGGCAGGGGGCGATGCTGACCGAGGCAAGCATGAGTATGGCGATGCCATCCCCGGCCCCGGCGCCGCCTGGTTTTGGCGGCGGAGGCACGCACGATATCGCCATCTTCGTCTTTGTTCTGGCGGTCGCCACCACCGCATCCTTTTTTGCTTTCAGCGCCGCGCACACCACCGAGAGCCCCAGCAAACCCTAGACAAAATTAGGGAATTGCGGGGAATCGCACCGCTTCTTTCTCCTGGCAGTTTTTTCGATTGAAATTATCAGGCGCGGGCGCTTTTTTCGGGGTTGGAAGTTTTTTCCGTTGGAGGTGGGGCCGCCGGTGAATCCGCCGCGCCCAGCATTTTCTCCCGCATCGCTTCCGCCAACCCATCAAACACACGCGAGCAGGTGATGCGCAGGGTCTGTTCCGCTGTTCGGGCGATTGATTCCACGGCATCTTGGCCGTGATCGGTGAGCTTGCGCACCGAACCCGCCATCCAGTTGTCGCCAAGAACACGAAGTTTATCTTCGTGGTCTTTCGCCGATTCGCTCCCCAGGCGTTCCAGCGTAGCGGCCCATTCCCGCTGCTGGCCA
Organism: Terriglobia bacterium; assembly: GCA_041497605.1. GTDB lineage: Bacteria > Acidobacteriota > Terriglobia > Acidiferrales > UBA7541 > JBGPTK01. The sequence goes on along the minus strand of JBGQGW010000095.1, from coordinate 8,247 downwards.
TCGCGCAGAATGCGAAACGCTTCCATCGTTGTGGCCAGTTGCCCTTCGAGCATTTTCCTGGCTTCTCCCGCGGACTGGTTCACCTGCGTTTCGAGCCGTGCTTGCTGCTCGGCAAGAACTTGGACGGCCTGGCCCTCCAGGTTCCGCCGGATTTCCTCGGCAAGGTTGCGGAGTTGTGCCGTGCGCTCGTCCAGGGTATGAAGGCTCGTCTCCGTGAACCGTTGAACCGCCTGATCCGAGATTCCTTCCAGCACATTGTTGAACGCCTTCGCGGTGTTCTCGGACGCCTGCTCCAACTGAATACGCGTCCGGCTCACGGAATCAACGCTCACCGTATCCAGCATCTTCTTCGCTTCGTCGGCGTTCAGCGATCGCTGTGCGTCCAAATCCGCCGCGAACTGGCGCCCGGTCTCCGCGGCCGTTTCCCCGATGTTGCCCGCCGCCTTCGCGAGTGCTTCATCGATAATCGCCTGCACGTCGGCCTGCGTTTTCTGCTGGTACCACGAAGATGCCTTCGTCAGGGATTCCAACGCGGCATGCGTGGCGCGAACCCCGCTGGCATCGAGTTCATCATTCCATTTCACCAGCGCCTCGCGCCGCACCGATTCGAAATCGCCCTTCAATTGAGCGAGCGTCGCCTTCATTTGTCCCGTTGCGTCCCGCTGGTTCTGTTCTGAGGCCTGGCGGAGCCGCTCGCGATGCACGCGCAGAGTTTCTTCCGCTTGTTCTTCTCGCGCTGCCAGTTGGCGCAACAAATCCTGCGCCCGCTCCACCTGGGCATCGAATTTCGCCTCGAGTTCCGTCAGCGTCCGCGCAACCAACTGCTGGCCTGAGGATTCCAGCGTCGCGCCCATCCGTTCCGTCAGCCGCGCGGCCAGGGCCTCCGCTCGCCGATTCAATTCCGCGCTCTGCGATGCCAGAATGGTTTCCAGCCGCCGATGCAATTCGCTTACCGTATCCTGGCTGGCGGCTTCCATCTGCGCCGAATATTCCGACATCCGGTTGGCAGCCTGTTCAATTTCCGCCAGAGACGTGCGCGCTCGCGTTACTTCCCGCTCCAGCGCCGTGCTGACTCCCGTCAGCGTCTCCTGCGCCTCGGCGGCCTTCTCGGCAAGCGGCTGGCTGATTTCGGTTAAGCGCGCCGTCATCTTTTGCTCGGCGCCTGCCACGGCATTGGCGGAACTGTCGGAAAACTTGCTCACCAGCCGGCCCACGGCGTTGTCGAGCGAAGATTGCAGAAGCTCATTCCACTGTGCGCGCGCCACCGCCATCTCGGCCTGCAGATCTTCGCGCCAGGCCGCTACCGACTGTTCGTCGGGCACAGGCTTCGCTTCCGCCGCTTGTGGCCGCTGGCGCAGCGCCGCTTCCGCCACGCTCATCTCGGCGCGAAGCTGTTCGAAGCGCGCCGCGGTCGAATGAGCTGCTCCTTCGATCTCGGCGTGCAACGTTTCGGCTCGCCCGCCGAGCTCGGCCAGCAGATCTCGTGTTTCGCTCAGCCTGGCTTCCAGCTCGCGCGAGAAACGAGTGCGTTCGGATTGTTGCGTCTCGTCCACCAGGGAAGACAATTGCGCCGCCAGTTGCTCGCTTGCCTCTTTCCGCAACTGCTCGATTTCCTGCTTTCGCTTTTCGTGCAACGCTTCCAGGCTGGCCCGGTGCTCGCGCTCGATTTCCTCCGCGGCCCGGCGGATGGATTCCCGGGCCTGAACCGCGGCAGCCTCCACCGCCCGCTCCGCCTGTCTCTCGAGCTGCGCGTTCAATTCACGGAGCAGGGGGTTTTCTGCGTCCAGCGCGGGATAGACTGCGGTCCCCGTCGGGGCGCTCGGCGAATGCTGCTTGGCGTCGTTCATCATGCGTTCCATGAAAACCGCAACGGGAGCCGGCAGCGGTGAACCGCCCGGCGTTTCAAAGTCGGGACTCGATTCCACACCCGTCCGTGGCGAGCTGCCTCCGGCCGCTTGCGAAGCGGCTGCCGCTGCCGCATTCGCAGTCCAGTCCTCCGGCGGCAAATCAATCTCCCAGACATTCCCCGGATTTTCCAGTTCCACGCCGATCTGGAAAAGCTCGCGGACTGTTCGTGGCCGCTGAATCCACGCCACTCGGGCGCGCATGCACCGCCGCCCGCGATCGGAATTCGTCTGCGGAATTTCCAGTGTGATCCAGGTGTTCTTTGGCAGATGGTGTTTCGAGGGATACTTGCAGCCGTGGTAGTTCAGAACCAGAGTGGCCGTGCGTTCCTCGAAGGGTTGGCCCAGCAGGTCGACCCCGCGAACCGTCAGTGCAACCGATTGAGAAATCCGGAAACTACGGCGTCTCTGCTCACCCAAATAGTCTGCTGCTGTTTGACCCATGGATAGCCTCGGCTGGTGGCGCAGAGCATAGCACTGTCCCAGCCGTTGGTCGAGCGGGCAACAAGAATTATTAATTTCCGGGGATCGGGGGAAATTCCCGGTGTCCCTTCCCCGGCCCTGCGCCCGCCTCGCGGCGTCTTAGGAATTCTCTAGCCTTTCTTTTTTCGCGTTGAAACTTTCGTCTCCACGCCCTGCCCTAGAGCCACCAGGCTATCGAGCGCTTCTTTCGCCTCCTGGGCGTGCGGACCAGTCGGCGCCAATTCCAAATACTTCTGATACGCTTCGGCTGTTCCAGGCTGCACGATGTACGTGATCTTCTCGCCTTCCTGCTTATAGTCCATGGCCGCCAGCAACGAAGCCCCCAGCAGATACCAGCCATCCGGATTTTTCGGATCCACCTGCGTCGCCTTCTGCAATGGCGCCACCGCTTCCTTCATTTTGTTGTCGAGCCGCAGCACAATGCCGACGTTGCGCCAGCAGACCCCGGCGTTTGCCGGATCAATCGCCGCCGCCTTATCACAAGCCGCGCCCGCCTCCTGCATTTTCCCCGCACGGGCTAAATTGGTGCCCCAGCCGATGTAATAACCGGCCTGCATCGGTTTCAGATCGATAGCCTTCTCAAATTCCTTGGCAGCCTTGTCATACTCCCCCGTGGCTTCGTACGCTGTGCCCAGGTTTGCCTGGATCACGGGAAGATTCTTGTCCTTGCCGGCTTCCGCTCCCCGTTCAGCCGTCTCCAGTTCCGTCACCGCTGTTTGGTACAGCCCGCCCAGCTTTTCCTTCATGGGCGCCCGCTGATCGGCAGGGGTCGAGGCAATTTGTGCTTTCAACGTGCCGGCCTCGGTCATCGCGGCGATGCCCGCGTCGAAGTGTGCTTTCATATTCGTGAATTGCTTTTCCTGCTCTTCTTTTTGCTTGATGGCTTCGACATTGATGCCCTGTTTGGCCGCGATCTCCTTGAAGTTGACCACAATCTTGTTCTCCGTATCGGACCGTACTTGCACCTGTCCCATGTAGTTCACCTGCGGGTTGTGGATCAACACGGTATAAAGGCCCGGGCTCAAATGACCTAAGGTGAACGTACCGTTCTTATCGGTCTTGACGGTAATGTTCTGACCGGACTCGCCCTTCACTTGTACTTCCAGGTCCGCAAATGGCTTGCCCTGAATATCGATGATTTCGCCCTTCAGAGTGTCTCCGAATTGCGCCGCGGCCCTGGGTGAATAAAGGAGGACGAGCGCGACGGCAAGTGCTCCCCAGGCAATTAGAGTTCGCTTCATGATCAATGCTCCTTCCAGGTTAGATGCGCTATTGGATTATCGCGCAACTTGCACCCGGTACGCGATGGGGTCTCGAACACCGGCTTCGGCGAATGCCTTCAGGCGCAACCGGCAGCTCTCGCACGCCCCGCATGCTTCCTCTTCGAACTGGTAGCAGGACCAGGTGCGATCGAGCGGCGCACCCAATTCGATCCCCCGGCGAATAATCTCACGTTTTCGCATTTGAATCACGGGGGTAACAATCTCAATCTGCGTTTCGGGCTTCGTCCCGGCTCTTACCAACTCCGAGAATACCCGGTAATACTCCGGACGGCAATCGGGGTAGCCGGAACTGTCTTCCTCCACTGCGCCGATGAAAACGGCCCGCGCGCCGATTACTTCGGCCCAACTTACCGCCGCCGAGAGAAAATGCGCGTTGCGAAAAGGCACGTAGGTGACCGGGATTCGCGATTCCGCCGCCGGACTCGTAGCATCGCCATCCGCTTGCGGCACCGCGATCCGCTCATCCGTCAGCGCCGACCCGCCCATTTTCGCGAACGCATCCAGCCGGATCGCCAATCGTTCGCTCGCCCCGTAATAATCTGCAATTTCATCGAACGCGCGCCGCTCTCTTTCCTCCGTCCGCTGCCCATAACTCACATGCAGCAGCGCCAGCGAATATCGCTCCCGAGCGATGGCCGCCGTCACGCACGAGTCCATCCCCCCACTAAGCAGCACCACCGCTTTGTGCCTGTCGCTCATCCCGCTTGAAATCTCTCTCATCCCTTCTTCTTCACCCAAAACTTGCTCGAGCCACAACCTAATAGGTAGCCGAACTTTCGATTTTTCTGTCATCCCGAACGCAGCGCGTTGTTTGCGTCCCGATGCCTTTGATCGGGATGAGGGATCCCCTGTCAGCGTAAAACGAAAAGTAGCAGCAGATTCCCCACCGCCATTGAAATCTCTTTCCTCGGCCTTCACCGCCCCTCTCAAACCCCGTGCATCGCCGGATCCCAAATAAACTTATGCAACTGCAATCCCAGCCTAACCGGCAAGCCGTCAGCCAGAATCCATTCCGCCAGCGCCCGTGCTTCCAATCCTTCCCATGTTCCGTTCGGGTCCGGAGCCGCAGGTGACAGCAGAACTTGACGCACGCGCTCCGCCAGCCGGTGCTCCGCAATAAACCCCCGCGCAAATTCATAGTCGCGCCGCGTGCTGATCACAAATTTGATTTCGTCTTTTTGATCCACGGCGTCGAGGTTCGCATCGTCGAATGTGTCAGCCTCGCCGGAATCCGGGCACTTCACGTCCACAATTTTCACCACGTCCCGCGGCAGCACGCCCACGAAGCGCTCCCCGCTCGTTTCCATCAGCACGGCGTACCCCGAGGCAAGCAGCTTTTCCGCAAGCAGCACGGCTTCCGGCTGCAGCAGCGGCTCCCCACCAGTAATTTCCACCAGCTTCACGCCATTTCCCGCCGGCGATTCTGTCGCGCCGCCGGAAAGCTCCTGCACGCCCGCCAGCACTTCCTCAACGCTCATCTTCTTGCCGCCGTGAAACGCGTACGCCGTGTCGCACCATGTGCAGCGCAAATTGCATCCCGTCAGCCGCACAAAAATGCAGGGCAGCCCGGAATAGGTGCTCTCGCCCTGAATCGATTTGAAAATTTCGGTAATAACCATGGCAGGAAATTCTTTCGATCTAGCGCCCCGTTTCAGACTTCCGTCCCTGTCGCCGCAGAATCAAGAAGATGCATCCGAACAGCACCACCATCATCGCCACCCCGATCGGCAGCGAAACGCGCGTGCCCCAGCCGATCGTCAGCCACCACAGCGCCACCACGATGGCGGGCACCAGAATAATTAGAAAAGCCTTGTTCATCGCGCTCGCATCCTTCGCCAATCGACCCGCGCCAACCCCGCTACGGTTTGATTCCCCGGTCATCCCGAACGCAGTGAGGGATCCCGAGTTTCACGACCACCAAAAGAAGCAGTTGAATCTCACCAACTCCAATCCTTTTGGTCATTCAACCCGCGAAAGACCCCTTACGGCCTATACGTCGCCGCCGTCACATCCGTCTCCCACACCGTAATACTCGAAATCGTCGCCCCATTCGGCGCTGTTTTCATTTGTTTCGATGTCTCATCATAAATATATTTCGAAATGTTCTCTGCCGAAGGGTTGATTTCATCGAACGGCTTGATCTCGTTCAAATATCGGTGGTCGAGAGAGCGGATCACGCTCTGGATCACCTGCTTCAGGTGAACGAAATCATACAGCAGCCCCACCGAATCCAGTTCCGGCCCGGCCAGCGTCACGCGCACTTTGTAATTGTGCCCGTGCAAATTCTCGCATTTGCCTTTGTAGCCGCGCAGCGCGTGCCCGGCGGCGAACGTCTCGTCAACACTCACTTCGAACATGATGGTCCTTAATTCCTCAACAATTCCTCAATTGCCTTCGGCTTGCTGGGGTGTTTTTCGCTCACCCGCGCTGGAATTCATGAACTCCGCCACTGCGGCAAGGTCTTGCGTCACTGTATATTCGGGCAATGACTCCAGGAAAATTCTACCATATTGCATGCGCTGGATACGGTTATCCAGGATGGCCAGCACGCCGCGATCGCTGCGCGCGCGAATCAGCCGCCCGAATCCCTGCTTCAGCGCCAGCACCGCTTCCGGCACTTGATATTCCGCGAACGCGTTGCGTCCATCTTCATTCAGCGCCCGCACGCGCGCGGCCACGATCGGATCGCTCGGCACCGCGAACGGCAGCCGGTCGATGATCACGCACGAAAGTTGATCGCCCGGCACATCCACTCCCTGCCAGAAGCTCGACGTCGCCAGCAGCACCGCGCCCGGCGTCACTCGAAATCGATCCAGCAATACCGATCGCGGCGCCGTCCCTTGCAGCAGCAACGGATAGGACACCAGGCCGGAAAGCCTCTCGTGCGCCTCTCTCATCTGCGCGTGGCTGGTGAAAAGACAAAACGCGCGCCCCTTCGTGATTTCCAGCAAATTCGCAATTTCCTGCGCCGCCCGCGCAGCGAACTGCGCATTCCGCACATCCGGAAGCGTGGAAGGAATGTAGAGCAGCGCCTGGCTCTTGAAATCAAATTCCGAAGCCAGCACTTTTTCATTCGCCACTCGAATCCCCAGCCGCTGCTTCAGAAAATCGAATCGCCCGCCCACCGCCAGCGTCGCAGACGTCAGAATCGCCGTGTCGAACCGCTCGAAAAGCCGTTCGCGCAGAATTTCACTCACGTCGATCGGCGTGGCCGCCAGGAAAATTCCTTTGCCGCGCCGTTCGAACCAGTAAACGTAGTTGCGTTCCTCGCTCTCCAGCAGGAACGCCAGTTCCCGCCGCAGTTCCGCCGCGCGCCGCGCAATGTTCAGAATCTCTTCCGGCTTCGTCGGCAGCGCCGCGATTTCCGTCTCCATCCTCTTCATGCTCGCAACCAGCCCGTCGTACGCTTCCCGATTGCGCTCCAGAAACGCCGCTCGCTCGCTCGTTTCGAAAGGGAAGCGCCCCTCGCGCTCCGGAAACGCTTCATAGAAAGTTCGCGCCCGCTCGCGCAGGTGCCCGGTCGTTTTCCGCAGGCCGGCGGCGCTGATGCCGGTCATCCGCAACGTCTGTTCCGCATCGCGCGAAAGTTCCTCGAAGCGGTAACTCGATACCTGCCGGCCAAAATAATCGCTGGCCACATCCTCGATCTCATGCGCCTCGTCGAACACCACCGAATCGTAGTCCGGCAAAATCGAGCCGAAGTCATCCTGCCGGATGGCCAGATCGGCGAAAAACAAATGATGATTCACGATCACCACGTCCGCTTCGTGCGCCCGCTGCTGCATCGCGGTGATAAAACATTTTTGAAATTCCGGGCACTTCTGCCCGGTGCAGGCCTCGCGCCGCGCGTCGATGCGGCCCCACAGCGCGGCATCGTCGGGCAGAAAATTCAGCTCGGCCCGGTCGCCCGTCTCCGTCACCTTTTCCCAGTCGCGGATTTGCGCGAACCACTCCACTTCGTCGATTCCCTTGAGCACCGGCTGGCCTTCCATCAGGTGCACTTTTTGTCGGCACAAAAAATTGCTGCGCCCCTTCATCAGCGCCACTTTCAGGTCCGGAGCAAAATATTTCTGGATAAACGGCACGTCCTTGAAGAAAAGCTGCTCTTGCAGGGATTTCGTCGCCGTCGAAATCACCACCCGCCGCCCGCTGCGTATCGCCGGAATTAAATACGCCAGCGTCTTTCCGGTTCCCGTACCCGCTTCCACCAGCGCGTGCTGGTGCCCGCTGAATGCCTCCTCCACCAGTTCCGCCATCGCCAGTTGCGACGGCCGATATTCGTAGCCCGGATGGCTCTTCTCCAGCAATCCTCCCCGGCCGAAAATCTCCGCCATCGTCAGCGATTCGCGTTTTTCTCTTGTAGTTTGTCGGGACATGGCAAGACGCCTAGAATAAACCGAAACTCACAAATCCCACTCGGAATACTGCGTGCAGATGGGACGTTGCAGCAAAAGACGGTACGTGTAGCGCCGCCCCTTCAGGGCGGCATCCTTTTTCGCTCGAGCACTGTTTCAACAGTTTGCAAAACTGCAGAGTTTGCCGTCATCCCGAACGCAGTGAGGGATCACGAGTCAGCG
>JBGQGW010000094.1:0-13323 GCA_041497605.1 Terriglobia bacterium | reverse complement strand
TGCTACAAATATTCCATCAAGGCGTTTACCTATTCCGGCGGGAGAACCATCCCGCTCCCCAAATTGATGGTTTCGGAATTGATGGACCGGCTCGGTGTGAAACGCCTCTCCGTGCGCCCCACGTTCACCGACACCTGCATCATCTCGAAAGAAGTCGACAAGGGAACCGGGATGAAGGCGCTGCTCGACCTGGCCGGCCTGGAGAACGCGGAAACAATCGCCATTGGCGACACCGAACCCGATCTCGCTGCGTTCCGTGTAGCAACGCGCAGCTTTGCTCCTTCGAACTGTACTTGCCGTCCGGTGGCCCGGTCGCTTGGCTGCAAAATCGTCGCCGGCTCCTATGAAAAGGGCTTGCTCGAGATCGTCCGTCAAATCCTCCACCCCGATGGCCAGGAGTGTGAGAAGTGCAGACTCGAGGAAACTGCTCAGGGCGAGTGGGACCAGCTTTTCTTGAATCTTCTCACAGTCTCGGATCAAAGCTGGCCCAAATTGCTGGTTCGCTCGATGCTGCATCCGCAGATTTTGGATTCATTTGCCCAATAGCGGAATTTGTGCGCCTTTTGCATCCCGATGGTTTGAATCGGGACGTGAATTCTGCATCTCGATGTTTTTTATCGGGACGCGTTCTTTGCATCTCCAAACTTTCGAGTCCGATAGACACCAGTGAAGTCTGGGTATCGGACCCGATGTTCTTAATCGGGTCGCGCCTTCTGGGTCCCCATTTTTTTGATCGGTAAGCCACTGGAATCAGGGTAATCGCGTTCCCACAAACTCCACTAACCCTCGACGGTTGTTTCCTTTCTGAGAAGACGCCGCGCCAGCGGCGTCATGTGCTGTCCCTCTGCCCCCCGCGAACGCACCAGGTCGAAACGCAATTTCAGTCCTCCGCAACCACGCCACGTCTTCATCGGAAATCCCGAATACTCGCGGAGAAGGTTTCCATTAGGTCACAAGAACCACACTGTGCTGTTCTGGTCCTTTGCATCACGAAAACCCCGTTTTAGGCCCATTTTATGGGCCTTTTTGACACACGTGTTCCGTTTTGGCCATCGGTACAGCAGTACTACCTGTGCCGAATTTGTTCTCGCCACCAGTGGTTACGTGACGCGGACCCCTCCAAACTGCTCCCGGATGATGAAAATGAAATCGTCAAATCACTCTCATTCAACTCGCCTCCCTTCCGAGTTTTCCAAGACAAAAACCTCTAACTCATTTCCATTTCTGGTGTTCGCGCTCCTGCTTCTGGGCGCTGCTGGAATATCAGGATGCGGCTTAGGTGCCACAACGGCCGCGAGCGCCAACAATCAGCTCACGGCGACTCCAGGTACCCTCAGCTTTGGAAATGTGACGGTCGGCTCGAACAGCTCCCAAAATGTCGTATTGGAAAATACGGGTAGCACGGACCTGACGATTTCCCAGGCCTCCGTCACGGGCACTGGCTTTTCGATGAGCGGCTTGAATTTGCCCTTCACTTTGAGCGCGGGAAACAGCAGCCTGTTGGCCGTTAAATTTGCCCCAACGGTTGGCGGGGCCGCAAACGGCACAATTACTGTCGGCGATGGCGCGGATATAACTGTTTCCGTCCCTCTCTCCGGCACCGGCACCACTGGCTCTCAATTGACGGTCACTCCCTCTCCCGTCGCCTTTGGCAACGTCACCGTGAACGCCACCGGCTCGCAGACGGTAACCCTGAAGAATACCGGTAATGCGCCGTTGACTGTCTCGGCTGCCACGGTTACCGGCGCCGGCTTTAGCATGACGCCACTAACCACTCCTTTGAGTTTGGCTGTCAATCAGACCAGCACATTCACGGCGAAATTTATCCCCACCGTCACTGGCGCAGTTGCCGGAAACATTTCGATTGTCAGTAATGATCCTGTTTCTCCCACTTCCCTGGCTCTTAATGGCACGGGTGTAGCCGCCAACACTCCTCCGCAATTGACGGTGAGTCCTTCGCCCGTTGCCTTTGGCAGCGTCACGGTGGGAACCACGGGCACGAAAGCCGTTACCGTGCAGAATAGCGGCGCTGGAACGCTCACCATCTCGGCCGCAACTGTCACCGGCACCAACTTCACCACGACTGGCCTGACTCTTCCGATGAATCTAGCCGGCGGCCAGAGCAGCACTTTCCTCGCGATTTTCGTTCCCACATCCGCAGTCGCGATGAGCGGCAGCCTCTCGATCACCAGTAATTCGGCAGGATCTCCGGCGGTGGTCTCATTGACCGGAACTGGCGTGGCGGCGCCGGCTCCTCAACTCACCGTGTCTCCTTCGCCCGTCGCTTTCGGTAATGTGACCGTCGCAACCACCGGCACTCAAACAGTTACTTTGAAGAATTCTGGCACTGGAACACTCACGGTTTCCGCCGCCAGCATTACCGGCACCGGTTACACCATGACCGGTTTGACCACTCCGTTGAACCTGACGGCAAACCAGGCCAGCACTTTTACTGTCAACTTCAAGCCGACCACCGCAGTGGCTTCTACCGGCAGCATCTCAATTACCAGCAATGCCCCTGGTTCCCCGGCAGCACTGTCGCTTTCCGGCACAGGTGTGGCGGCGCCAGTTCCTCAATTGAAAGTCAGTCCGTCGCCAGCCGCTTTCGGTAACGTCACGGTTGGAGCGACGGGGACACAAACCATCACCTTACAGAACTCTGGAACCGGCACGCTCACGATCTCCGCTCTCTCCATTTCCGGCGCGGCCTACACGATGAGCGCAGTAGCGACTCCCGTGAATTTGACCGCCAATCAAACCGCCACGTTCACCGTCAGCTTCAAGCCGACGACGGCGGCCGCGGCTTCTGGCAGCGTTTTGATCACCAGTAACGCCGCTGGCTCCCCGGCGACACTATCCCTCACCGGAACAGGCGTGGCCGCACCGGCTCCTGGAATCAACGCCTCGCCTTCCCCTGTGGCTTTCGGGAATGTGACGGTGAATACCAACAGCAGCCCGGTCACTATTACTTTGAAGAACACCGGTACCGCGACTCTCACGATTTCTTCCCTCAGCATCGCCGGCACTGGCTTCACCATGAGCGCCATGGCGACTCCAGTGAACTTGACCGCGAATCAAACCGCCACGTTTACGACGACTCTGAAGCCTACGGCGGTGGGCCCGGTAGCCGGCACGGTCACCATCAACAGCAACGCTACACCAAGTGCCATGCAACTCTCGCTCACCGGTACGGGTGTCGCGGCGCCTGCTCCGAAGATTGTCGTCACTCCAGGCAGCGCGGCTTTTGGCAATGTGACAACCGGCACAAGCAATTCTCAGTCCTTCCAGATCTCCAATACCGGAAACGCGGCGTTGACCGTCAGTTTGTCCAGCGTCACGGGAACCGGCTACACGGTTAGTGGAATCACGAGCACCGCGATCAGCATCCCCGCCGCCGGCACCAGCAATTTCAGCGTGCAATTCGCTCCGGCTGCGGCAGGACTTGTCAACGGCAGCGTCGTCCTCGCGAGCAATGATCCGAGCGCGGCCACGAAGACGATTACGTTGTCCGGAACCGGCGTCGCGCCCACGCTTGTGCTCACGCCTAGCCCGGCCAGCTTGAATTTCAATTCCGTTGCCATTGGCGGCACCAGCCAACTGTCGGTGACTCTCACCAATTCCGGCAATTCCAATGTGAACATCACCGCCATCAATGTGTCCGGCGCGGCCTTCACCAAGACCGGCGGCTCCTCGGCGCCTCTCACGTTGACACCCAATCAGACTGCCACTGTCACGGTTACATTCACGCCGACCACCGGGACTGCCGCGGCCGGGAGCATTTCCATCACCAGTAATGCGCCGACCGTCACAGTGGCTCTATCCGGCACAGGAACGCATTCAGCGGTGGTTAGTTGGACAGCGAGCACCAGCACTGTCGTGGGCTACAACATCTATCGCGGATTAACCACAGGCGGGCCATACACGTTGCTGACCTCGTCCCCTGTAAATGCTGTCACCTTCACGGATTCCACCGTGGTGGCCGGCCAGACTTACTTTTACGTGGTGACCGCGGTGGATTCCAACGGCACCGAAAGCGTCAATTCGACCGAAGTTTCGGGGACTATCCCGGCCCCATAGCGATTTCCCCCACGTAAGGCCCACGCCGGTGCCGGCGCTCCCCCGTCGGCACCGGTTTCTTATTTTTGGCAGCCAAACTTCCACTTACTTTTGCGAATGACGCGAATCGGTCCACGTTACTTTTCTGTATAAGGGTCCAAATGCGTGTGTTGCGGACACCTCTTATTTCCTGTAGCTTCAAATGACGTGGCAAAAGTGAACGATAAACGGAAGCTCCGGGTTTGCCTGCTCTCGAGCCATCCGCTCGTATTGCAGGACTTCGAGCGCGCTCTCTCCGGCTCGGAATTCGAGCCCCTGCCCCGGCCGCTCGAATCCACCCTGGTTCCGCAGTTGCGCAAGATGACCATGCCGCGCGCGGCGATCTATGTGGTGGATGCCAGCTTGCCCCGGCCCGCGCTTGAGGCGCTCGTGGGAGGCATTCTGGAACACTACCCGGCGGCGCGCGTGTTGGTGGTGGCGGAAGATTTCACCGAGGCGAACAGCTTTTCTCTTCTGCGCATCGGCGTGAAGGGACTGGTCACCTACGCGGATACTCATGAACAATTGCAGCGAGCGCTGCCCCAGGTGGCTGCGGGCGGATTCTGGGTGCCTCGTCCCGTCCTTTCGCGATTCGTTGACACCATCCTGCGCGGAGCCTCTGGCCATCGAGTCAAAATCAGCGGCGCGAGCGATCTGAGCAGGCGCGAGCAAGAAGCCCTGGATGCATTGCTCGAAAATCTTTCCAATAAGGAAATCGCCTCGAAACTGCATATCTCCGAGCGAACTGTAAAATTCCATGTATCCAATTTGCTCCAGAAATTTGGCGTGCGCCGCCGCGCCGATTTGATTTTGCTTTGTTATCAGCGCCGCCCACCCAATACTTAATCCGCGGCAGTAGTCGCCATTCCTGCATGTGCGTTCGGCGCCCGCATCCATCACGACTTCCAACTGTGCGCGTTGTTCCAAGAACGCTCGTGTTAGCCGCTGCGGGAAGATTCGCAATAAATTCCAGGATCTCCGCATTTCCAAACGATAAACACCTGGCCAGCCGGCGCGATTCCACTCACCGGAAGTGATGCTCCTGAAAAAGGAAAATAGTTTCCCCCGCGGCCCTGATTCGGCGAATGCGTTAACACCTCCCCGAAACCCCAGTTAAATGTAAGTATTTACAAACCTTACCCTCCCTCCAAGTGCCCTCGCGACCCTGGAATGTGGATTGCTTTACCCAATTGTTCGCCAACTTCTCCCATAGGAAGGTAAAAAACTGTGTGCGGAATCGTCGGATACCTAGGCTCGCGTCCCCTGATACCCCTCTTGATCGATGGACTGCGGAGACTCGAATATCGCGGCTATGACTCCGCCGGCGTCGCGGTCGCCGGCAATGGCCATGGCCTGATTGTTCGCCGCACGCCGGGCAAATTGATCAAACTCGAGGAATCGCTCGCCGCCTCGCCCGTCGAAGGCACTTACGGCGTTGGCCACACGCGCTGGGCCACGCACGGCCAGCCCAGCGAACGGAACGCGCATCCGCACAAGGATTGCAGCAGCCGACTCGCGGTCGTCCACAATGGCATCATCGAAAACTATTCTTCGCTGAAGGAACGCCTTACCGCCGCCGGCCACACCTTCGCCAGCGAAACCGATAGCGAAGTGGTCGCCCACCTGATCGAAAGCTTTCTGAAGGGCAAGGGTGACGTGGTGGCCGCGGTCCGCCAGGCCGTTGCCGAATTGCGCGGATCATTCGCACTGGCGGTGATCTCGCTCGATGATCCCGAGAAAATTGTCACCGCCCGCCTGGGCGCTCCGGTCATCGTCGGCGTCGGCGAAAACGAAACTTTCGTCGCCTCCGATGTGCTTCCCGTTCTGCCCTACACGCGGCAAATTATTTATCTTGAGGACGGCGAAATCGCCGTGCTCACCCGCGACGGAATCGAATTGTCGGATTTCCACGGAACGCCCCGCGTGCGCGCCCCCCAGCAAGTGATGTGGGATGCCCACCGCGCCGAAAAAGACGGCTTCCAGCACTTCATGCTGAAAGAGATTTTCGAGCAGCCCTGCGCCATTCGCGACACGCTCGATAGCCGCGTCGATTGGGATGCAGGCAGAGTGGACCTCTCCGAACTCGGCTCGATGGATCAGGCCCTCTCCAATATCGATCGCATCCACATGATCGCTTGCGGCACTTCCTTGCATGCCGCGCTCGTCGGCAAATGGATGATCGAAACCCTCGCGCGCATTCCGGTCGAAATCGACTACGCCTCCGAGTATCGCTACCGCAATCCCGTCGTGGACAATAAAACTCTCGCCGTCTTGATCAGCCAGTCCGGTGAAACCGCCGATACCCTGGCCGCCGGCCGCGAAGCCCGCGAGAAAGGCGCGTTGACCATCGCCATCTCCAACGTGCCCGGCAGCACTCTGACCCGGGAATCCGATGCCACGCTCATCACCCATGCCGGTCCGGAAGTCGGCGTCGCCGCCACCAAAACTTTTACCGCCCAATTGACTTCGCTCCTTCTGCTCGCGCTCGAAATTGCCCAGCGCAAAAACCGCCTGGAGCCCGCTGCCGAACGCGTACTGCTCGAGGAGTTGGCCCGCATCCCGGCCCGGCTCGAAAAAGCCCTCGAAACCAACGATGACATTGCGGCGTTAGCCAAGCGTTTGCACCATGCGCGTGATTTCCTGTTCCTCGGCCGCGGCTTGCACTATCCGCTGGCTCTCGAAGGCGCCCTGAAATTAAAGGAAATTTCGTACATTCACGCCGAAGGCTATCCAGCCGGGGAAATGAAGCACGGCCCCAACGCGCTGATTGATGACGAACTTCCGGTGGTCTTCATCGCCACCTACGAACCCGGCAATCCGGAATCGGAGCTGCGCTACCAGAAAACGCTTAGCAACATGGAAGAAGTGAAAGCGCGCCAAGGTATCGTGATCGGCATCGTGAACGAAGGCGATCTGGAAGCTCGCTTCCTGTGCGATGGCGTGATCGAAATCCCGCCCACGGTGGATCTGCTGTTGCCGCTGCTTTCCATCGTCCCGTTGCAATTGCTGGCCTACCACATCGCCACCATTCGTGGCTGCGACGTGGACCAGCCGCGCAATCTGGCGAAATCGGTTACGGTCGAATAATTTCTCGCGCACCGTACCTTGGCTTTCTCAGCGGCGGGGCTTTTTTAGCCTGAACCGGCCGAAAGGCCCCGCCTACGAGTTCTCTTACCCTCTCAACCCCTCGACTCTTACTCCACGATCTCTGTAGCAATCCCATCTTTTCACTTTGCCGGCCGCCGCCGCGGCTCATTCCTCGGGCTTCACTGCTATAATCTTCGCGCAATGGCCACCTTCAGCATCGAAAATTTCGGCTGCCGCGCCACGCAAGCGGACGCCGCCGCCATCGAAAGCCAGTTGCTCGCGCGCGGCTTCTCGAAGGCTGCTTCGCACGCTGCCGCCGACGTCATCGTCCTGAACACTTGCACCGTCACTGCCGCCGCTGACGCCCAGGCCCGCGACTCCGTCCGCCACATCTATCGCGCGAATCCCTCGGCGCAAATCGTCGTCACCGGCTGTTACGCCCAGCGCGCTCCGGAGGATCTCGCGGCGCTCGATGGCGTCGCCTGGGTCGTCGGCAATTCACACCAGGCTGAAATTCCGCAACTGCTCGAACGCGCCCCGCGGTTGCCCGCCGGTGCGCGTGAATTTGTTCCTCTTTCACAACTCGAAGTCGAGCCGCTTTCGCTCGCCCGCGGCCCCGCAAAAATATTAACCGGCGATATTTTCGCGCAAACGGAAGTGATCGTCGCTCCCACCGAAAATGATGCCGCCGAGCGCACTCGTCCCACTCTGAAAATCCAGGATGGCTGCAACAATCGCTGTTCGTATTGCGTGATTCCATTCGTCCGCGGACGCAGCCGCAGCCTGGCGCCGGCCCGTGTGCTCGAAGAAATTCGCAGGCTCGTGGATGCGGGCTATAAAGAGATTGTTTTGAGCGGGATCAATCTAGGCAGTTACGGCCGCGACCTCGCGCCGCGCGTCGAATTGGGTGAATTGCTCCGCAGCATCCTCGACCAAACGCCGCTCGAACGCCTCCGCCTCAGCTCGATCGAGCCGCTCGACGTGACGCAGGATCTCATCGGCCTCATCGCCTCAACCGATCGCCTGGCCCGGCACTTTCACATGCCGCTGCAATCCGCTTCCGACCGCATCCTGCATGCCATGCGCCGTTGGTATCGCGCCGCGCACTACGCCCGTCGCGTCGAACTCATCCACGAACGCTTGCCCGATGCCGCCATCGGCGCCGACGTGATCGTCGGTTTTCCCGGTGAGACCGATGAAGATTTTCGCGCTACCTGTGATTTCATCGCGCAATTGCCATTTACGTATTTGCACGTTTTTTCTTTTTCCGCGCGCCCCGGCACCGAAGCCGCGAATTTCACCGGTGAAGTTCCGCTACCCATCATCAAGCAGCGAGCCCGCGAATTGCGTTCTCTTTCCGAAGCGAAATCCTCCGCCTTCCGCGCCGCGCAAGCCGGCCGCACCCTGCGCGCCCTCACTCTCCACCACCAAGGCGACAATTGGACCGAAGCCCTCAGCGGCAATTACCTCAAGCTCCGCATTCCCGGCCTCCACCCCGCCAACCAGTGGATCGAAGCTCAGCTCACGCCCGATTCGATTGCTGCCGACTGAACAGGTTGCGGAAATATGCAATTCGCGGTCATTCCGAGCGCAGCGAGGAATCCAGAGGAAATCCTTAGTGCTTGAGTGGTAGAGATTTTCTCCCGCGTTAATTGGCAATGCCCATTCCATCGCACAGCAGTTATCGACTTTTTCCGCAGCCTGTGAAACCGCGTCAGCTCTCGAAAATAACCTGCGCAAACGCAAGATTCCCGCTGTGGGTGATGGAAATCGAAATGTTCTTCGCGCCTAAGCGGTCCGCGAATTCTTTCGCCACCCCGGCCAAACGCAGCGTCGGTTTTCCGCTCGGCAAATTCACCACTTCAATGTCGCGCCAGCGCACTCCGCGCCGCCAACCAGTCCCCAGCGCTTTCATCGTCGCTTCTTTTACCGCGAAGCGCCCCGCATAGCGCTCGCCTTTCTTCTTGTGCTGCTCGCAGTAAGCAATCTCAATCGGCGTGTAAATGCGTTTCAGGAAAGCATCGCCGCGCCGCGCAATGGTGCCTTCGATCCGGTCGATTTCCGCGATGTCCACTCCCATCCCGACAATCATCAGCGCTTCGCCCGTTCCCTTCGCCGCTCGCTCCGCATCGCGATTATACGGCGATCCACCGCTTTCCCCGAATCCTCGCTGCAAATCTCTCCACCCTGTGCATGGCCCCTCGCTTCTCTCTATAATGGAGCCTCGCGCATGCCAACGATCACAAAACCGAAACTGAGTCGCAAGTCCAGCGCCAAGAATTCCCAATGGACAACGCGGCGCTCTCAAGGCCTCCAATTGCTTCAAGCGCGATCTCTGTTCAAATTGCCGCGCCTCGTCCACGCCTTCACCACGCGTCCCGGCGGCGGTAGCCAGCTCGCGGCACACCCCCCAAACTCCAGCACACTTCGCAATGCCACCAAAAAAGTCCTGAACCTCGGCTTCACCGATTGGGACACCCGCGAGCGTGTGCTCGCCAATCGCGCGAAGCTGCAATCCGCGCTCGGCGCCCGAGACATGCAACTAATCACCCTGAAACAAATTCACTCCGACATCATTCATGTTCTCGATTCCGTCCCCGCCGGGATCCTGCAGGGTGACGCCGCGATCACCCGCACGCCCGGTTTGCTCCTCGCCGTTCAAACCGCCGATTGCATTCCCATTCTCCTCGCCGATCCCAGGCAGCGAGCGGTCGCGGCAATTCATTCCGGATGGCGCGGCACGTTGCGCAGGATCGCCGCCAAAACTCTCGGCCGCATGCAAATGGTTTTCGGCACGCGGCCTGCCGATGTAATCGCCGCCATCGGCCCCGGAATCGGCCGCTGCTGTTATGAAGTTGGTGTGGAAGTGGTGAAGGAATTTGCCGCGCAGTTCCCGCAAGCCGCCGATTGGTTTACCGGCCCCTACGAGCAGCTATCCACCGGCGAAGAACCGAATCCATTTCTCTGGCTGTCCATGTCACCGCCGGGACACGAGCCGCCGCCCCCAACCGCTCAACTCGATCTATTCGCCGCCAATCGCGCGATCCTGGTGGAAGCCGGCGTCTCTCCGCGCAACATCACCATCTCCAATCTCTGCACCAGTTGCCGCATCGATCTCCTGTTCAGCCACCGCCGCGAAGCAGGCCGCACCGGCCGCCAGCTAGCCGTAATCGGCCTCCGCTAGTCGTCTTTCCTTGCGTTTTCTCTGCGGCCCTCTGCGCCTCTGCGGTAAATCTTATGAACTAACTCCCTAACGCCCGCATAGAATCCACTTTCGCCGCCTCAATCAACGCCAATTGCCCGCACGCCGCGAACACATCCTGCCCGCGTGAATAACGCACAAACGCCAGTTGCCCCTTCTCCACCAATATCCGCCGGAACTCCTCGATCCGCACCGCATCGGGCGCCGCATACGGCAATTCGCCCGGATTCCACGGAATCAAATTTAGCTTGCAGCGCAACCCGGCCACCAGTTTCGCTACCCGCCGCGCATCCTCCGGCGCATCGTTGAATCCGCCCAGCAGCACGTATTCAAACGTCAAATGCTCCCACGGCCGCAGCGGATAGCGCTCGCAAGCTTCCAGTAACTTCTCGAGCGGATATTTGCGGTTGATGGGCATGATTTTGTCGCGCTGTTCGTCGCTTGATGCATTCAGCGAAATCGCCAGCTTTGGGCGCACTTTTTCCTGCGCCAGCCGCTCGATCCCCGGAATGATCCCGCTGGTCGAAAGCGTCACGTGCTTCGGCGAAAGAGCGATGGCGTTCGGATCGAGCAGGATGCGCAACGCCGCCATCACCGCGTCGAAATTCAGCAACGGTTCGCCCTGGCCCATCAGCACCACGTTGGTCTGCGGCTTCAGCGCCGCCCGGTTTTCTTCCAGCGCCACCAGCACTTGCCCGATGATTTCACCAGCCGTCAGATTCCGGATCAAGCCCAGCGTCGCCGTCAGGCAAAAATGGCAATCCACCGCGCAGCCCGCCTGAGTAGAAATGCAGATCGTCTGGCGATTTTCTTCCGGCATAAAAACGGTTTCGATGGTCGCCGCCCGCGAGCCCGCTTCGCCGGGCGCCAGAGCGAGCACGTAGCGGATGCTTCCATCCGAAGAGTGATACCGGCGAATCACGCGCGGCAATTCGATCGCTGCCTCGCGCGCCAGCCGTTCGCGCAGCGCCGCCGGCAGGTTCGTCATGGCCGCAAAGTCGAAGCGCCGCTCCGCATACAGCGCGTGATAAACCTGCCCGCCGCGATACGCCGGCTCGCCCAGCGATGCGGCCAGCGTGCGTAATTCCTCGGCGGATTTTCCCAGCAAATTGGTCATGATGGACCGGCGCGCGCCACAATCCTTGCAGGCTCTTCAAATAATGATAGCATGGGGCCACGAACGGATTTTCAGCCCCCGGGGTGTGGGGCAGGCGAGCTATAATTTAACTAATCAGCTTCGCTTCGGAGGCCGGCGCCATGCCGCAACGTCTGGAAATCGGAAAATGGGTCGAGCAGCTTGCATCCATTTCCGCGCGCGACTTCACTCTCGAGCGCGTTGGAGATTTCGTGCGCGCCAACCAGGTCCAGCCGGAAACTCTGGCGCCGTATCTTTTCTACGCCAAAAGCCACTACACGCGGAATCTGATTTTTAAATGTGATTTGTTCGAAGTCATGGCCATCTGCTGGGAAATCGGCCTGGTGAGCAGCATCCACAATCATCGTGATCAGAATTGTTGGATGGTGGTTCCCATCGGCAAATTGCGCGTGCAAAATTTCCGCGTGGAAAATCGCGACTCCTCTCACCGCTCCTGCCGTCTGGTTCCCACGGATGTCTACGATATGGACGCCGAGCATCCCGGTATAGTCCAGCCCGAAGAGCCGGTGCATCAGGTTGTGAATCCCCCTGAGTTCGGCCAGCGCGCTACCAGCATCCACATTTATTCCAAGCCCTACGATTCCTGCGAAATCTACCAACTCGAAAAAGGTGTCTACTCCGACGCGCCCTTGCACTATTCCAGCGAGTACGGCCAGCTTTCACCCTCGGAAAAGCTTTTCTGACCGGCATGGCTCACGGCGCCCCCGGCAAAGCCCGTTGGTTCCGCTCCGAACCGCGCCGTACCTTGCCTATACCCGATTTGGAGAGAATCGTTCACACCGCGTTTCCGCGCGGCCAAGTGGCCGAAATCCAGCCGCTCGGTGACGGCTTGCGCAATGCCAACTTCAAGCTTCGTCTCGACTCCACGCCCGAGTGGATCGTGCTGCGCATTTACGAACATGATCCGTCGCTGTGTCAGAAGGAGCTTGATCTGATGCGGCTCGTGTCCGGCTCCGTGCCTGTCCCGGAACTGATTCATGCGATGCCGGACGGCGTCGAAAATTTCCCGCCATTTTCTCTGTCTCGCTTCGTCGAAGGCATCAGTTTCCGCGAACTAAGACGCAGCGGCGATCTCGATGCCATCGCGCAGGCCGCATACTCCGCCGGCGAAACTCTGGCCGCCATCGGCCGCGCCACATTCTCAAAGCCGGGTTGGCTCGCGCCGGGGCCAACCGTCACATCTCCACTCCTGGAAGGGCGCGATCCCATGCCGCGCTTTGTTGATTTGTGCCTCGCATCAACAAACCTGCAGCAACACATGAAGGCGGATTTGCGTGATCGCACTCATACCTTGGTGTGGTCCTGCGTCCCGCAATTCGCCTCTCTCGAGAATGAAGCTCGTCTCGTCCACGGCGATTTCAATAAACGCAACCTGCTGGTGCAACCGGTCGCGGGGCGCTGGTCCATGGCAGCGGTTCTCGACTGGGAATTCGCCGTTTCCGGTTCTCCTCTCGCCGACCTCGCCAACTTCCTCCGCTACGAGCGCGCCGCTCACCCCCTCGCCGAGCCCCACTTCTCCTCGGGTTACCTGCACGCCGGAGGCGCGTTGCCGGACGACTGGCGCCGTCTCGCGCGGCTCGTCGATCTCACCGCTCTGTGCGAAAGCCTTACCCACGACCAACTCCCCGGCACAGTTGCCGCAGAACTCGTCGAACTCGTCCGCGCCACCATCGAAAATCGCGACCCGCAAATCGCGAATGCATTTAGATAGACTGTGAAGATGCCAACCGCGATTCAGACAATCGACCGCATACGAGCGGATGGACGATGAACAAGAGATTCC
>JBGQGW010000093.1:0-13331 GCA_041497605.1 Terriglobia bacterium | reverse complement strand
GACTGAGAAATTGTTGCGATTACCGGTGCGTGTCGGGGCGAAGCAATTCGCTTCGACCTTCCGACTTCCAACGCGATTCGCGCTGGTCTGATATTTCGGATGCGCGAGACATTGTTCCGCCTTGGCTCGAGTGCCATAATGCCGCGGCGATCGCTGCGGCGTTTTCGGCGCCAGGGTCTTCGGTCGCGGCTGGCGGCCTCTGTAACAAGTCATCCAGCCAGCGCGTGTAGATTTCGCCACGCACGAATTCCGGTTCCCCCAAAATCCTCCGAAACAGGCCAACGTTCGTAGTAATCCCGCTCACATAATATTCGGCCAGGGCTCGCCGAAGCCGGGCGATGGCTTCCTCGCGGTCAGCGCCCCAGGCGATCAATTTACCCAGGAGCGGATCGTAGTCAGCCGGCACAGTCCAGCCCGCATAGACGCCCTCATCCAGGCGGATTCCCGGGCCAGTCGGCACGCGCCGCTCCAGGATTTTCCCCGGGGAAGGAAAGAAATTATTATCGGGATCTTCGGCATAAATCCGGCATTCGATGGCGTGTCCGCGCAGGGCAATGTCCGATTGCGCAAAAGGCAGCAGCTCGCCGGCCGCGATACGGATTTGCAGCTTTACCAGATCGAACGAGGTGACCATTTCTGTTACCGGATGTTCCACCTGCAGCCGCGCATTCATTTCCAGGAAATAAAAGTTGCGCGCGGCATCCACCAGGAATTCACACGTCCCTGCGTTCGTGTAATCCCCCGCAGCCGCGATTTTTACCGCAGCCTCTCCCATCGCCTTGCGCAGTTCGGGGGTCATAATGGGGGAAGGCGACTCTTCAATTACTTTTTGATAGCGGCGCTGTACCGAACACTCGCGTTCCCCGAGATGGACGAGGTGCCCGTGCTCGTCGCCAAGCACCTGAATTTCCACGTGCCGTGGCCGCGCTAGATATTTTTCGAGATAGAGTCGCGCGTCTCCGAAGGAATTCAAGGCCTCGGAGGAAGCGTCGCGCCAAGCGGAAGTAAACTCCCGCTCGTTTTCCACCAGGCGCATGCCTTTGCCGCCGCCACCGGCCACTGCCTTCAGCAGAACCGGGAAGCCAATTTCCCGCGCGATGGACTGCGCCTCGGTCACATTGGCGACCGGATCAATCGTCCCCGGCACAGTTGGCGCGCCTACTCGCTTCGCCGTCTGCCGCGCTTCTGTTTTCGAACCGAGCTGTTCCATCGCTTCGGGCGAGGGGCCGATAAATTTCACGCCCGCTTTCTTGCACGCCCGGGCGAGCTCGGGATTTTCAGCGAGGAAGCCGTAACCGGGGTGCAGCGCATCGCATCCGGCCAGACGCGCCACGCCGAGCAATTTGTCGATCACCAGGTAGCTTTCGCGCGCCGGCGCGGGACCAATGGGATACGCCTCATCGGAGAGCCGAACGTGCAAGGCGGCGCGATCGGCGTCACTGAACACCGTCACCGCGCCAATGCCGAGTTCGCGGCAGGCGCGCAGGATGCGCACCGCGATCTCGCCCCGATTTGCGATTAGGATTTTCCGAAACATGTTCCGCACGCTCGCGAACCCGCGATTCTAGCATGCCCTACCGGGCCGCACGCGCAGGGGACGCTTGCGTTTTCAGGCACTTGCTGTTGTTCGGTCACCTGTTCGCGGAACGATGGCACCCCGTTTGAGCAGTCGTCAACAGGATGTATCTCCAAGGCCGCGCAGGTCCGTTTTCATCATCGCACTCGCTTGCCGTTACAGTGTTGACACCCCCGTGCCGCTCCCATAGAATTTGCAGCGATAATGGTCAATCATCCGTTCCCCAGCAATCTTTCGGTTCAGGAGGCCATTCGATGAAACGAATTCTGCTAGTGTTCTTGCTGTTGGGCGTAGTCCTTCCACTCGCAGCCCAAACTCCGGCCCCTGCCGCGCAGGGGCGGAAGAAGCGTGTCGCAGTCTTCGATTTCGATTACGCAACTGTCCGCACCAATTCGTCCGCTCTGTTTGGATCGGACATCGACGTCGGGAAGGGGATCGCGGATTTGATCGTCAACGATTTGGTGAAGGACGGCACCTATTCCGTCATCGAGCGCAAAGCTCTGGACAAGATCCTCGCCGAGCAGAATTTTGCCAACAGCGACCGCGCCAATCCCGCCTCGGCAGCCAAGCTCGGCAAGCTTCTGGGTGTGGACGCGATCATTATCGGCAGCATTACCCAGTTCGGAAACGAAACCAAGAACACCAATATCGGTGGTGGCGGAGGCAACTGGGGCGGCTACGGAATTGGCGGCTTCGGACATAAAAAGAGCAAGGCTGTCGTGGGGATTGACGCGCGCATGGTGGATATCGACACGGCGGAAATCCTGGGCGTGGCCGAAGGCAAGGCCGAGTCCTCGCGCGAGAGCACGTCGATGACAGGTGGCGGCGGCAATTGGCACGGCTTTGGCGCTGGCCATGCCGATTTCGGCAGCAGCGATTTCCAACAGACCATCATCGGTGAAGCCGTGAAGAAGGCCACCGACGAACTCTGCACCGGCTTGGTTGCGAATAACGGCAAGCTGCAGGCGCGCACGATCAGCGTCACCGGCCTGGTCGCAGCCGTTGACGGCGGCCAGATCGTCCTCAACGTGGGCGCAAAGTCCGGACTGAAGGTCGGCGATCAATTATCCGTCGAGCGCGTGACCAAGGAAATCAAGGATCCAGCCACCGGAGCCGTGATTCGCAGATTGAGCACGCAGGTCGGCGTAATTCAAGTCACCGATGTGGATGACGTCTCTTCGGTGGCAAAGGCGGTCTCCGGCACCGACTTCAAGGTGGGAGATCTGGCAAAGACAACAACTCAGTAGATCTTTGATTGTGTCGCCGGCCGTATCTGTCTTCAGGGGTGGGGCATTCCCCGCCCTTTTTCTTTTTAGGGCGGTCTCTCCAGCACGCATTTCGCGGCATCTCGAATTTACTTCCTTACACGATTAAATTCCCCTTGCAGTCTAAAAATGGATAGAGTGCAAACTTAACTTTCCTTTGAGAGAGTTAACGGAGAAGGAGGGAATTCCGATGAAAGCAATCGCACTCGTCGTGATGGTGGTTGGGCTCGCTGGCGTTGCATCGACTGCCGCCGCGCAACACAAAGTGATTAACACGCCCGCCCACGTGCAAGGATTGCCATACAGCGATGCCGTGCTGGCCGGCGACACGTTGTATGTTTCCGGAAATGTCGGGCAGGATCCCAAGACCGGAAAGATTCCAGAGAACTTTTCGGAAGAAGCCCGGCAGTCGCTGCAGAATCTGGGCACTGTATTAAAAGCCGCTGGATATGACTACAAAGACGTTGTGAAGGTGAACGTGTTTCTCGCCGACATGTCGCGTTTCGACGACTGGAATAAAGTGTATCGAGAGTTTTTTTCGGACAATTTTCCGGCACGCAGTACGGTAGCCGTGAGTAGTCTGGCGCTGGGGGCCAAGCTGGAAGTGGAAATGATAGCCGTGAAGAAGAAGTAGCCGTCGCAGCGGTCTCCGCCGGACTTTTGCGGCACCCGGTTCGAGTAGCTTATGGAGATTGGGAATCCGGTCTTGCTGTTCTAGAGAGGAATATTGCCGTGCTTCTTGCGCGGCATGGTGTCGCGCTTGTTTTCGAGCGAGCGAAGCGCCGTGATCAGCTTCGGCCGAGTCTGCGAAGGTTCGATGACGGCATCGATGTAGCCGCGCTCGGCGGCCACGTAGGGATTTGCGAATCGTTCGCGAAACTCGGCGATCTTTTCCCGCCGCAGCCGTTCGCGATCCGCCTCGGGTGCGCGTTCGATTTCGCGCTTATAAACAATATTGACTGCGCCTTCCGGCCCCATCACCGCGATTTCCGCGCTCGGCCACGCAAAATTCATGTCGGTGCGAATGTGTTTGGAGGACATCACGCAATACGCGCCGCCATATGCCTTACGGGTGATCACCGTCAATTTCGGCACGGTAGCCTCGGCAAACGCAAAGAGTAACTTGGCGCCATGCTTGATGATCCCGCCGAACTCCTGCTGCGTCCCCGGCAGAAAGCCCGGCACGTCTTCAAACGTGATCAATGGAATATTGAACGCGTCGCAGAACCGGACGAACCGCGCTCCTTTCAGCGAGGCATTGATATCCAGCACGCCGGCGAGGAATGCCGGCTGATTCGCGACAATTCCAACCGGCCGCCCGTCGAGCCGCGCGAAGCCGACGACAATATTTTTCGCGTAGTACTCCTGCACTTCGAAGAAGCCGGCATCGTCCACGACGGCATGAATCACATCCTTGATGTCGTAGGGGAGCATCGGATCTTCCGGCACGATGGCGTTCAAGCTCGAGTCGGCGCGGTCCCACGGATCGGCCGCCACGCGGCGCGGGGGATCGTCCACATTGTTCGACGGTAAAAAGCCCAGCAATTCGCGGATCATGGCGAGGCATTCGGCATCATCGGCGGCCACAAAGTGGGCCACGCCGCTTTTCTCGTTGTGGGTCATCGCGCCGCCGAGTTCGTGCTTCGTCACTTCCTCGTGCGTCACCGTTTTGATCACGTCCGGACCGGTGACAAACATGTACGAGGAATCGCGCGTCATGAAAATAAAATCGGTAATCGCGGGCGAATAGACTGCGCCTCCGGCGCACGGCCCCATGATCGCGCTGATCTGCGGAATCACACCGCTGGCCAGCGTGTTGCGCAGGAAAATATCGGCATAGCCGGCCAGCGACATCACTCCTTCCTGAATCCGAGCGCCGCCCGAATCGTTCAGACCAATCACGGGAGCGCCCGCGCGCATCGCCAGGTCCATGATCTTCGTGACTTTCGATGCGTTCGCTTCGCTGAGGGAGCCGCCAAACACAGTGAAGTCCTGCGCAAAAACGTACACCAGGCGTCCGTCAATTCGCCCGTAGCCGGAAATGAACCCATCGCCAAGCGGCTTCTGCTGTTCCATTCCAAAGTCGGTGCAATGATGGGTTACGAACTTGTCGAGCTCTTCGAAGCTGCCCTCATCGAGCAGCAGTTCGATGCGTTCGCGCGCGGCAAGCTTGCCTTCTTTGTGCTGGCGTTCGCGGCGCTCCGCCCCGCCTCCGGCTTCCGCCTCGGCGTCGCGCCTGTGAAGCACTTCCATCGCATCCAGATGTTTTCGATCGGTTGGCATGTGTGGAGAGTCCGTACCGCCTTAAAGAGCGCCGACTGTGTGCCTGCTCGAAACGCCCGTCCTGAAGCGACGGGATTCCATCCGACATTTTTTAACCCGGCTACTCATCATCCGTACATCTGAACGGGGCTAGCCTGCCACAGGCGCAGACGAGGAGCAAGGTCAAGAATCGGAGGATTTGCCCGTAACCCACACAGTGAACTGGGTGGCGAAGAACACTGAGCCGACCAGCAGCCCAACCCCGAAAACCAATTCCGCGGCGATGGAAATCGCATGCAAGAGCGGATGACGAATTTCAGCCACCGCCAGCGTAGCCATAAGTACGGCGCCGGCTGCGGCCAACATCACGATCAGCCCAACCGACGCGGATAGAATGGTTGCCGCCGCCCGATTTCTCAATTCAATTTCCTATTGATCCTAGATGAACCTGCCGCTTGTGATCCGGACACCGTTGCGCTGCTAGGAATCTACCTGAGGCCACTTCCGCCGGCATCCCGGTTCTAGTGCAAACCTGACCAATCATCCGCGACAAGGATGGAATTACTCGGATTCGAGGGATCATACTTTACGCTGGTGGACTGGCCCGCCACAATCCGTTCCAGGCAGGCACGCTCTTCCAGTCCAGTGATGTCCTGCGCCGTCTCGTAGGTGACTCCGGAAATCGAATAGGTGTAGTACAACAACTTGCGCGTGCCGTTCCCGTTTTCGGCAACGGAAGTCTTGCGCCGGTGAAAAAGCCCACGCGGCTTCTCGGGTTCGCGCGGCTGATCGGCGATTTCGAGGACCTGGCCTTCGACGATACGGCCGACTCGGTTCAGGAACGAGCGCCGTTTCCGCTCGGCTTCATCCGAATCGACGGGACGGCGGCGCATCATGAAAAAAATAGTGCCACCCGCCAGCACCAGAAATCCGGCGCCCATGGCTATTTCCTGCCAATGTTCAACAAGGCTCTTCAACATCCAGCCTCACTCGTTGCGGCCTGCAAAACATTTCCGGGGTTCGCGGTATCGAGAAACAATTTGAGCCGGTTCGTTCCTTGTTCTGCCGGTACCGCAGCAACCATGTTTAGTCTTCGCCGGCCACAACGGGATTCCGCAGAGTGCCGATTCCACTCACGATCACTTCCACCACGTCGCCGGCGGCGAGCGGCCCCACGCCGGAAGGCGTACCTGTTGCAATCACATCACCGGGAACCAGGGTCATCACCCGGGAAATCCAGCGGATTATAGCATCAACAGAAAAGATCATTTCCGTCAGGGGAGCTGACTGTTTCCGCACACCATTCAGGTAGGTCTCCACTTTCGCGGTGGCGAGATCGAGTTCGGTTTCCAGCACCGGCCCGAGCGGGCAAAACGTATCAAAGCCTTTCCCCCGGGTGAACTGCACATCCGCCTTTTGCAAATCGCGGGCCGTCACATCATTCAAGCACGAGTATCCGGCAATGTAGCTCTTCACATCATCCGTGGGTCCAAGGTGTGAACAGGTGCGGCCGATAATCACCGCTAACTCGCCCTCATAGTCCACGCGCTTCGAGTCCGGAGGTATCACGATCGGCTCTTCCGCCGCAATCACGGAGGAGGGTGGCTTCAAGAAAATCAATGGATTCGTCGGCACGGCGTTGCCAAGCTCGGCCGCGTGTTCCACGTAGTTGCGCCCCAGGCAGACAATCTTGCTTGGCACTACCGGCGGCAGAAGTTTCACTTCGCCGAGCGGCCAGGAGCGCGCCGATTCAGGCGTACTTGCCCGCGGTGACGCCCCCGGCCATTCGCTGAGGGACTCGCGCGACAATGCAACTAGCCCGCCCGGAATCTCGCGCACTCTTTCGTGTTCAATGATGCCCGAAAGCGGCTCCGGATGCAGAAGCCCTGTCGAGCGATGAATTTCAAGCGCGGCAAATTCCAAGGGTTGAAACCGGCAAAGCTTCATCGGTGCGGATGAACAAGGTGACGGGGCCGTCGCCGCGTCGGTGTGGGTGATTCGCGCAGCGCGGCGCGAACCATTTGTAAGACCCAGGTAATTACCGCCACGATTCCATAGGCCCCCGCTCCATAGGCCAGCATGATTCCCGGAGTGGTGTGGAGGCTGCTGTAGAGATTCTCATAAAAATTTGCGGCACCCACGTATGCCAACGTGAAGACGACCCAGGCCACCATGCCGCTGGTAAAAAGCTCCACCGGCCGGCGCCGGAAGCGAATAGCGGGAATGAGCATCACAACAAAAAAGACCCCGCTACATGCGGCATTCCTTTCTGTGGCAAGACTCTCGAATGCCGGAACGCGGTTGGCCAGGTAGAGCGATACAGCCATCACGATGGATAGCAGCACGCCGGTCAGGAGTCCGGTGCGCACCAGGGGACTCCGAAAAGCCGATGGGTGATCCGCGTCGAATTGCGCCGAAGTGGTCACGGGTTCATCTTGCGTGCTTCTGAAGGCACCGTGACAGATACCGGTGCGCTCGGCAAACTTTCGTTGCCGGCCCGGTCAACGGCCGTGACTGTGTAGGAGTAGGTGCGGCCAGGCACTGCCGACATATCACGAAACGCAGGCGTGGGCAACAAATCTCGGTTCAAGCGCTCGCCAAGTTTCGCCGCGTCTTCGCTTCGGTAGAAGTTATAGCCTGTGACGTCCGGGGCATCGCTAATGCTCCAGGAAAGCTCCAGGTGCGCGGGTGTCGCTCCGCTCGCTGGAACCAACACGGAAACCAGATCCTGCGGAGCTGCCGGTGGAAACACGTCACGCGGCATGACGGCCAGCAAGTTCGAATCTCCGGATTCCACCGAGTCTGCTTCGTACTGCGTCACGCTGCGCACGGAGTAGAGGTAGGTGCGGCCGAATTGGAACTGCGAGTCCCCGTAGTGCGGCGAGGGCGTCAAAGCCAGAAGTTCGAGCGGCGCCACCGTCTTTGCTTTCGACGGATCTGTCATGGCTTCGGTGGCCGCTTTCGGGTCTACTTCAGAGCGGTACACGCGGTACCCAGTCAGCGCGGCGATGGGCGCGCCAGACGTGGTCTTCGCAGGAGGCGCCCAGGAAAGCTCGACTGCTGTTTTCGTCATCTGCGCAGCGAGATTGCCGATGGGTTCCGCCGCGGGATAGACGCGTACACTTGCTGGATTCGAGGCGTCCGAATCTTTTTTCTTGGATGCGCGCGCGCGAACCAGGTAGACAACCTGCTCCCCCGAATGCTGCAGGAGGTCTTCGGGCTTTAGCGGATCGTCGAATGTCATGCGCCCATCCGCTTCGTAAGTGCTCACCAATGCCGAAGGAATGGTGTAAGAGGGCTCTTTGGGAAAATCCACCGGCAGTCCATTTTTTAATTTCGCATTGGAGGGAATATAACTACGGAAGATTTCAATCGTGGGAGGCTCGCTGAGCGGTTCGCCCTCCACCGTGCTCTTCGGGATTGTGAAGACCAGCACAACTTTGTCGCCGGCCTGGTGCGCGGCCAGGTCGGTAATGGCTTGTGGAACCGGCGGTTGCGGTGGATTGGGATCGCCCGGCGAAGCGCACCCGGCGGCCACAATCAGGGCAGCCAAACCGAGAATGAAAAGTGGGAAATGGAAGAAGAGGAATCGGGGATTGCCGGAGCCGGTTTCCGCTTGGCCGAAGCAAAGCGAAAGTGCCGTTCCTTGCCGAGTTCGAATGGAGGTCATCCGGAGCAGCGAGGAGAATTACCGAGAAAATGCGCCTGGCTGTACTCATCCTCGCATAGCGCCATCCGCCAGGAATAGGGTTCAGAACCGATTTTGAGTTCCAAGCTGCAATTCCATTTTCTACAGGATGTACCGGCTCAAATCCTGATCTTTCACGATCGAGGTGAGCTGTTTCTGCACATAAGCGGCGTCGATCTTGATCGTTTTCTTTTTCAGGTCGGGCGCATCGAACGAAATTTCCTCGAGCACTTTTTCCAGGATCGTGTGCAGCCGCCGCGCGCCGATGTTTTCCGTCTGCTCGTTCACCCGGGCGGCGAATTGCGCGATGGATGCCACGCCGTCTTCGCTGAAGCTGAGCTTGACGGCTTCCGTATCGAGCAGGGCGATGTATTGCTTGATCAGAGCGTTTTTCGGCTCGGTGAGAATCCGTATGAAATCCGCTTCGGTCAGCGAGCTAAGTTCCACCCGGATCGGGAAGCGTCCTTGCAACTCCGGGATCAGATCGGAGGGTTTGGTGGTGTGGAACGCGCCCGCGGCGATAAACAATATGTGTTCGGTGCGCACCATGCCATAGCGCGTGTTTACCGTGGTGCCTTCAACGATCGGCAAGATATCGCGCTGCACTCCCTCGCGCGAAACGTCGGGCCCATGGCCGGCTTCGCGCCCGGCAATTTTGTCGATTTCATCGATGAACAGGATGCCCATCTGCTCGACGCGATCGACCGCGATCCGCGTGACCTGATCCATATCCAACAGGCGGTTCTCTTCCTCCTGAATCAGGTAATCGAAAGCCTCGGCGACAGTCATTTTCCGTTTTTTCTTCTGCTGGCCGAACATGCCGGAAAGCATGTCCTTCACGTTGATGTCCATTTCCTCGATGCCCTGGTTCGAGATGATCTCGAAGGCCGGCATCGAGCGCTCGCGAACTTCCACTTCCACCATGCGCTGGTCGAGCTTCCCTTCGCGCAATTGCGTTCGGAGCTTTTCGCGTGTGCGTTGAGCGACCTCGCGTCTTTGGGCATCCGTCGTGGCATTGGCGGGGCCAATGGTTTCGAATGCCGGCGGCGAGGCCGGCAGCAGCAGATCAAGCACTCGTTCCTCGGCGGCCTGCTCCGCGCGCTCCGCCACTTCGTCCAGCTTCTCTTCGCGGACCATGTCGATCGAGACTTCCGCCAGGTCGCGCACCATGGATTCCACGTCGCGGCCCACGTAGCCGACTTCGGTGTACTTCGAAGCTTCTACTTTGACGAAGGGGCAGCCCGCCAGGCGCGCCAGCCGCCGGGCAATTTCCGTCTTGCCCACGCCGGTGGGCCCAATCATCAAAATATTTTTCGGCAAAATTTCTTCGGCCAGCTCGGGCTGCAATTTCTGCCGGCGGACGCGATTGCGCAACGCCACCGCCACGGCGCGCTTTGCCGCATTTTGGCCCACGATATATTTGTCGAGCTCGACCACGATTTCCCGTGGGGTGAGCTCGTCAAAGGAGGGTACTGCCTCCGGTTCGGGTTCTTGAGATTCTCCAGGAAGAAAAAGGGCCATTGGTTTGTCCTTGCCGTTGTTCACAAATCCTCGCGCTACAATTCTTCGATCGAAAAATGATCGTTCGTAAAAATGCAAATTTCACTCGCGATTTTCATCGCTTCCATCGCGATTTCCTTCGCGCCCAACTTGGTATGCTTGGCCAGCGCCCGGGCCGCCGCCAGCGCAAACGGACCACCGGAGCCGATCGCGCAGAGCCCGTCGTCCGGTTCGATCACGTCGCCGCGCCCGGAAAGAAGAAACGTGGACTTTGCGTCCGCCACCAGCAGCATGGCATCCAGATGCCGCAGCAGCCGGTCGGTGCGCCATTCCTTTGAAAGCTCCACCGCCGCTCGCGGCAGGTTCCCGTGGTATTCCTGCAATTTGTTTTCGAATCGGCTGAAAAGCGACAGGGCATCCGCCGTGCTTCCGGCAAATCCCGCGACGATTTTATCGCTGAACAGGCGGCGGATCTTTTTGGCGTTGTGCTTCATCACGCCTTCACCGACGGTCACCTGGCCGTCACCCGCCATCACCACTTTGCCGTCGCGCCGCACACACAAGATGGTGGTGCTCCGCACCCGAGGCGCCGTTCCGTTCTCCGGCGACGCCGCGCTGCGTGCACGCATCGAAGTACCGCCCTCTCTGCCGCTCTTTCGCATCATTCGCATCCGATCATTATAACTCGCACCCTGTTTTGCAGCTACCCACTCGCTCCGATGCGGAAAAGAAGTAAATTTTGGGAGAAGGGCTTCATGGAAGACGTACGGCTCTCCGGCAATAGGGAAACGAGATCAGTCTTTCTCTTTCTTCTTGTTCTTGTCACCCTTGTACTTATCTTTCATCTTGGCGTAGCGGTTTTCCAACTCCTGCCTAGTGAAGAGCGAATCATTGAGTCCGGTGTTGTATTTGAAGTCATCGAAAAAGGCCTGGAAGATTTTCATGCCGTTTTTTTCCCGCGCGATCTGGAATGGGGATTGGACTCCCTGGATCGGATGATAATTCGAAAAATAAGTAATTTGTACGCTGCGCGTGTGATAGGTGGGATCGCGCGTTTCCACGCGTTCCTGAATCGGCAGATGCGTCGATTGAGCGAGCGCAATACGGATCGTCCGCCCTTCACTATCCGCCAGTTCCACCCAGTCGGCTTGTTTTAACTCCACCACGTCAGGACCGGCGTAGCGAAACGACATTCCGGGCTCCTTGATCCGGTAGCGGAGGATCATGTCGATGTCCGTCTTCAAATCTTCCTTGCGCTGCTCGAGCGAGGCTTCCGCGATATCCGTCACGCCCCCGCGATCCATGGTCCAACCGTGATCGCCGTTGTAAGCCTCGATGATGTTGTGCTTCGAGCCATACTCGGTGAAATCTTTATCGGGCAGCTTGTTGTAATCCCAAAATTGCATGTAGCCGGTTAGATCGCCGGAATGCCCGAATTGCCCCAAACGGCCGTTGATCGTTACGTCGCGAACGTTCAGATAGGCATCACCGCCGAGGGCCTGGATCGTTTCTTGCAGTAATTGCTTGGCCTTGGCGGCACTCTGCGCCGGCATCATGATCTGCGAGTCTTGCGTTCTCGCCGCGCGGGCAAACAGCAGGACTGCGAGCAGCAGCAAGCCCGGAACGAGTGGTCGAGTTAGCCGCACAGGACTGCGCCTCCATTTACATTGACGATTTCGCCGGTCATGAAAGTTGCCAGATCGGAAGCGAGAAAGAGAATCGGTCCAGCCACTTCCTCGGCTGTAGCCACTCGCCCGAGGGGAATTTGGCCAAAAGCAAATTTCCGGCCCGCCTTCGTACCGAGCACCGGTTTGGACATGTCCGTATCCACCCAGCCTGGCGCCACACAGTTGACCAAAACGTTGTGCCGGGCGAGCTCGGTCGAAAGCGACTTCACAAAGCTGATCGTCCCGCCCTTGGTGGCAGCATAGTGCGAGTGGAAAGCTTCGCCTCGCTGCCCGGCAGTCGAACTGATCGCGATAATGCGTCCGGAACGTTGCGCGATCATATACGGCGCGGCAAAGTGCGTCACTGCATAGATGCTTTTCAAATTGACGCGCATCATTTCGTCCCACTCGCGCTCGCTCAATTTTTCGATCGGCAAGTCCTCGACGTTCCAGATGCCCGCGTTTGCGACCAGGATGTCCAAACGGCCCAGGCGATCGGCGGCAAACTGGACTAATTTCTTCGCGTCGGCCATCCGGCTCAGGTCCGCCTTCAGCATTTCGACCCGGGTTCCATGCTTGCGCGCTTCCTGTTCCACCTGTCCGGCGGCTTCGCGGCTGCGATTGTAGCTGAAAACCACATCGGCGCCGGCCTGCGCGAATAGCTTCACGGTTGCCGCGCCAATGCCGCGCGATCCCCCGGTGATCACCGCCGCCTTGCCCGCAAGAGAAATCATGGAACCCCCAGCAAAAGTAGAAATGTATGAATGGAATGATGAAAATTAGAAGTGGAAGCCTACCATGCCAGCGCGGATAAGCCCAACTTGCTGTTCGTTTGTCCTAGGTGCGGACGTGCGCGGCCCGGGCAGCGACGACCAACTCGCGAAAGAGCGATCGAGCCAGCCGATCTGACGGCATGCGCTCCGGGTGCCACTGCACGCCCGCAATCCAATTCGTCGCGCCTGTTCCTTCCACTGCTTCGATGATTCCATCCGGTGCCCGTGCCGCGATGCGCAGATCGCGGCCGGGCTCGCGAATCGCCTGATGATGCGAGCTGTTCACCTGCGCTTCCGCCGCACCCGCCAGTTGCGCCAGGCGTGTCCCCGGCTCGATCAGGACCGGATGAAATGGCTCTGGCGCGCCGCCCTTGGAGTTTTCCCAGGGATGCTGGATCTTCGCCGGACTTTCGCTCGCCAGACTTCCAGCCGCAATGTCTTGAATCAGCGAACCGCCCCGGAAGACATTCAGCGATTGGATTCCGTAGCATATGGCAAGAACCGGCTTGTTGGCGCCGTAAGCGTGTTCCAGCAAGGTGAAATCGGTTCGTTCGCGTTGTTCATCATCTTCGGCTGTTTTCAAGTGGCGCTGGGCATGGT
>JBGQGW010000092.1:0-13332 GCA_041497605.1 Terriglobia bacterium | reverse complement strand
TTCTTCGATGGACCACAGGGCTGGCTCGTTTACTCCGTCATCGGCGGTGACGTGCAGGCTGCGCTCCTTGACGAAATAGAGAAGGTTGCGCAGTTTGAACGCGGAGCGAATTCCCTGCCCGTTATTGACGGCGACATCCAGGATGCCGCTGATGCCGTCGTAACTTTCCGGTTGTTCCGTGTTACTGGCGCGGATCAGCGAAGCATTCTGCGGCGCGACGGTGGGAAAAATCTCAATGTTGTCGACAATAAAAGATTCGCCGTTCGGCGCTGGCGTGCCATCGGCATAAACGCGGAGGAGCAAATCGTGCGGAATCGTTCCCTGCGGCGGGGCAAGATTCGCGGTGAATTCCCGCCACTGGGTGGTAGCCTGCGCCGCGCTGACCGCAAGCCCCGTGCCGATCGCGCCGGCCGTGGCACTGAATAAATTGATTCGCAGCGTGCCTTGCGCGAGTCCCGCGCTGCGCTGGACGCGGGCCCGGACGGAATAATCCGTGTTGCGCGCCAGCAGCGGATTGCCCACCGCATCGATCCAGGCATTCTGCGTGATCAATCCGCGCTCCACCGTGGAGCCGTCGGACGTGATTCGATACGCGTCACCCCAGACGACATTGGAAGATTCGCGGCTGCCGCCCGGCCCGAAGGTTGCATCGCGCTGCCAGCCCAGCGGGCGCCCGTTGCCACCAAGATCGAATCCACCGTCAAAGGTCGGGTTGCGCCAATTCGACATCTTGGCGCGTTCGCCCCACCAGAAAAGCCGCTGGGCATAATCGATCACACCAAGCTGATCCGGCAGTTCGATCAAGTTGAACAAATAATCCATGCTGGCGCCGGAAAGAAGAATGGTTTCGTTGAAATCCACTTCCACGGCGGTGGTGGTGTTGTCGTCGATCACCATCGTGGCCGGCACATGATAGAAATTGGCGCCGCCGGCAGCGGTGAAGGTGAGCAATCGCTGCACCACGTTGGCCGGCCCTACTGGAATATTCGTAACGTTCACTTTCTTATTGCCGGCCGCGGTCCAGGTGACGGGCGGCGATGGCGCGGTCCAAAATCCCTGCCGCGTGACGAACACCACCGAGCACTGGTGCGGACCGGCAGCAATCGTTCCCGGATCGGTGGCGTCTGCTACGGTCGGCCCTTCACCAGGGCCGACTTGGCTGACTCGATCCAAGAACGTGTCGTCAAATTGCCGCGGCAAATCCTGACCGACCAGGCCATCGGAAATGCCCATGTATTCCCGGCCGAATACCGTCGTCGATGCCAGATACGAATTGGCAGAAAGGCCCGCGGCGACAAGAGACAACGTGCCCGGCGAAGTTTCCTTGTAGAGATTCCCCGCCGAATCGAAGACGAGCAGGCGTTGCACCAGATTCTGCGTGCTATAGCTTTTCAGGCCGTTGATTTTGGGCGCGCCGGCCAGCGGCGCGTATGAGGAAACGAGTCCCGGACGAATGCGCACTCCGCCGGGGAAAAATTCGACGTCCCGCACATCGGGCGACATGCCGGGCGGCACATCCGACGGATCGAGCAGCGTGATCCAGGTGCCAAAGGTGGCCAGCGCCAGAGGTTGAAAGGTTTCGATGCTCATAGGTATTCCGTTTGCGGATCCAGCAGTTTTTAAGCGTGAAACGCGTAAGTCATCGGCCAAGCCGTGCTTTCATCAGCCGCGCACTAGCCGACGCGGAATGATGCGGGCAATAAAAAAGGCGGATCAGAGATCCGCCCAGCAGGAGTTGCCCACGAAACGTGCGAAATTAATTGACGATCAGTTGGAGCGTAGTCGTTTGGACCAGCTTTCCGGCTGTGCCGGTGACGGTGACGTTAAACGTACCGGCCGGAGTGGGTCCCGGCTTAAATCCAGTGTTGCTGCTGCCACCGCCGCAGCCTGCCATGAAGAGAAACAAGATCCCGATTCCAGCGAAGCCCAGCCGGACGCGGGGTCTTCCGCTCTTCCGTCCCGGCCAAAGCAGGCCCAATGCGGCGAGGAGCGCCAGCCACGGCGCGAATTGCAGCGGGCTACGTGGCCCCATCCACTTTCCAAGCGGTCCGGGGAGTCCGGAACGCACAGTTGTTGTGACCGTGAGTGCAGCCGAAATCTGGTTTGTGCCGTCCGGGGTCACGCTCGCGGGCACAAAGGAACACTTCGCTCCCTGCGGCAGGTTGGTGCAGGTAAGAGTAACGGCCTGATTAAAGCCGTTCCCGGGCGAGATGGTCACCGTCGTAGAGATCGCTTCGCCCGCCGTCAACGCGGCTGCCGGGGGACTCACGGAGACGGCGAAACTTTCTCCTCCAACCAAAAACGTAACCTGGGGAGTGTCGGGCGCATTGTCATTGACCAGCAAGTTGGCCTGACGATTGCCGGCATCGGCCGGTTTGAACGTGACATTGATCGTGCAGGTCGCCGCTGCCGCCACAGTGGTGCCGCAGGTATTCGTTTGCGAAAAATCGTCTTTGTTGTTCCCGGTGATTTGGACACTGGTAATCGTCAGCGGTCCCGTGCCGTTGTTGGTCAAAGTGACGGGCTGGGCTGTGGAAGTCTGTCCCACCGCGATCCCCGTAAACGTCACCACCGGCGGGAAAAGAGCGACTGTCGGCGTGGGCGCGTTTCCGGTACCCGAAATCGTAATCTGGTGCGGGCTGCCCACCGCGTTGTCGGAGATCTGGATCGTCGCTGAAAGGGTGCCGCCAACCGTGGGCATAAAATTGATGGTGAACGTGCAATTGGCGCCGGCAGCGACGCTGTTCGCGCAGGTGTTCGCCTGGGTAAAGGCGCTCACATTCGCGCCAATAAACTTCAAGCTGGTGATCGTAAGAGCGGCGTCGCCGGTATTGGTCAGGGTGACGGTGAGCGGCGCGGCCGCCGTATTGATATTGGTGCTGGGAAAGACAATCGCGGGAGGCGTCAGCAAAACACCCGGCCCGGCCGCCGGCGTCACCCGCGCGATAAATACATCCGAACCGCCGGCGAAAAAATTCTGCTCGGGCCCCGCCAATGGGAAATTGGAAGATTGCGTCGTTCCGGCCAGGACCGCATCCCCGGCCGTATTCGTCGTGATCGAATTCCCGGAGTCGTTGCCGTTGCCGCCGAGAAACGTGGAATAGACAAAGGCAGAGCCGTCATTTTTCAACGCGCTCAGGAAGGCATTTGCCGGACCATCCAAGGCCGGCTCGAACGGATGGAACGTGGGAAAATCGTTCGATCGCGTCTGCCCGGTCACGTAAACCGTCCCGGAAGAATTGACGGCGACAGCCAGGGCGCGGTCACCGTTCGATCCGCCCAGATAGGTGGAGAACGCCAGGCTCGCGCCATTGGCGGCTATTTTGGAAGCGAAACCGTTCTGATCACCCTCCAGCGCGGCCTGCAACGGCGCCTTTGTGGGGAAATTTGCCGATGTGGTAGCGCCGGCCACGTATACGGCGCCGGAAGAATCGACCGCGATTCCATTTCCCTGGTCATTTCCCGCGCCGCCCAGAAAGGTAGAGAAGACCAGTGCGGAGCCATCCGTCTTTATTTCGGAGACGAATGCATTGGCCGGGCCTGCGAGCGCGGCTTGCAGCGGGCTCGCTATGGGAAAATTCGCCGACGTGGTTTGCCCGGTCACGTAAGCGTTTCCGGAAGAATCGAGCGCGACGCTGCTGGCCAAGTCCGATGCATTGCCGCCCAGATATGTCGAGAACACGAGGCCGGTCCCATCCGGCTTAACTTTGGAAATAAATCCGTTCGTGACGCCACCCAGCGTTCCCTGGAACGCGGCGGCCACCGGAAAATTGGTCGAGCTGGTTTGGCCGGCCACATAGGCGTCGCCCGCCGAGTCGAGCGCAATGCCGTTGCCCGAATCGCTTCCGTTACCGCCAAGATACGTAGAAAAAATCAGCGCGGAGCCCGATGGATTGAATTTCGCCACGAAAGCGTTCTGAGCGCCATTCAATTGCGATTGGAAAGGCGTCCCGGCTAAGGGGATATTCTTGGAATTCGTGGTTCCTACCACGTAGGCATCACCGGTGGCATCCGCGGCGATCCCGTTTCCTTGATCCGTGCCGGTTCCGCCAAAATAGGTGGAATAGATAAACGTGTTGCCGTTTGCGTTCAACTTGCTGACGAAAACATTTTGAATGCCGCGAAGCGCGACGCTCAGCGCGTTCAGGCTCGGGAAGTTATTGGATTGCGTACTTCCCGTAACATAGATGTTATTGGACTTGTCGAGCGCGACGCTCAGCCCCAGATCGGTGCTGCTTCCACCGAGATAAGTGGCGTAGGCGAGCGTAGGGTCGATGACCAGAGGCAGCGCGAGGTCGTAAGCAGCCAGCTCGAATCCCGCACGATTCGCCCCTCGCATGGCGTAGCGGCCCGCAATTTCGCGGCGCTCGCCGCCGTGCAACTGGTAGATCACGGGAGGGCGCAGCAGCACTTCTCCGCCTTCCGCCGGAATCACCAGATTTCCCCGAGCATCGGGATGAGTGCCGCGCATGCCGCTGAGTTCGAACTCGATTTTCC
Source organism: Terriglobia bacterium (assembly GCA_041497605.1). GTDB lineage: Bacteria > Acidobacteriota > Terriglobia > Acidiferrales > UBA7541 > JBGPTK01. The sequence continues at coordinate 8,835 of JBGQGW010000092.1, read as the reverse complement.
GCGGATCGGCGCCCGGCGCGACCACAAAATCGTATTCCAGTTCGCCGCCCCGGCCGTAATAAATCAGATCAATGCCGGGATAAACATTGCGGTACCGAACCTTGGCGTAGTTCGCCACGTTGGTGCGCCACGCACGGGGATCGTTCCCCAGGAAATAATTGCTAATGCCGGCGAGCCGTTCGCTGCCCTCCACCTGCGCGTTTGAATTAGCGCGGGCCAATTGCATGCGTAGCACGCCGGCTTCCTTGTCGTCGGTTTGCGCTTTCGCGGCTACGAGCTTGCTTTCCGAGGTTGGGTGAATGGGCTTCTGCAACGCCAGAACCGCGGAGTCTGACGTCAGGAACAAGGTATATCCCCTGCCACGAGCCACGAATTTGACGCGCGGATCGGTCTGGCCTTCATTGGCTTCGAAGCGCAGCGGCATCTGCGTAAACTCCGCAGCGATCCGCGAGAGGGCAACTTGCTTCCGGGCATCCTCCGGCAGCCGAGCCGCTGGAAGCGGCTTATCGAGTGGCGAGCGGCCCAAGCTGATGACGAAGCTGGCAACGACTGCGAGCAGTAAAGGAAAGGCCAGGACGCTACGATCCCTCAATAGTTCCTCCGAAACACCAGGTTCGCCCTCTGTATTGTTCAATTGTGGGGACTAGACCGAGACTACTGCCCCCTTCTCGATCTGCCCGCGGCGCACTCACAGGACAACCGTTTAACCCCATGCCACCTGCGGAAAAAGAGCTTACAACAGCGCCGTGGCTGCGGCAATCGGTTGCTGGCATTCTCTGCCGGTTTTCCCGGCCCATAATGGGCCCGGGCAAACCACTCCCCCTGAATTCCCCGGCTTAGATGCGCCTCTGCCCTTCCCGGTTTGCCCTCCTCTCTTCCCTATTGCAATTTCTTGAAGATTCCGTAAAAGGTGATCGTGTCGCCGGTGATGGCGCCCGGGTATGCTCCCGAGGCGAGCTCCGGGAACGCGCCTGCGCTGGCGCCTTGCTGAAAGATTTTCACTTTCCCGTTGTTAAGACCGGTGCCGGGGGTGAAGACATAATCGTATCCGGCGAGTCCATCCATCCACGATGTGCCGGGGATGGGAGGTTGCGTCGACCCGATAATCGGAAACTGCGAAAGGTCGATGGTGTCGCCACCGGTGGAATAACTGCCCGACGCGGTGACTGTGCCGGTCACATGAATTCGCCTTCCGTCCGCCCACGAATCAACTAGATTGAACGTCAGTGCCATCGTTTCACCTCGGATAGATTAAAAGAGAGAAGCCTGAAAGGCCCGATCGATTTCGGACCGGCCGGCGCGCCGGGAAAGCGGAGTCAAGTTTGCGACCGGCCTACAGATAAGCAACCTGGCGGCGATAGCCATACGGCTTGCGCCGGCGCGCCTTCTGCTGTTCCGGCCGGACGTAGCGCTCGATTAAATTTTCATTCGCCACTTGCGCCGCCGCGGCCATATCGGCTGCGAGCGCCCGCGCGCCGCGCGATCGCGCCGCCAGGGCGGCCGTCGCGTACGCCAGAGCATCGGTACCGGAACGAATCTGAATGGGATCGGTGCCGAGCACGAGCGACGGCAACGCCTTCTCGTAGCGCAGCCGCACCGTCACCGGCTGGGTCGCGCCGGTCAAATTAATTTTGTCCTCGCGCCATTCCCAAAGCCGCAGATACTGGCTCGGTCGAAGGTTCAACATCCCGCCGCCGGAGGTAAATTTCTCCATCGGCAGGAACACGTCGGCAGTATTGGCCGTCGCGCGTTCCCAGAGCATGTGCGGGACAAGGCAATCGGCCGGCAGTTGCGGCGTGGAAACATCGCTGAGTTCCGGAGGATTCGGCGCAATCCCGCTGGCGGGATCGAGAGGCAGATCGATATCCGCCTGCGCCACCAGCACGGATACGCCGCATTCGGCCAGCGCGCGCTGCACGCTGCGATAGGCGGAGTTCAACAGCGGCATCAGGACGGCATCCGTGAACACGGCGCCCGCCGCATCATTTGCCAACGAACGCGTCAAAATTAATGCGTCTTCCGCCTGCGCGTACGCCGACGTGGGAATCACCGGCATGGGTGTCTCCTCGTAAAGTTTCTTTGCAGTTTCGAATGGATGAAGCGCCGTACGTTGAATCGCGGTTTGCAGCCGGGAAAAACTGCTGCGCTGCCGCCGGGCCTGCTTACGCTCGGTCTTGCGGGACCGGGGACTGCCGCAGATAGAGCGCGACGCCGAGAATCGCGCTGATTGCCGCGCTCACGCCGCCGATTTGCATCGTGTGATGGAAGCCGGCCTGCAAATTGAAATGGTTCGGATCGATTCCAATAGCGGCGAATCCGGTGACGATTCCGTTGGCGGCGCCGGAAATCCCGGCCGCGGCAATTCCTTTTAACCAGACTTCGATGGATTTCATCAGAGTAATCCTTGCAGCCCGTGGCCAGCGGCGCTGCCGGTTCCCGGATCTACTTCCGGCGGGGCGCTAATTCGGATCGCCCGCGCAGACGTAATTGAACGTAATCGTGGAGGAGGCGCTCAAATTCACGGTGACTGCGGTGGTGGATGTCGATACCCACCAGGTGGCCGCTCCGGGATTGGATGTGGGCGATGCCACGCAAACCGGCGCGCTCGAGAAAGCTTTGGCGAAAGTGAGGCTCGCGTTGGTCGCCGCGGTAATCGTGATTCGCCCGGCCAGATCGCTATTCGAAGCAAACGCCGTCAAATGCTGGCCGACCAGGAAATCGTGGCCGCGAAGCATGGCAACGCTTCCTACCGGGGCTGTATCCGGCCAGTTCCCCAGATTCAAAGCGAGCTCAGCCGCCTCGTTGTCGCTGATCTGGCCGGCGGGGATATGCAGCAGGATTGGGGCGTAAAATTCCGCCGTCTGGGTGGTGTTCGCGTCGCCAAAGAATACCGTCTCGCAAGGATTCGTGGGGACAGTAGTGGTTTTCAGCACGCGATAGCCCCATTCCCACTGCCCATCGCCAGAGATAAACGGAAATTGAGACGATCCCGCCGACGTCACGCCCTGGCCGGAGATGTCCGTGAAGGTCGCGCACGATCCCAGGGCATTCTGTCCAATTGGCGACCCACCCTGGTAACCGTTGGCCGTCACCGATCGATACCACGCGCCGTAAATCAAGATATCCCCGGCCGCGTAAGTTTGATTGATGTCTGCGAAGTAGGCGAAGGCCGCGCCGGAGCTGGAAGTCACGCGGCCGGCGTTGGTTGTGCCATCACGGTCAAACAATTTGCCGCCGGCGATGGTGACGTTCCCCGCGCCCCGGGTACCCCATGCGGATGGAAGCTGCGAGGCAAGATTCGCATAAGGAACAGCCGCCGGCGCTCCCAGGCTGCGGGCGTCATCCACTCGGCCGATCACTCGCGCAGGTATTCCCACCTGGCTGCCGCTCATGAATCCGGATTGGGACATCCGCGTGGGGCTGACGGTCGAATTCGAGAGCAACTGCGACGTAGCCGCCGGGGCGATCATGGGCCCGATGTTTCCACCGAAACCAGTCCCGTTGGGGACGATTCCCATCGCGCACCCGTCGCATTCCACCGAGCCTGCCGGCCCGTTGCCGTCTACCTGCACGTTGTAGGCAGTGGAATTCAAAGCTAAATCGGCCGAGCTCACATCGCGCAGATGGCTAAACTGGGCACTGCTCGTGGAAGTGAACCAGACGCAAGCCCCGCCGAAAAGCGATTCACAGGTCATCGTATCCACGAAGATGCCGCCAGAAGAGCTGCCCGGATAGACTTTGATTCCGCCGAGCTGCGTATTGAAGTGGAAAAAGGAAATCAAGTTGGCGCCGGCATTTCCCCGGCCGTCGATCAGAACACATTGAGCGTTGTCGTTGGCCGGCGTGTTCTGATCATCCGTGCCCTGGCACCCGGAGTAATAGAAATTAATCCACAGGGCCGAGCTGCTGGTGATGGTGATGGTCGGGCCGTTTCCGGGAACATCGGCCACGGCAAAATTGTCGTTGAAAAAGGAGATGCCAGACGTGTTGCAAGTGATGGTCGAATTGTCGGAGCAAACACCGAGCAGCGCGGCCCGGCCCGGAAACGCATAGTTGTGATTGGAGAAATTCATGGTGGAGTTGGTTGCTGAAATCCACACGCAAGGATGGTTCAGGTCAGCGGCCGATCCGCAGACGATGGAAGTTCGTCCTCCAAAGTTGCTGTTGGTGCCCAGCGTGACACCAGCGTTGCCAATAAAGTTGACCGCGCCCGACTTCGCCTTGCGCCATCCCACGGGGGGACTCGCAAAATTCGGATCGCCCGGGCCCATGATCCAAATTCCCTGCCCCGCCGTGCTGGTGGCCGCAACGCCGTTGGTGTTGTAGATCGTGCCTCCGGCCAAAGGCAGCGCATCATAGCAAGCCATGATGGTGAGCTTGGCGGTGCCCCAGCTCAGACCATCGTTCAAATCATTCCCCGCGGCGGAAACGTAGCAGATCGAGTCAGCAGTGCTGGGCTTGCCGGCAACATTGGGCGCCAGCAGAGTTCCCGTCACGCTGACGCTGCCGCCGACCGTCAGATTCCCGCTCAGCGCCATCGAAAGTGCTGATATCGCGCCGGTGGTGGTGACGGTGGTAACCGTTGGATTCATCGGATCGTTCGGCAGGATCACGTCCGGGATGACCGTGGTCGTCAGTTGCGAGCCGGAAATCTGAAGCGTGTACTTCCCCGGCGCGGCATAGAAATGATAATTGCCGAGGCCGTCCGCCGTAATCGGATTCGCGATTGGCAGCGTGAGCGCGGAATTCGAGTAGAGATTCGCCAGTGGCGTGCAAGGTTTGGTCGAGGTGTTCGCGGGCTGCGTGCAGACCGCCACCGTCGCGCCGGCCACCGGCGTGCCCCGCGGGCCCAGCACGATGTCATCTTTGCGCGTACCCTGCGCGTGCAGCGGTGACGCTCCCGCAAGGAGCGAGGTCAAAAGGCATCCAACTGCCGCCGCGCCTTTAAAAAATGTAGCGCCGCCCTTTAGGGCGGCAAGCCTTTGTCCGGCTGCATTCAGAACCGCCAGAATGGCCGCTCGTCGCAAATCAATTCGCATCATCATTGCGCCTTCCTGAATTTTTTAGTTGAGGAGTCCGTTGCTTTTTCCCTTCGGGTCCTATTGCGCGGCGCGGAAGCGGAGCAAACTTCCGAAATGTTCGCAGCGAAACTATTTCTCTTTTTGACGAGGCGCTTCCGCGCCCCTTTTCGCCAACGTGACGCCGTGTTCCGCGGCCTTTGCGGCATCCAGAATCGCGCCGCAATGCCGGCAAACGGCAACGCCCGGCTTCACTTTCTCGCCGCACACCGGACAATCCAGCATTTTCGTCGGCACGTAGGCCCACTCGCGTTCGCTGCCCAGCACCAGGGCCGCGCGCCGGTGCATGTCCGATATTTCGCGATAACTGTGCCCCCGCGCCCACATCTGGTCGCCCTCTACCACCAGACGCTGATACCAATCATCGCGTTTCGCCGCCGCCGCCGCCAGTTCCTCTTCCGTCGGACGCGCGCCCGCGCAGACGAACACGCCATGATCGTCGAGATCCTGCACCAAATCCTCTGCGATTTCGCGCGCGCCAATCGTGAACGGGAACCGCCGGTTGTCTCCCAGGTCGAGCGCGTCGCCGCGCGCCGTGACGATCAGCAGCGCGCACGGCTCTCCCTTGGGCCGCGCCGGAATGTGAAACACGCCATAGGTGCGCGAAACATACCAATCCTGGTCGCTGAGCGACGCAATCGTCACCGTCGCTTCTCGCAACGCGTCACTCTGCGGCAGCCGGATCTCCCTCGGCTTCGCCGATCCCCAGACAGAATTCACAGTGTTCTCCTTATGGTGAGCACCGAGTGCTCGTGGCTTGTGATTTGTAGAACGTAATTTGCGGCTCGTGACATGTGATTCGAAATTTGTGGTTCGTGATTCCTGATGTGTGGTTCACAACTTGTGAATCGTTATTCGAACGCCCTGCTTATTCCGTCATCCCGAACGAAGTGAGGGATCCCGCACCACTTGTGATGAAAAGCGAAAGGACATTCGGAGAGTTTACCCCGATGCCCTATACCAGAGCCTTTGATCGGGATGAGGGATCGCCTTTTCCTGCTTCCACTCCATTCACAAATGGCGCCCCGTGAAACGCGCGCCCGGCATCGTCGAGCAGCGCATCCGCGCGAGCATCCCACCCTCGTTCACTTCCCTGCTCACGCCGGTCGATCGCGCTTCGCAGCGCGTGCACCGGTTGCCGTCGCGTCCATTCGATCGCGCGCACCACCGCATCGCACACTGCGGCCGTTAGCGGCAGAAATTCTCCGCGCGGCCCCTGCACCGTAAAACAATGCTCGTATTCGCCCCGCGACGGATACGGCCCCAGCGCGGGAATCAAGATGCCGTCTTCCGCTTCCATGGTTTGCGCGAACCACTGCGAACGCGTGCCGAACGCTTCCGGAGGCAGCCAGCGTTCCATATGCCAGCGATCGTGCGGAATATATTTTGGCTCCTGCCGCAACTCGATGCGTTCGCGGATCACGTTGCCGCTCGAGTCTCGGTCCGCCCATTTCCCGCCAATCCAGGCGAGCCGCGACCATCCCCAAACAATCCTGTAATTCGCCTCTCCCAATCGATTGATCCCGCCCGCGCGCACCACACGCTCCACAATTTCCCCCGGCGCTTCCTTCGTCTCCCTAAGAACCTGTATCACGGATGCACTTTCCTTACTCAGCCTCTCCGCTTCGTGATTTGTTCCAGTTGCGGATGTGTTGCATTTTGCAGTCATCCTGAGCAAGCGACGTCTGCGCGGCGAAGGATCCAGAGAGAATCGCGCCGTTCTGCGACAATTGAATTGCTTCTGAGGCCTGTCCAAAGCTTGTGAAAGTGTTGAGGGGCGGCAGAATTGCCGCCCCCTTTGATTTGGTACCCGGTTTTACCGGGCCCCCTAATTAGTACCCGCTCGGAATCGCCAGGTTGTCGATGAATGCGCCGGACCGCGGCGATTCATTCCACACCTGCATGCCGACGACGAAGTAGAAAATATACGCCGCCGCCAGTCCGCCGCTTGCGCCGTAAATCGGAAACACGGTTTGTCCGCCGACATCGTAGAAATCGATGTCCTGCATCACCGCGCGTCCCCAGTGCGAGAGGTCGAGAAAATCCACGCGCGCCTGGTTGGCGTTGATGGACGACTTGATGGGGACTCCGGCCATGGTTTTCTGCCCGGTGAAGAGCAGATCGAGATCGCTCGCGCGCCCGCCCGCGCCTTCCTTGATGATTTGCGAGATGGTCACGCCAAGTTGTTCCCACGCGTGCTCCTGCTCGAGCGACGTGTAGGCGATCAGCTTGCCCACCTGCCCCGAACCCAGTGCCTTCCGCACTTTGTTGATGGCCAGCCGCACCGCACCGGGAGTGAGCGCCGAATTATTTCCGTTGACGCGCGGAGTCGCGAGTTCGACGGGATACGTCGCGCGGTTGAGGTTCATCCACGTTCCGGTTGTCGCGTTGGACTGATGATACAGAATCCCGAAGAGCGATTGCGGCTGGGCCCCGGTGAGTCCATCGTGCACAATCACGTCGTTGGCCGTGGTGCCGCCGGGAACCGCGTCGACGGTAATCGTAGAGGCAAACGGATCCACATTGGTCACGTTGGCGGTGCCGCGATTCGTGGTCAGCGTGGAGTCGTACACCTGGATGGTTTGATTGAAATAGACCAGCATCGCCCCGGGCGGCTTGGCCATGGTGAACGTGGTGCTGGCGATCGAACTGATCGTGCCCAGCACGCCGTTGCCGTTCGTCTGCATCAGTTTGTCGAGAAACGCCCGAAACTGCGCCATGGCGTTTTTCACTTCGCGCTTGGCGGCGTTCTCGATGGCCTTCTCCGGCGCATTGGACGCGTATTCCACCAGCTTGGAAATTTCCACGGCATGCCGGAAGAAAATGGGCGACACCTGCGCCACGTCGTAAACCGTGCCGGAGCCGCGGCCCAAATCGCCGCCATCCAGATTCGCAAGCCCCGCTTTTCCGCCGGGACGAATCTGCAACGGCAGGCGCATGTTCCGCGAGCTTACTTTTTCCACGTCGCCGCGCTGCTGGATCATCGTCAGCAGGATGTCGTCCCGCTCGTAAAGCAGCGGAAGTTTGTCGCGGACCTTTTCGAGCTGCAACGCAACCGATTGAGAATTTTGCATCTGTGGCATGATTTCCCTTCCCCCTTAGGCGTGTCCGCTCCGCGATTGGCGCGAGGGACGAATTGTTCTTGATGTCCTCCTCGGACGGTCCGTAAAAAATCGACGCCCTGCCTCATAAATGGTTTTTAGGGGGTCGGAGCTTCAGCTCCGACAAATCAGTCCCAAGAAAACAAGGGCTTTAGCCCCTGAAGCTCACGGATTCGCGCTTACTGCCATTTATGAGACGGCTTGGAAAAGTGAAAGATACTGGGAAAGCCGACATCTGTCGGCTCTTTCCAAGAATTCGTTGAAGTGTTTCGTCCCGCGCCTACAAATTCAAAATGTCTCCATCGCTCAACTTTCCATAATCCACGTCGCTCGGCGTCAGCGCCCGCCGGATTCCCGCACCCAGGCCGCCGCTGCCCGTGATGTCCACACGCGCCGCTGCTGAGCGTTGCCGCGAAATCTTCTCCTGATTCGCCGCCAGCACGCCGCTGGTCCATTCGCCGATCACTTTTTTCGCGACGCCCGGTAGCGCCTGCTTCGCGCGCGCCAGAACCATTCCCACAACCGCCGCCTGGTGGTCCTGATCCATCGCGCCCGAGCGAAACGCCTGCCGCACTTGCTGCGCGAGGGAACGATTGGCCCGCAAACTCGAGTCCAGCTCGCGATAAATTTCTCCGATCACGCGCTTCTGCGCGCCC
>JBGQGW010000091.1:0-13564 GCA_041497605.1 Terriglobia bacterium | reverse complement strand
TGCCCTTGCGGCTGGACGGCTTCTATCAGCTTGTTGGACGGCAGGACGGCCGGCAAATCGAACGGCACACGATCTCGCTGATCGAAACGCGCCAGCGTTGCAGCCCAGGTCTGCGCGATGGGACAAGGCAATTGCACGGGCTGGGCGCGCAGCAAAGGCAGCGCGCTCGCGCTTCGCAGCAAGCGCTTCGCTCGAGGGCTGCCGGTAAGGCGCACATGTTCTTTCAAGACGCGGCGGAGCCAGGCGTCCTCTTGCGTGGTGATGGCGGCCAGGCGTAGAAATTCAGAGTTGTAGCCGTCCTCGACAAACGTATCGCCCTCGACGTAGGCCAGGCCGCCCGTCATGCCCGAACCGAAATTGATTCCTGCGGGTCCCAGGATGATCGCGACTCCGGCCGTCATGTACTCGCAGCCGTGCTGGCCCACTCCTTCCACCACGGCAAGCGCTCCGCTATTGCGCACGGCGAACCGCTCGCCGGCTCGGCCTGCGATGTAGAGTTCGCCGCTGGTGGCGCCGTAGAGCACCGTGTTCCCGGCCAGCACGTCGCCGCGCATCGCGGCTTCCGGGCCCGCGGTGATTGCGATCGTGCCGCCGCTCAATCCCTTGCCCACATAATCGTTGGCTTCACCCAGCAAGCGGAACCGCAGATTCGAAATCAGGAATGCGCCGAAACTTTGCCCGGCCGCGCCGCGAAATTCGCAATCAATAGTTTCTCCCGGGGTTTCGCCCGCGAGCGGCAAATCTTCCCGGCTGCGCAAAATGTGCCCGCTCAATTGTGCGCCAACGCTGCGGTCGGCATTGGTAATGGCAAACGAGCGCGGCCGGAAGATGCCTTCTCCGGTTCGCGCCAGCACCGAGGACAATTTATTGTGTACGCCCGCAATGTTGTGCGGCTGTTCGGGCCGGTCGATGGGCGCGTCCGGTATGGGCTTCAGCAGCCGTTCGACGCGCCGCGCCGCCTCCCCGGAGCGGGGACGCAGTTTTTCCACGGCACCGGCGATTTCGCCGAGAGATCGGGCACCGAGCGCGGCGAGTTGTTCGCGAACATCCGCCGCCACTCCCCGGAAATAGGTCATCACCATCTCGGGGCTTCCCGCAAATCGCGCGCGCAGCTTTTCGTCTTGCGTCGCGATTCCCACCGGGCAGGTGTTCAAGTGGCACTGGCGAGCCATCACGCATCCGATGGCCAGCAGCGCGGCCGTGCCGAATCCAAATTCGTCGGCGCCGAGCAGCGCCGCGACAATTACATCGCGTCCAAACTTGAATCCCCCGTCCACACGCAGCCGTACGCGCCGGCGGAATCCCGACTGCACCAGCGCCGACTGCGCCTCGCGCAGCCCCACTTCCCAGGGAAGCCCGGTGTTCTTGATCGACGTGAGCGGCGACGCGCCGGTGCCGCCGTCGAATCCGGAAATCGTGATGACGTCGGCGCCCGCCTTGGCCACGCCCGCCGCAATAATCCCAACTCCCGCCCCGGAAACCAGCTTCACTCCGATCCGCGCCCGGGGATTGATGGCGCGCAAGTCATAAATAAGCTGCGCCAGATCTTCGATGCTGTAAATGTCGTGATGCGGCGGGGGCGAGATCAGCGCCATTCCCGGCGTCGCATGCCGCAATCGCGCGATGTAGGGGCTCACTTTAGCCGCGGGAAGCTGGCCGCCTTCGCCGGGTTTCGAGCCCTGCGCCATTTTGATTTCCAGTTCATCCGCGCGGACCAGGTATTCCGCGGTTACGCCGAAGCGAGCGGATGCCACTTGCTTCACGCGGTTGGTGGCTTCTGGCTCGCGATGATAGAGTTCTGGATCTTCGCCGCCTTCACCCGTATTGCTGCGAGCGCCCAGGCGGTTCATTCCGATCGCCAGCGCTCGATGAGCTTCGGCGCTGAGCGCGCCGAGCGACATCGCTTGTGTAGAAAAGCGGCTCAAAATCGAGTTTGCGTCCTCCACTTCCTCGAGCGGAACCGGCGAGCCGGCCACAACTTCGAGCAAATCGCGCACCGCTACTGGTGCGCGGCTCTCCGCCAGCGACGCCATCGCCCGATAATTTTCCGGATCGGGCGCCTTGACGTAATTCTGAATGCGCCGCACAAACTCCGGAGAACTGGCGTGCTGCTCCGCGCCCTGGCGATACCGGTATAAACCTAAATCCTGGAGCGCCTGTGCCCGGGGGAAATATGCACGTAGGTGGCGCTCCAGGCTATCTTCGAGAAGCTCGGCCAATTTCTTTCCGCCCAGCACAGCCGGAGCATCCTCAAAGAACTCCTCACAAACTTCCGGATCGAGGCCCACGATTTCAAACAACTGGCTATTGCGATAACTTGCCACGGTGGAAATTCCCATCCGCGCCAGCACCTTGCGAAGCCCGGCTTCCACGGCCACGCGATATCGCGACGCGCCTCCGGTTTTCAGCGTCTCCGACATTTCCAGAGCGAGATAAGGAAACACAGCGCTGGCGCCTGCCGCCATCAGCAAAGCCACATGATGCGTTTCAATCGCCTGGCCGGATTCAATAATCAACGGAACGTCGCAAAGGCCGGCGCACACCATTGCTTTCCACGCTGCGCTCAACGCCAGCAATGCGGGCAAGGCAGCGCGCGCTTCGCTGACGCTGTAATCGCTGAGCAAAACGAATTGGGGCCGCTGTGCGGCACTCCCAGGACTCTCGACAATGGTTTCGCGGATGCGCTCGAGGGCTGCCAGCGCGGCGGGAACGCCGGCGGCGGCTTCAAAAGTGATATCAACGCGCCGGAGAGTCGAGTGATCCGAGTGACGCACAATTTTCTCGAGCGCTGCCATCTGGCCCGCATCCAGCAGGGGCGAGCCCAGCACAATTCCTGCGCCGAGATAAACATCGAGTGACATCACCTGCGCTTCGCGCAATGGATCAATCGGTGGATTGGTCACTTGGGCGAAGCGCTGCTTGCAGTAATCCCACAACGGGCGGCGAGTGCTGGAAATAAATGCGGGCGGCGCGTCGTCGCCCATGCTCCAAGTGGCTTCCTTGCCTTCCAGGCTGAGCGGCTGAAAAAGAAGGCGGAACTGATCGTCGCTCCACCCCAGCGCCGCTGCCGTGCGCTTCGGATCGGTAGTAGGGCTTCGCAGCACAGTCGCAACCGGTTCGAGCCGCAGGGACGGTGCGCCCCCACCGGTTGTTGCGGCGTCTCCGCGCAAGTCGAGCAAAGCCGTGATCTCGCCGCCCCGATACATTTTCCCAGCTGCCGCATCGACCAGCAGCATTTCGCCGGGGCCCAAGCGCTGCCGCTCGGCAATTTGCTTCTCGCCGAAGTCCGTTAGTCCCGCCTCCGACCCAACGATCAGCAGTCCGTCCGTGGTCCGCGTGTAACGCAGAGGACGCAGCCCATTGCGATCAAGCTTCGCGCCCACCATTTTCCCGTCGCTGAATACCAGCGCCGCCGGACCGTCCCACGGTTCCTGCTCGCGCCCATGCCGCTCAAAATATCCGCGTAGTTCCGGGCTCAAGCGGTGGCCGGATTCCCAGGCGGGCGGAGCCATCCGCAACATTGCGCCGGCCAGGCTTTCTCCGCGATGCAGCAAAATTTCCAGCGCATTGTCGAAACTGGCCGAATCGCTGCCGCCTTCTTCGAGCGTGTGGAACCAATCTCCGGCGCCGAATTCGCGCCGCACGCCATTTTCCCGCGCGCGCATCCACCGGCGGTTCGAGCCGATTGTATTGATCTCACCGTTATGGCCCACAAACCGGAACGGTTGTGCGAGTGTCCACGTAGGCTGCGTGTTGGTGGAATAGCGCTGGTGAAAAACGGCGAATGCGGACTTGAAATCCTTGTCGGCCAGATCGGCAAAAAACACGGGAACCTGCCACGGCGCGAGCAAGCCTTTGTAAACCACGGTGCGCGATGACAACGAACAGAAATAAGTTCCCGCCGCGCCCTCATGTTCCACTCGTTTGCGCAGGAAGAAGAGCAGCCGTTCGAAATTGGCGTTCGGATCATCGCAAGCGAAAAAACATTGCTGAATAATCGGAAGTGTGGCTGCGGCCAGCGGACCGAGGACGGAAGGATCGGTGGGAACCACTCGCCACCCCAGGCATCGCAGGCCCACTTTCCCGGCGCACGCTTCCACCGCCGCTCGCGCCTGCCCCGCCTGCTTGCGGGGAAGATAGGCCATCCCAAGTCCAAAGGACTCGGGCAGTTCGATTCCTGCCTGCTGCGCGCGGCTGCGGATGAAATCCGATGGAATCGAAGTGAGCAGGCCTGAACCATCGCCGCTGGTCCCATCCGCATCCACGCCGCCGCGATGAGTAAGCCGCCCGAGCGCGGTCAACGCGCGCTCGATCACTTCACGCGAGCCGCTGCCGCCGAGTTGGGCGACGAACCCGACTCCGCAAGCGTCGTGATCCGGAGAGTGGCAAGGTACACGTTTACGCACCTCTCTTAGATACAGTCCACCGGCTCCAAAAGTACAATTGAGAATTTGAATCAGGCGTATAGGTATTATCGCGGCCGCGGAATGACGTGCGCGGCCCAGGCGCGGCACACGGGCGGGCCAGGCGGCGCGGAATGGGTAGGGTGTCATCCCGAGATCGGCCCGGCGATCGAGGGATCGCGAGTCCAGCACGATTCGCAGCACGGAACCATCGATTCCTCGGCCCGCTAAATGCGCGGACCTCGGAATGACGAGCGTGGCGCAGGAGTGGCACGGGCGCGGCTCTGGCTAAGCTACGCGGCGCCCCAGCGCCGGCGCGATGATTCTCAGTTCCTTCATCAATTGCCCGAATTGCTCGGTGAACAGCGATTGCGCGCCGTCGGAGAGCGCATGTTCCGGATCGTGATGCACTTCGATCAGCAAACCATCCGCGCCCGCCGCGAGCGCCGCTCGCGCAATTGCCGGCACTTGGCTCCGGCGTCCGATTCCATGCGAAGGATCGCCCACAATCGGCAGATGCGATAAATGCTTGATGACGGGAAACGCCGCTATGTCGAAAGTGTTCCGCGTGCTGGTCTCAAACGTTCGAATTCCCCGCTCGCACAGCACCACGTTGTAATTTCCTCCCGCCAGGATATATTCCGCGCTCAGCAGAAGTTCTTCGAGCGTCGCCGAAAGTCCTCGCTTCAGGAGCACCGGCTTGCGGATTTCGCCCAGGCCGCGCAGCAAATTGTAGTTCTGCATATTCCGCGCGCCCACCTGGAACATGTCCACATACGGTAGCATCAATGGGATCTGCGCGAGCTCCATCACTTCCGTCACCACCAGCAAATCGTTCTTGTCGGCGGCCTCGCGCAATAATTCCAGCCCCTTTTCTCCCAGCCCCTGGAACGAATACGGCGAGCTGCGCGGCTTGAATGCGCCGCCGCGAAGCAATCGCGCCCCGGCCTGGGCCACGCGTTCGGCGATGCGGTGAATCTGATCCTCCGACTCGACGGCACACGGTCCCGCCGCGACAAACACTTCCTGCCCGCCGAAGCGCACGCCTTTGCCGATCTCGACGACGGTTCCTTCCGGGCGGAAGCTGCGGCTGGCCAGTTTGTAGGGATGCGCAATCCGGACCACCTCCTCCACGCCCGCCGCCGCGCGCAGCGCCTCGAGTTCGCCCCGGCGGCTTTCATTGCTTCCCACCGCCGCGATCACCGTTCGCTCCACTCCCCGAATCAAATGCGCCTGGTAGCCGCACTCCTTAATCCGCTCCACCACATGATTGATTTGTTCTTCGCTCGCGTCGGAAAGCATATTCACCACCATGGTCTTAGCCTCTCTGATGAGTTTGTGTGATTTTCGCGTGCGGAATCGCCGACGGATAGCAGCCGAGAATCCGCACGTTGTCAGTCAGTTTTTCAAGCTCCCCGAGCGCGTCCACCACTTCGGGATCGTTCGTCGAAGCCTGCAAATCCAGATAAAAACGGTATTGCCACGGATGCCCCTGCACCGGGCGGCTTTCAATTTTCAGCATGTTGATGTTGCGCCGCGAAAACGCGCCCAGCGCGTGATACAGCGCCCCTGGCTGGTGCGACAATTGAATCACCAGCGAAAGTTTGTCCGCTTCTTTCGCGACGCGCGGCGCTTCCGCCGTCAGCAGCAGAAACCGCGTGTAGTTTTCCCGGTGATCCTCGAGATGTTCCTGAAGAATTTTCCCGGCGTAGACTTCCGCCGCGCGCCGCCCCGCGATCGCGGCCCGCGAAGGATCGCCCGCGGCCAAGATTTCGCGAACGCTTCCGGCCGTATCTTCCACTGCGATCCGCTTCAGCCTGGGATGCGCGGAAAAAAAATGCTCGCATTGCGCCAAGGCTACCGGGTGCGATTCCACCGTCGTGATTTGTTCCATAGCCGCGCCGGGCACGCCGATCAAATTCATTACGATCGAGATCACAATTTCTCGGGCGATGCTCAACTTGCTTTCCAATAGCAGGTCATAGGACCGGTGGACCGAGCCGGCCAAACTATTTTCAATGGGCGCAAGAATTCGATTGGCCAGGCCCTGCTCGATTGCGGAAAACGTGGCTTCGAACGTGGGCCGCGGCACCAGCTCGATTTCTTCGCCGAGCAGCCGGATGGCGGCTTCTTCGCTGAACGCGCCGCGCTCGCCCTGGAACGCCACCCGCGGCAATCGTCTTGCCTCCGTCATCGCTGCGCCTCGTTCCTTTGCGGTTTCAACGATCCATTGTTAGCTGGTCCATTGCGGCGCCGCTTCTCCGGGCGCTCTTCGCTCTCCGGCCGGAACGGACGAAGCCGCCGTTTCGCCAACTTGATGCCCGCTTCTTGCACTCGCCGCGTTTCGCGGATGATCAGCCGAAACAGCCGGCTCACCGCTTCGTCGCTCAGCGGTCCATTATTGCGTCCCCACACGCGAGTGATCACTTCCCGTTCGCGATGGGGGATGCGCAGCGGCAATCCTTTGTCGCGCTTCAGCTTCCCGATCTCGATGGCGATTTCGAGCCGCCAATTCAGCAGGTGCACGATTCCTTCATCAATTTCGTCGATCACTGCGCGCAATTCTTGAATGCTCATGGCCCGTTTCCTTTGCCGCCGGCCCCAAAAACAAAAAAGGCCGCGTAACCTTCTCGGTTGGCGGCCCGGCTCTTCGAAACTTGCTGCGGCGTTTAGGTGTTAGCTGTTATTTCCTCCGCGCCCAAGCCTCGCCGGCCCGCTCCCCGTATAAAGGAAGCGGTACGTAAAGGAGTAAAAATAATAAAAGCGGTGTTGCATGGCGCGGCTTCGAGTTCTCCTGAATTTTGCGAAATGTGAAAAACTTTAAGGCTGTATTTCGACTTCGGCAATCACTATATCCACGGCCCCAAGCCGGGTCAATACCTTCTTTCGTAAATTTTCTGTTACATCCGCGTTCTGGCTCCGACCCCGGTACTTTAGACTGTTTATGAAATCTTTCCCCGGTACATGGCCATCCCGATCGCTGCGTTCATCTTCAACCGCTCGAGCGCCCGCACCTCGCGGTGGCTGCGGATTCCGCCCGCAGCGGTGATCGGCAATTTCGTTGTTCGGCGGAGCGCGCGAAACCATTTCAGATTGGTTCCCTTCATGGTTCCTTCGGCGTCCACGTAGGTGCACAGGAATTCCGAACCATACTTTTCGAGTTCGGGAATCACGTCTTCCGCCCGCAAGCGCAATTTCTCGCGCCAGCCACGCACCACGATGTATCCGCCGTCGGTGTCGAGAGCTAGCATCACCCGATTACGGCCAATCTTCGCGACGAGGCGCTTCAGGAATTTGTGATCCACGCGGCCATCGCGAAACGCGGCGCTGCCCACAATCACCTTATCCGCTCCCCAGCCGGCGACGCGCGCCGCGCGGGCCACGCTGCGGATGCCGCCGCCCACGCGCACTTTCATTTCATATTCAAAAGTAGCCTGCCAGCAAAGCGAACGCACCAGGCGATCGTTCCGGCCCCGCCGCAGTGCGGCATCCAGATCGATCACGTGCAGATAAGAATAGCGCCGGAAACTCTTCAGCAAGCCGGAGACATCTTCCACTTCGAGCATCCGGCGCCGCCCGCGCACCAGTTGCACCGCCCGGCTACCCTGCAAATCAATGCACGGAACAATCATCGGCTGATCCGCACGGGCACCCCGCGCGCGGCAAGAAACTGCTTCAGCGCACCGATGGGCTGGATGTCGTCGTGAAAAATCGAAGCGGCCAGCGCCGCGTCGGCGCAACCTTCCTGGAACACGGCGAGAAAGTCTTCCGGAATCCTGGCGCCGCCCGACGCAATCACCGGCACACGCACGGCGCGCGAAACCGAGGCGGTCAGCGCGCAATTGAATCCCGTTCCGGTTCCATCGCGGTCAATGGACGTGAGCAGGATTTCTCCCGCCCCTCGCTCAACTCCTTCCCGCGCCCACTCGACAGGTTCAAGATCGGTAGCCTCGTGTCCGCCGCGAACAAAAACTTGCCAGCCGTCGCCGGTGCGCTTGGCATCAATCGCCAGCACCACGGCCTGCGATCCAAATTCATCCGCGATCTCGGAAATCAGCGCCGGGCGCCGCACCGCGGCCGTATTGAGCGTCACTTTGTCCGCGCCCGCGCGAAGCACGGCGCGCGCCTCATCGAGCGTTCCGATTCCCCCACCCGCCGTCAGCGGAATCGAAAGTTCCGCGGCCACGCGGCGAATGGTCTCGAGAAACGTGGGCCGCCCGTCGCGCGACGCCGCGATGTCCAGCACCACCACTTCATCGGCGCCCTCCCGGTTATAGCGGGCCGCAAGCGCCGCCGGATCGCCCGCATCGCGCAGGCCCACAAACTGCACGCCCTTCACCACGCGCTTCCCGTCGGTATCGAGGCACGGAATAATTCGGCGCGCCAGCGTCATCGCGCGAACTCCAGGAAATTGCGAAGCACCTGCTCCCCCGCTTCGCCGGATTTCTCCGGATGGAATTGCACGGCGAGAATGTTTCCCTGCTCGATCACCGCCGCGAAATTTGCCGCGTGATCGCATTTCGCCACCGTTTGCGCGCCATCGCCCGGCGCCGCGTACGAATGCGCGAAATAAAAATAAGTTCCGCTGGGCACATCGCGCAGCAGCACGCCAGGCCGCGACTCTTGCACCGTGTTCCATCCCATGTGCGGCAGCTTGGAAGTGGCCGGCAATTGCCGAACCGTCCCCGCGAAAATGCGCAGCCCGGCCGTGTCCGGCGCTTCCTCGCTCGATTCGTAGAGCGCCTGCAACCCCACGCAGATTCCGAGAAACGGAACGCCTCGCAGCAACGCAGCGCGCAGCGCAGGCACCAATTCTTGCTCTTCAAGCGCTCGCATCATCGCGGCAAAGTGTCCCACCCCCGGCAGCATGATCGCCTCCGCGGATTCGAGCTCTGCCGCTCCCGCCGCGCGCTGTGTTAAAATGCCGAGCCGCGCCAGCGCTCGCTCGACCGACGGAAGATTTCCGGCGCCATAATCCACCAGCGCAATCTTCACAGCATCCCCTTCGTCGAAGGCAGAATGCGACGCAATTGCTTGTCGCGGTTGGCGGCAAAACGCAGCGCCCGCGCGAAAGCCTTGAAGAGCGCCTCCACTTTATGGTGCGACGAGCGGCCGTAGAGCAGCCGCAAATGAACGTTGGCCGCGGCGGCCTGCGCGAATGCCCCGAAGAAATCTTCCAGCAATTCCGTTTGCAAATCTCCCACCAGCCGCGCGCCGATCTTGAATCGGCAAACGCAATGCGCGCGTCCGCTTAAATCGATCGCGGCCATGGCCAAAGTTTCATCCATCGGCATCCAGAAATATCCGGCGCGCAAGATTCCGCGCTTCGACCCAAGCGCTTTCCGCACTGCCTCGCCCAGCACAATTCCCACATCTTCCACGGTGTGATGCTGGTCCACGTCCAAATCTCCGCGCGCATCGAGTTCCAGGTCGAACGCGCCGTGCCGCGCGAACAGATCGAGCATGTGGTCGAAAAAACGAATGCCCGTTTTCACTCGCGAACGCCCGCGGCCGTCCAGGTTCAGGCGAATGCGAATGTCGGTTTCTTTGGTCGTGCGCCGAAGCTGCGCTTTTCTCATGCCAGCAATTCCTCCACTGCGCCGACGTTGCGGAGAATCACTTTCGCGCCATGTTCCTTCAACCGCGCCGCGCAAAGCCGCCGGGCCAGGCCTCGCGGAGGAAGTACTCCCGCGAATAATATTCCCGCGCGTTTCGCCGCTTTCGCATCGTCCACGTTGTCGCCCACATAAATCACCGCGGCGGGGTCGCGCCCGTCCAGAATGTGCAGCAGCCCCTCGGGGTGCGGCTTCAGCCGCGTCACGTCGTTCTGCGTGACGATCCGGCGAAAATAGCGCCCCACGCGGAAGCGCTCCAAGGTCGGCTTCAACTCCCGCCGGGTTCGCCCGGTGAAAATGGCGAGTTCCACTTTTTTTTCCAGCCGCCGCAAGTTCGCTAGCGGCAGCAGCCAGCGCTCCCGCAGGAAAGTGCCGTCGTTATCTTCGCCCCAGTAAAACACCTGGAATTGCCGCTTCACTTCTTCATAAGGAACGCGCCCGCCGAGCGAACGGATCCAGTGGTGGCTGAGTTTCCAATCATCGTTGTAGCCGCCGCGATTCTTCCAATCCTGGATCGCCACACGCGGCACCGACTTTCCCGTGAAATGTTTCACCGTCAGCAGGATCGTGGAGTGAAACGTGTCGCGGACATCCACCAGCACGCCATCCATGTCGAAAATCACAATTTCAATTTTTGGTTTCACCAGAATCTCTCAATCGCCCGGAGCAGCTTGCGGGTTTCGGTTCGCGTCCCAGCGGTGATCCGTATGTAGCCCACGCGGTCAAAATCGGAGCGGCGGTCGCGAACCAGGATATTTTCGCGCCGCAATTGTGCCAGCAGTGCCGGTGCTCGGGCGCCAAAATCAACCAGCACAAAATTCGCGGCGCTCTCGAAAAATGGAATCCCCAGACGCACGAAGGCATTCTCCATTTCTCTCTTGCTGCGATGCGCTTCTTTCACGCTTCGCCGCAGGAAAGAAGCACTGTGAGTCATGGCCTCCGCCGCCACCAGTCCCGCGACGCTGACGGGGTACGGCGAGTGCGCTTTCTCGAGCTCCGCCGCGAGCGCCGAACGCGCGAAAACGCAGCCGATTCGCAGGCCGGCCAGCCCGGCAGCCTTCGAAAACGTCCGCGTCACGATCAGATTCGAATGCCGCCGGATCGACGGCAGCACCGTCACGCCGCAATAATCGAAATAGGCTTCGTCGATCACCACCAGCGTATGTTTCGCGGCCTCAAGAATTTTCCTCAGATCCCCCGGCGGCACCAGCGTGCCGGTGGGATTATTCGGATTCGCCAGAAAAAATAGATCGGGTCGCGAGGCTCTCCCGCGCAGAGTCTTCAGCACGCCGGCGAGCGGAAATTGCATCTTCCGGCCATAACGCAGCGAAATAATTCGAGCGCCCGCGCGTTCCGCATAGAACCGGTACATGGCAAACGTGGGCTCAACCAGCAGCACGGCGCGGCCCGGCTCGATGAACGTATCAACGATCAATCGAAGCGCGTCGTCCGTACCCGTCGTCAGCAGCAATTCCGCGGGCCGCACGCGAAAATAACGAGCCAGCCTTCGCCGCACCTTTTCGTATTCCGGGTACATCGCCGCCTGGTCCGCCGTTAATCGCCGCAAAGCGCGGCGAACCGCCGGCGCGCAGCCCAGCGTATTTTCGTTGAAGTCGAGCCGCACTTTTCCGGCGCGGCCTTCGAGCGGAGGATGATAAGGCCGCATGTTCACCACCGCGCGGCGCGGCTGGATCGGCAATTTCACTCCCGCACCTCCACTGCTCGCGCGTGGGCCAGCAAACCTTCCGCGCCAGCCAGCGCTTTCGCCGTCGGCGCCAGTTCCCGGAAGCCCGCGCGCGAAATCTTCTGCACGGTGAAACATTTCATGAAATCCGCGGTAGAGAGTCCGCCCTCGACACGGGCCCAGCCTGCTGTGGGCAACACGTGATTCGTCCCCGTCGCGTAATCGCCCAGCGGTTGCGCGCTGAAATTGCCGAGGAAAACGCTGCCAGCCGAATTAATTTTCTTTACCAGGCTTTCATCACCGTCAGGAAGACTCAAGTGCTCCGGAGCAAACTCATTCGCAAACCGGATCGCCGCGTTCATCCCCGACGCAATCAGGATCGCGCCGCGATCTCTGGTGGATCGCCATGCCGGATTGTTTTTCGGAAGCTGTTCCAATTGCGTCAGCAGTTCGGCGCGCACGGCGACGGCAAGCTTCCGCGAAGGCATCACCAGCAGCGCCACCGCATCCGGATCGTGTTCCGCCTGCGCCAATAAATCCGCCGCGATGTAGCGCGGATTTCCGCGCGCCGACAAAATCAATAATTCGGTTGGCCCGGCGAGCCGGTCGATCGCGCAGTCCGCACTGATCAACCGCTTGGCCGCCGTCACATAGCGATTGCCCGGGCCGAAAATTTTGTCCACTCGCGGAATTGTCTCCGTTCCGTACGCGAAAGCGGCAATCGCCTGCGCTCCGCCCACGCGCGCGAGGCGCGACACGCCGAGCAATTCGGCCGCGGCCAGCAGCGCCGCATTCGGCCGCGGAGATGCCACCACAATTTCCGGAACGCCCGCTATCTGCGCCGGAATCACGGTCATCAGCAGCGTCGAGAGCAGCGAGAAGCGCCCGCCCGGCACGTAGCATCCTACCGAGCGAAGCGGCCGCACGATCTGCGCAACGCGAACACCGGATTCAACTTCCAACTTCCACGCTTGCGGTTTCTGCCGTTCGGCCACGCGGCGAATGTTTCGGGCGGCACGCTCGATCGCTCGGATCAGATCGCCGCTCGCCGCCCGCCGCGCCGCGCGCAGTTCGTCGCGGCTCACCCAGATTTCTCCGCGATCGAGCTCCATGCCGTCGAGACGCTTCGTCCACGCGAGTAGCGCGCGATCTCCGCGTCTGCGGACATCGTTCACAATCCTCTGGGCCACGCCTTCGGCTGCCTTGTCGCGCGCGCGCCGCTCGCGGATCATCTTGCCGGTATTCGATTCCGTCAATTTCAGAATTTTCATCATGGCACGTTTTTGGCGCACGATTTAGGGCACGATTTTGTTCAGCGGATATTCCACGATTCCCTGCGCCCGCGCCGCCTTCAATCGTGGAATAATCTGACGCACCAGTTCTTCATCCACCACGGTGTTCACGGCCACCCAGCCCGGGTCGCTCAGTTCCGAGATGGTTGGATTTTTCAGCGCCGGCAACGCGTCCAGGATTCCCGGCAAATCTTCCCGCCGGATATTCAACATCAGGCCCACTTTGGCGTACGCGGCAATCGCGCCTTGCAGCAGAAGAACCAGGTTCGAGATTTTCTCGCGCTTCCACGGATCGGCCCACCCCGCGGAATTCGCAATAAACATCGGCGCCGATTCCAGCACCGTGTCCACCACGCGCAAACGATTCGCGCGCAGCGATGAGCCTGTTTCCGTCACTTCCACGATCGCATCGGCGAGTTGCGGCACTTTCACTTCCGTCGCCCCCCACGAAAAATCCACCCTCGCGGTGACGCCATGTTTCGCCAGGTAATTTTTCGTCAATTGGACCGCCTCGGTAGCGATCACCTTCCCTTCCAGATCGCGCACCGATTGCACCGGCGAATCTTCCGG
>JBGQGW010000090.1:0-13593 GCA_041497605.1 Terriglobia bacterium | reverse complement strand
TTGCCCAGAGCGCAAATACCTGGCGTATCGATCCCAACCATTCCGCTGCTCAATTTGCGGTCCGGCACATGGGCATCTCGAAGGTGCAGGGACAGTTCACCAAGGTCACCGGAACGGTAGAGCTTGATGAGAAGGACATCACCAAATCCTCGGTCAATGCCACGATTGACGTCAGCAGCGTCGACACGCGCGTTGAGGGCCGCGATAACGATCTCCGAAGCCCGAATTTCTTCGATGTGGCGAAGTATCCAAGCATGACCTTTCAGTCGAAGAAGGTCACGCAGTCCGGCAGTGGCACGCTGCAAATTGTTGGGGATTTGACGATGCATGGCGTCACTCGCGAAGTCACTCTCGCCGTGGACGGTCCCTCCTCTGCCATCAAAGATCCGGGAGGCAACCTCCGGCGCGGCTTCGAAGCCACAACCAAGATCGTTCGCCAGGATTTTGGCCTCACCTACGACAGAGCTTTGGGAACCGGCGAGCTGGTCGTCGGAAATGAAATCTCGATCACGCTGGATATCGAGATCGTCAAGAAACCCTAAGCGATTTTCAGGGACGCTTTTCTGATCGATCGTTAAACGAGGATCGATTGAGGCTCCCCGAAGGACTGGCCTATTGGCTCGGTAGGGGCGGGACTCTCGTCCTTTGCATGCCGAAGGATGCCCCGCCCGCATTTTTTCCTGCTCGTCTTGCTGATTCGCCCCTCGCTACTCATCCGCCGCGCGCTGCTTGCGTGGCCATCAGAAATTCAATTTGTCGAGGTATCATTCCCCGCGCCCCATTGAAGGGCCCTGGATGGCCCGGTGTTATTCCTGGAACAGGTCTGCGCTCCATTTCTGGTGAACGCACAGAACTCCGACGGAGGCTGGGGATATCATTCTCGCGAAGCCAGCCGAGTTGAGCCAACCAGTTGGGCCATGCTCGCCTTGGCCGGCCTTCCGTCCGCACCCGTTCTCGCGAGCATCAGGAATCACGCTTGCGACTGGCTCGTAAGAAATCAGCAAGCGGACGGCTCGTGGCTCGCAGCTCCGGGATTTTCGCAAGGCGGCTGGGTTACGCCGCTTGCCTGTCTCGCGCTCCTCGAACAAGGAACTGCCGCGGAATCAGTGGCGCGCGGAACGCGCTGGCTCCTCGAAGCGTGGCCGGGCGAGAGCAATTGGTGGTGGCGCTTGCGGCAGCGGATTTTCAGTCGCAAGAATGTCCGGCAAAATTTCGCCCTCCGCGGCTGGAGTTG
This sequence comes from Terriglobia bacterium, assembly GCA_041497605.1. Lineage (GTDB taxonomy): Bacteria > Acidobacteriota > Terriglobia > Acidiferrales > UBA7541 > JBGPTK01. The sequence continues at coordinate 12,359 of JBGQGW010000090.1, read as the reverse complement.
GACACAAGGAACCAGTAGCTGGGTCGAGCCCACTTCTCTCGCGCTGCTCGCCCTCCGCCGCGCTTCACACGAAAATATTTCCAGCGATTTTGCCCAACGCCGCGAGCTCGGACAAGCGATGCTTTTCGATCGCATGTGTCCCGGCGGCGGCTGGAACTGTGGAAATCCCATGGTCTACGGCGTCGGCGGGCAGCCGTTCGTTGGGCAGACAGTCTGGGCGCTTCTTGCACAGGCAGATTCGCGCGACCGTACCGAAGTGAAAGAGAGCCTCGATTGGCTCGAGCGGGAATATGACAATATAAGAGGACCAACCTCGCTCTCGCTCGCTTACCTTTGCCTTCGGACTTACGGTCGCAGCCCGCGCCCTCTCGAGCTGGACCTCGAATCATCGTATGCCGCAAACCAATTTCTGGGCCAGGTACCGGCAATGGCATTCGCCGCAATTGCACTCAGTCCGGAAAGAGATTGGTATTGCTTCCCGGCGGAGGCGCGTCACTAGACCATGGCTCTCGAAACCAATCCGCTGACGCCGTCCTATTCGCGCCCGCCTTCCCGCGTCGCCATTCTGAAGGCTGCTGATTACCGCGCCGATTTCGCCCGTCTCCTCGGCGATGGCTTGCGCGAATTCAATCCCAACGTTCGCGGCAAAACGGTTCTTCTAAAACCAAATTTTGTGGGCCTCGATCCCCTCGGCATTATCAATACCCACCCGGCGATTGTCGCCGCGGCGCGTGAATGCTTCTTGCGATTAGGGGCGGCGCGCGTCGTGATAGCCGAGGGCCCGGCTCTTGTCCGCGACACGGAAGATATTGTCGAAGCGCTGAAGCTGCGCGAGTATGTGGGCCCGCTGGAACAAATCTTTGTCGATTTGAACGTGGACGAAGTGCAGGCAGTGAAACTGCGATCGCACGCGTCGACGATGAAGGAGCTGTATCTTCCCAGGACGGTTCTCGGCGCCGACTTCGTGGTTTCGCTCCCCAAGATGAAAACCCACCACTGGGCCGGCGTTACGCTCTCCCTGAAAAACATGTTCGGCATCGTGCCCGGAAGCTGCTATGGCTGGCCGAAGAACATTCTCCATTGGGCGGGAATCACCCCGTCGATTCTCGATCTGAACAGCACGATTCGGCCGGACTTCGCCATCGTCGATGGAGTGATCGGAATGCAGGGCGACGGCCCGACGCAGGGCGAACCCAAACCGTGCGGCGTTTTGCTGCTGGGCGATGACCCGGTAGCGGTCGATTCCACATGCGCGCGCATTATGGGACTCGCTCCCGAAAAAATTAACTATCTCGCCAAAGCGGGAATCCTGCTGGGCCATTTAAAAGAAGAAAAGATCACGCAGATCGGCGAGCAGCTTGCAAACGTCCGCACGCCCTTCGACGTGATCAAGCAATTCCAGCATCTTCGAGCCTAGAAATTCTTCCCAGCATGCTTCCGCGTTAACGCCCTCATTGTCATTCCGAGTCTTCCCGATGTTTTTTATCGGGGCGACGAGGAATCTCCTTATTCCGTAACCTACTAGAGTTCCTTTCTGAAAGTCTCGCTTACAAAATTTCCTCGGCAAAAAATATCACTTCCACCTTCGCCCTACTCCGGTCTACGATTCCGCTAGTAGTTTTCATCGGGAGAGGGGTCGGGTTCATGGTGAATGCAAGGAGTGGTGTCTCTTCTCGTGTCTTCTGGGTCTTACTACTCTTCGTCCTGTGCGCGGCGAGGCCGCTGAGTGCGAAAACACTCGACGAGAAATTGTGGAGCGGAATGAAGTACCGTTCCATCGGGCCCTTCCGCGGCGGCCGTGTGCTCGCGGCTTCCGGAATCGCAGGAAATCCGAACGTCTATTATTTCGGCGCAGTAGCCGGCGGCGTCTGGAAGACCACGGATGGCGGACTCACCTGGGTGCCGTTATTCGACAAGCAGCCCGTCTCCTCCATCGGCGCCATTGAAGTTGCGCCATCCGATCCCAACGTGATTTACGTCGGCACGGGCGAAGGATGCCTGCGCGGAAATATTTCCTACGGAAATGGGATGTACAAATCCGTGGATGGCGGCGCCACGTGGACGCACATCGGCCTTGACGACACGCAGCACATCGCGCGGATTGCCGTCGACCCGCGCAATTCCGACATCGTCTTCGTCGCCGCAGTCGGCCACGCCTATGGTCCGAACGCCGAGCGCGGCGTCTTCCGCACCACCGACGGCGGCAAAACTTGGACCAAAGTTCTCTATAAAGACGACAAGACCGGCGCCGTCGACCTCTCCTTCGATCCCACGAATTCTCACGTCATTTACGCCGCGCTCTACCAAATTGTGCGCTTGCCTTGGGGCATGGAAAGCGGCGGTCCCGGCTCCGGCATTTATAAGTCAAGCGATGGCGGAGCCACATGGAAACACCTCGAAGCGCACGGCCTGCCCGAGGGAATCTACGGCCGCATTGGCATCGCGGTGTCCGGTGCCGACCCAAATCGTGTCTACGCATTGATTGAGGCGAAAGAGGGCGGACTATTTCGTTCGGACGACGCCGGTGAAAAATGGGAAAAAGTGAATGATGATCACCGCTTCCGCCAGCGCGCCTGGTACTTCACCCACATTTTCGCCGACCCGAAAGCCGCCGATACCGTCTATGTCCTCAATACCGGCGCCTTCCGCTCCACCGACGGCGGCAAGAGTTTCTCTCTTCTTCCCGCGCCCCACGGGGACCATCACGGCCTGTGGATCGATCCCACCAATCCGCAACGCATGATCAATAGCAACGACGGCGGCGTGACCATCTCCGTCGATGGCGGCAAGAATTGGTCGAAGCAGGACAATCAACCCACCGCGCAGTTCTACCACGTCGCCGTGGACAATCAATTTCCCTACTGGGTCTACGGCGCGCAGCAGGACAATTCAACTGTCGGCATCGAGAGCCGCACCGAACACGGCGTCATCGCCGAAACCGATTGGTATCCCGTCGGCGGCGGCGAAAGTGGTTACATTGTTCCCGACCCGCGCGATCCCAACATCATCTACGCCGGCGATAACGGGGGCGTGATTGCCCGCTGGGACAAGCGCACCCAGCAGGCGCAGGATGTGTCGGTGTGGCCCGTGGATTACAGCGGTTACGGCGCCATCTCGCTGAAGCACCGTTTCCAATGGACCGCGCCGATCGCCGTCTCCCCGCACGACCCGTCCGTGCTCTATCAGGGCGGGGAAATGCTCTTCAAGACCACCAACAATGGGATGAGCTGGACTGCCATTAGTCCCGACCTGACGCGAAACGACAAAACCAAGCAGGAAGCCGCGGGCGGCCCCATCACCAAGGACAACACCAGCGTCGAATACTACGACACCATCTTTTCCGTAGCTGAATCGCCGCTGCAGAAGGATCTGATTTGGGCAGGCACGGACGATGGCCTCATCCATCTCACGCGAGATGGCGGGAAAAATTGGACCAAAGTCACGCCGGCCGGCATGCCGGAGTGGAGCCTGGTCAGTTTGATCGAAGCTTCACCTTCCAGCGCCGGCGCCGCTTACGTTGCGGTGGATGCTCACAAGCTCGATGACCTGAAGCCGTACATCTACAAAACCGCCGACTTCGGCAAGACCTGGACCAAGATCACCAATGGCATCCCGGACACCGCCTACGTTCATGCCGTGCGGGAAGATCCAGTGCGCAAGGGGCTGCTCTTCGCCGGGACGGAGACAGGCCTGTTCGTTTCGTTCAATGATGGCGCCGATTGGCAGCCGTTGCAGCTCAATCTGCCGCAGACCCCGATCCACGACCTCGTCATTCACGGTGACGATCTGGTGGTCGCCACGCACGGCCGCTCATTCTGGATTCTCGACGACATCACGCCTTTGCGCCAAGCCGAGGGAAGCCTCTCCTCCAAAGACGTACATCTGTTCAAACCGCAAACCGCCGTCATCTTCCGCACCGGAGGAGAAGTTCCCGCCCGGTATCTGCGCTGGTACGGAGAAAATTCGCCGAACGGCGCGGTAATCGATTATTACTTCAAATCGAAGCCGAAGGATGAAGTGAAACTCGTAATCCTCGATAGCCAGGGGAAAGTCGTTCGAAAACTTTCGAGCATACCTCCCGCCAATGGCGTCACTCATCAACAGGAGTGGCCCGATCAGCCGCCGGAAAACGATTTGCTGCCCGGGGACGCCGGAATGAATCGCTTTGTCTGGGATTTTCGCTACGAAACGCCCACACCCATTCCCGGCGCTGTGTGGGATGGCGGTGATGGTCCCAAGGGCCCCTACGCCGCGCCCGGAAAATATCAAGTCAAATTGGCGGTCGCGGGCACCACGGAAACGATGCCACTCGAAATCGTTATGGATCCTCGAGTGAAAACGTCACAAGCAGATCTCGAGAAGCAACTCGCCCTGGAGCTCAAGATCAGCGGCAGCATTTCCCAAGCCGATGAAACCGTCAACCAGATTCGGGATCTGCGCTCACAACTCAACGCCCTCAAGCGCCGCCTCGCTTCCGACGATAAAGCGAAATCCATCGTGGAAGCTGCCGGCGCAATTGACAAGAAAATGACGGCCGTAGAGGAAGAGCTGATCAATCCGAACGTCAAGGCCACTGAGGACACTCTGAACTATCCCGTCCGCCTGAACGACCAGCTTGGCTTGCTCCTGGGATTGATCGGCCGCGCGGACATGCCGCCGACCGAGCAGCACTATGCAGTCTATGAAGATCTGAGTCAGAAGCTGGCAGTCCAACTCGCCAGGTGGAATGAGATCGTCGCGAAAGACTTGCCCTCATTGAACGATTCCATGCGCCAGCAAGCTATCGCCGTGATCGCTCCAGCAACGGCAAAGCAACCCCAGTAGCCGGAAGTTTCGAACGCTGAAAAAGCAAAGGGCCGGATTCACATTTTGCGTGAGCCCGGTCCTTCCGCTACCCGAAAAGAACTACAGCACCAAGGTTAGTTTCCCGAAGCGCTCGCGTCCGGAAGGTTTTCATCGCGTTCCAACCCGCATGAATGCAGACGTTCGGGGGCCTGACGATGATATCAGTCGCTGCTCCAAACGAAAATCGGGGCTAATAGCTCAGATAGCGCCGGTGAAGTTCCGCGACCGTCATCGGCCCTTTGCGGATTCGCAGAGCCAGGGGCGGCGTCGCGCCTCCTTGCAATGTCACAAACACCGTGTCGCCCGTACGAAGATCACTCAGTTTCAAATGTTCGCCATTCTCTCCCAAAATCGTCGACTGGTCGTTCGCCTGAATCAGCAACGTCACTTCCGTCGGGCGTTTCAGGACAAGCTGATGTTTCGCGGCATCAACGGAAGTGGTAATAAAAAACTCCTCGCCGCCGGATGCCTTCGATTTTGTCCCCGTCCCGGATTTGGCCGCCGCGTACGGCGCCGGGGCTGGCGCAAGCGCAGGTGCTGCCGCGGGCGTCTGCGCGGATGGGGCGCTCGAAGGTGTTTGCGCATTGGCGCCGGGAGGACGTGAATGCCTGGTCTGGGGATGGCCCTGAGCAGGCATGGCGATCAGCGTCACCAGCAGCACGGCGAATGCAATCACAAATCTCTCGATCACTTTATTCATAGCGAAGTGCCTCAATCGGATCCATATGTGCGGCCTTGCGAGCCGGGTAGTAGCCGAAAAAAATTCCCACTGCTATCGAAAACAAAACCGCGACTGCAATCGCGGACGGCGGCACTTGCGTCGGCCAGCCCAGAGTGCCGGAAACTCCAATCGCGCCGACCACGCCGACCAGCACGCCCACGCTCCCGCCTAGCAGACTCAATACAACCGCTTCGCTCAAGAATTGCCGTTGCACATCGGACTCGGTGGCGCCCACCGCCAGCCGCACACCGATTTCCCGCGTCCGCTCCGTCACCGATACCAGCATGATATTCATGATGCCGATGCCGCCCACGAGCAGCGAGACCGAAGCAATGCTGGCCAGCAGCAGCGTCATCACCCGGCCCGTTTGCGCCTGCACCTGCGCCAGGTCGTTGGGGCTGCGAATCATGAAGTCATCGTCTTGGTCCGGCCGTAATTTGTGCCGCTGCCGCAGCAGCGTGCCGATCTGCTTTTGTGCGAACGGGATGTCCGCTTCGGAATCCACGGACGCCATGATGTTCTGGATCCAGTCGATTCCGGAAATTTTCTTCTGTACCGTGGTGAACGGCACCAGAATCGTGTCGTCCTCATCCTGTCCGAAAGGCGATTGTCCCTTCGGTCCCAGCACCCCGACAATCAGGAACGGCAGGTTTTTCAACCGGATGACCTTTCCCACGGGATCTTCGCCCTGCCTAAAAAGATTCTCGGCCACGGTTCTCCCGATCAGGCAGACGTTGGCCGCCACATCCACATCCCGCTGGCTGAACTCGCTGCCCCGTTCGATCGGCCATCTTCGAATCGTCAAATATTGCGTGCCCACGCCGCGAATCCGCGTCGCCCAGTTCTGATTGCCGTAAACCACCTGGGCGCTTGCTCCCACCCCGGGATCGAGACGCTTGATCAGGGGAACCTGCAATTGAATTGCTTTGGCGTCGGCTACGGTCAGGGTCTTGGTCGCCTGGCTGCCCATGTGCACGCCGTGCTGATTCACGCTCCCCGCCATCACCAGCACCATGTTGTCGCCCAGATTCCGAATTTGCTCTTGCACCTGGTTGGAAGCGCCTTGGCCAATGGCCACCGTGCAGATCACGGCGCCGACGCCGATGATGATCCCCAGCATCGTCAAGATGGTGCGCATCTTGTTTCGCCCCAGCGCTCTTAGTGCGACGCGAATCACATCCCTCAGATTCATCGGTCCATCTCCACCCAGCTACTCATACCTCAGCGCCTCAATCGGATCCAGATGCGCCGCTTTTCGCGCCGGGTAATACCCGAAAAAAATTCCGACCGCCGCGGAAAACAGAACCGCGACGGCCACCGCCGTCACCGGCACCTGCGTTGGCCATCCCAATCCGTTCGAGACAAGCATCGCCCCGATAATTCCCACCAGCACTCCAATACTTCCTCCCAGCAGGCTTAACACGATCGCTTCACTCAAAAACTGCCGCTGCACGTCTGACTCGGTGGCGCCCACTGCCATGCGCACCCCGATCTCGCGCGTTCTCTCGCTCACGGATACCAGCATGATGTTCATAATGCCGATGCCCCCGACCAGCAATGAAACGGAAGCGATGCTTGCCAGCAGCATGGTCATCACTTTTCCGGTCTGCGCCTGGGCAGTCGCCAGGTCGGTCGGGTTCCGGATGATGAAGTCATCCGCTTCCGACGGCCGCAGCTTGTGCCGCTGGCGAAGCAGCAAGGCGATCTGCTGTTGTGCCGAGCTCATCGTGTCCGGCGAATTGGTGGAGCACATGATCGATTGCAGCCAGTCGATTCCCGCAATCTTCTTCTGCACGGTGGTGTAGGGCATCAAGATCGTATCGTCTTCATCCTGGCCGAAGGGAGATTGTCCTTTCGGCGCTAATTCTCCGATCACCAGAAATGGGATGTCCTTCGCCCGAATTGTCTTTCCCACTGGATCGTCGTTGCCGAACAGATTTTGCGCCACGGTTTGACCGATGATGCAGAGGTTCGCGGCCACATCCACATCGCGGTCCGAAAAACTGCTGCCCTCGACCAATGGCCAGCGGCGGATCTGCAGATAATCGGGCGAGACGCCCTGGAACCGCGTAAACCAGTTCTGATTTCCGTAAACCACCTGCCCCGCGGCTCCCACCACCGGACAAATTCGTGTCACCGTGGGGATTTGTTGCAGGATGGCTTTCGCATCTTCCACGGTCAGCGTCTTCGTCGCCTGGCTCCCCATCCGGACGCCGCCTTGATTCACGCTGCCTGCCTGGATGAACAGCATGTTGTCGCCGAGATTCTTGATCTGCTCCTGCACCTGATTCGAGGCGCCTACTCCAATTGCCACTGTGCAAATCACCGCGCCCACTCCGATGATGATCCCCAGCATCGTCAGCATGGTTCGCAGTTTGTTCCGCGCCAGCGCTCGCAGCGCCACGCGAACTACATCATGTAGATTCACGCGCTCATCTCCGTGGTCCGCCGCCACCTTGGCCGCCGCCCACGCGCGGTCCGCCGGGGAAGCTGCTGCTCGTGGACTTGGACCCGCCGCTTTCCTGGCCGGTTACCAGTTTGTCTCCTTCTTGCAAATCCCCTTCGAGCAACTGTGAGTGCACGTAGTCCGTGATGCCGATTCGCACGCCCACCGGTGCCGGCTTCTTGTCCGCTCCCAGCTTCCACACCACTTGCCAGCCGCCCAGATGCGATGTGTACGCCTCGCGCTTGATTTTGTATTGGTTGTAGAGTTCGGTGAGTTGTTGCCGCGGAATGTCGGAGGGCGTGAACGTCAGCGCCGCGTTCGGAATTTCCAGCGTATTCTTCGCGACGCCGGTGGGAATGGTCACGTACGCCGTTTCACCCGGCAGCAGTTTCTCATCCGGATTCTCGAAGTCGATCACCGTGTCGTAGGTCACCACGTTCTGCACCGTCGTCGCATCCAGCCGGATCGTGCTCACCCGTCCGTGAAACTGCTCCGTCGGAAACGCGTCCACCTGGAACGTCACATCCGTTCCCACCTTCACGCTGCCGGTGTCCGATTCGTCCGTCTTGGCATAAACCTGCATTCGCTTCAGGTCCTGCGCGATCGAAAAAACATTCGGCGCTTGCAGGGACGCCGCCACCGACTGCCCCACCGTGATATTCCGCGAGACCACGGTGCCGTCGATCGGGGAAAGAATCGTGGTGTAGCGCAAATTCGTCTCGGCCTGCTTCAGGTTGCCTCGCTGCGCTTCCACCTGGGCTCGCGCCGATTCCAGTTGCGCCTTCGCTTGATTGATTGCCGCCTCGGCTGCTTGCACCTCGGCCTGGCTTTGCAACAATGTGGATTGCGTCAAATCATTCTGGTCGGCTGAAATCACCCCTTCCTTGAGGAGTTGCTGGATACGTCTGCCATTGGCTGCTGAATAAGCCTCGTTTGCCTTCGCTTTCGCCAGATTGGCCACATCGACCGCGATGGTGGCTTGCAAATTATGGATATTGGCCTCGGCATTGGCCAGATTGCCTCTCGCCGTGATCGTCTGTGCTTCGTAGATTGCCGGATCGAGCTGGGCCAGCACTTGGCCGGCATGCACGCGCGAATTGAAGTCCGCGAAGATATAAAGGACAGTTCCGGATACATACGACCCGACGGGAACCGTCGTCAGCGGATTGATCGTTCCGGTGGCTTGGACAACCGCGCGGATGTCTCCCTGGGTCACCGGCGCCGTCAGATAACTTACCTGCGTCGACCGCCCCTTGTAGATGTAACCGCCTGCGACGAGAGCCACTAGAATAATGATTGCGATGATCACCAAGCTCTTGTGCTGCTGGTAGTAGTCTCGAATCGGCATGATCCTTCTTCGCTTTCCTTTCCGCGATCTGTGCGCTGGCGGAGTGGTATCTACATATCTAGGACGCCGTGGGTCGAGCGTGGGTTACATCCCGCGTCGCCGGCGCGCTCGCGCGATTTTTGCCCTGTTTCTGGATCTTGAATCTCGATTTTGAAAATGCGGCGGGCTCCATCTCCCTCTTGAAGTGTTCCATCTCCGTGCCACAATACACCGTCCCGACTGTGTTAAAGTGTGCGGCTCCGGCGCTGCATTGTAAGTGAATCCGGCTCGAAAGGGGGGAAAGAGGTGGCCTATCGCGACCTCCGGGACTTTCTGGCGAAGCTCGAGAAGGCGGGTGAACTCGTTCGCATCGGCGTGGAAGTCGACCCCGTCCTCGAAATCACGGAGATCACCGACCGTGTAACCAAAGCCGGCGGCCCGGCTCTCTTGTTCGAAAAACCCAAAGGTTCGCGCATCCCCGTGGCCATCAATCTGCTCGGCAGCCAACGCCGGCTCAATCTCGCTCTCGAAGTCGATTCCGTGGATGACGTGGCCGCCCGCGTCCGTTCCTTCCTGGATTTTCAATCCCCGCAGGGAATTTTCGAGAAACTGAAAATGTTGCCCAAGCTCGCCGAGCTTGGCTCGTTTTTCCCAAAAAGCATCCGCAGCGGTCCCTGCAAGGAAGTAATTCTGAAGGACGGTTTCTCTCTCCTCGATTTTCCCATCTTGCAGTGCTGGCCCAAGGACGGCGGCCGCTATATCACTTGGCCTTTGGTGATCACGAAGAATCCGGAAACAGGGAAGCGCAATGTCGGCGTATATCGCATGCAAGTTTTTGACCAGCGCACCACCGGCATGCATTGGCAGACGCAGAAACACGGCGCCGACCACTATCGCAGCGCGCGTTCCCGCTCCGGCGATGGCAAGCTCGAAGTGGCGGTGGCCATTGGCTCGGACCCCGCCACCTGTCTCTCCGGCATCCTGCCGGTGCCGCCCGACATGGACGAATTCATGTTCGCTGGTTTTCTGCGGCGCGAGCCGGTGGAGACCGTCGCTTGTGAAACGGTCGATCTCGAAGTCCCGGCGAACGCGGAGATTATTCTCGAAGGCTACGTCAAACTGAACGAACTGCGTCGCGAAGGCCCCTTCGGCGATCACACCGGCTTCTATTCGCTTGAGGGAGATTATCCCGCCTTTCACGTCACCTGCATCACGCATCGCAAGGATCCCATCTACCTCACCACAATCGTCGGCCCGCCTCCTCAAGAAGACTTTTTCATGGGACATGCCGTCGAACGCATCTTTCTCCCGGTGATGAAAATGCAGTATCCCGAAATCGTCGATATCGCCATGCCCGCCGAAGGTATCTTTCAAAACTTGATGATCGTGGCGATTCGCAAGTCCTACCCCGGCCACGCTCGCAAGATCATGAACGCCATCTGGTCACTCGGGCAGGCCATGTTCACCAAAGTCGTAATCGTGGTGGATCACGACGTGAATGTGCAGGATTCCCGCGAAGTCGTCTGGAAAGCCCTCTGCGCCATTGATCCGGAACGGGATATTCAGTTTGTCCTGGGTCCCGTGGATACGCTCGATCACGCCGCTCGCCGCCAGGATTTCGGATCGAAGATGGGAATCGACGCCACGCGCAAATGGGCCGCCGAGGGATACGAAGGAATCTGGCCCGACGAGATCAAGATGGATTCCGGGACCAAGGCTCGAGTCGACGCCCTCTGGAACCGCCTGGGAGTCATAAAGCGAGCGCAAGAGTAAACAGAGTCTTCCCGTAAAAAAGATCCATATGTTGTATCTTCGTACTAGTAGTCCTACAAGTACTTGACGTTCGGTGCCCATTCGCCTTATAAGCCTTCTTGGCGTCCTTTTCTCAAGAGCACACGCCGCCAATCCCATGCTTGACACCCCCAAGACGGGATGCAATAACGGGATGAACAGCACCATCCTTCAACTGGCAGTGGATTAGTTACCCGATGGAGAGAAGCGTCTCCGCGTGGAGCGGTGCTGGAGCGAAGGGCACGGTTCCAGTTTAGGCAGGGAAGAGCTCTAGAGAAGATTGGACATGCGGTCGCCCGCCCCCCGCGTGTTAGCGGAGAGGACGGGGGAACCAGAGGATACTGGATGTTTGGTATCGGGAAATCAAAGTCCCTCGTAGGCTTGGACATAGGGTCTAGTTCCGTCAAGGCAGTTGAGTTGAAGCAGACCAAACAGGGCTTCGAACTGGTCAGCTTCGGCCTCGAGCCCTTGGCGCAGGATACCGTGGTGGATGGCGCCATTATGGATGCCCCTTCGGTAGCCGAAAAAATCAGCGCGATCTTCGACACCCAGGGCATTAAGTCCAAGGATGTCGCCACATCGGTTTCCGGCCACTCCGTCATCGTCAAGCGCGTTCCCATGCAGTTGATGACCGAAGAGGAGCTCTTCGATCACATCCAGGCCGAAGCCAGCCAGCACATTCCTTTCGATATCGCCGATGTCAATCTCAGTTACCAGTTGCTGGATACCACTGACAACCAGATGGATGTGCTCCTGGTTGCCGTGAAGAAAGATAAAATCCTGAATCACACCAACGTCTTGGCGCAGGCCGGCAAGACTCCCATCGTTGTCGATATTGATGCCTTTGCCCTGCAAAACTGTTTCGAAATGAACTACGAGCCCGATCCAGGCCAGGTCGTTGCGCTGTTGAACATCGGCGCCAGCGTGATGAATATCAACATCGTCCGCGGTTGGACTCCGCTCTTTACTCGCGACGTTTCCGTGGGTGGCAATCAGTATACCGACGCGCTTCAGAAGGAACTGGATCTGAGTTACGACGATGCCGAGCGCCTCAAAATGGGCGGCACCCGTCCGGGAGTTACCGATGAGCAGCGCGGCCAGATTCTGCGCTCGGTTTCCGATATTCTGATCCTGGAAATCCAGAAGACGTTTGATTTCTTCCGCGCCACCGCCAGTGGAGAAAATATCCGGCGTATCTATGTCGCCGGGGGCACTGCCCGCGTTCCCGG
>JBGQGW010000089.1:0-13640 GCA_041497605.1 Terriglobia bacterium | reverse complement strand
GGCGGATGCTCTGGATCGCTTTGCCAGTACATGCACTTTTCCACGGGACAATAATCCACGCAAGCCGGCGAGCCCGCGCAGCCCGTGCATTGCTCGTTGATCACCGCGACAATATGCGGCTTCCTCTTGCGCTTAGTGTTCGTGCCTTCCGACATCGGATAGCACTTTTCCACTTCGCCGTTCAAATGCTTCGCAATGTCGATTTCAAAGGCTTGAGCCACCATTTTCTCCCAGTTTCAATCTACAAAGTATTCTAACCACCCGCCCCGCAAAGTCAATCTCGCTCCCACGTCCTGTTTTGTCTCAGATGCCAAGCCGCCGCTCGCAGAACTGGTTTCGTAGGGGCGCTGCTTGTGCGGTTTTTGCACGCCGATGATTTTGATCGGGGCCGCCTTCCACCACTCGCCTCACAACGCCCTAATCACCGCCGCCGTAAATTCCGCTGTAGTCGCCTTGCCGCCCACATCCCGAGTCAATGCTCTCCCTTCACGATAGACGCGCTCGATCCCGCGCTGAATTCTCCCCGCCGCCTCCGTCTCGCCCAATTGCTCGAGCATCAGCACCGAACTCATCAGCAGCGCCGTGGGATTCGCAATTCCTTTCCCGGCGATATCCGGCGCCGTTCCGTGTACCGCCTCGAACAGCGATATGTTCTCGCCCAGATTCCCGCTGGGAACCAGACCCAGCCCGCCGACAAGGCCGGCGGCCAGGTCGCTCATGATATCGCCGTATAGATTCGTCAGCAGGAGCACGTCAAATTGATGCGGATTCATCACCATCTGCATGCACGCGTTATCGATAATCATCTCGTGGTATTCGATCGCCGGATATTCCGCCGCAACTTTTCGAATCGACGTCAAAAACAGTCCATCCGAAAGCTTCATGATGTTCGCTTTGTGGATGGCGTGAATCCGCTGCCGTCCGTGCTTCACCGCATATTCAAACGCAAACCGCGCGATCTTCGTCGAAGCCTTCTCGGTAATGATCTTCAGGCTCTCCACCACCCCCGGAACGATCGTATGCTCGAGTCCAGCGTATAAATCCTCCGTATTCTCGCGGATCAGCACCACATCCACATTCCGGAACGGCGTCCTCACTCCCTCCAGCGACTTCACGGGCCGCAAATTCGCATACAAATCCAGCCCCTGCCGCAACGCCACGTTGATGCTCGGCGCTCCCGACCCGATCGCCGTCGCCATCGGCCCCTTCAAGGCCACGCGATTTTTGCGAATCGATTCCAGCGCCTTCATGTTCACGGGGCTATCGGTCGTCTGCGTGGGATCGATGCGGCCGGCGATTTCCTCCCACTCGATTTCCACACCCGCGGCCGCCACAATTTGGATCACGGCCTTGCAGACTTCCGGTCCAATTCCATCGCCCGGGATAAGCGTCACAGTGTGTTTCATGGGTTTAGAAGCTCAGTGTAAGGGAAGGGAACACCCTTCCACAACGCCCTTCCGTCCCCCCGCGGCAATCGCTTCGGTCCACGGAGTTTAAGGCCCGTTACCACGCCAATTCTCTCTACGAATTAAGCTCTTGCTCTTTGCGCATTTTGGTATAATAGATTTCGATGAGACAGGCGGAACCTCATCGAATAACGGAGGAAGCCCGAAATGGTTGAACTAACACCGATCGCGATTACCAAGGTGAAAGAGATCCTGCAGCAACAGAATCCGCAGCCTACGGGCCTGCGTGTCGCAGTGGTTGGCGGCGGCTGCTCGGGATTCAGCTATCATATGGCGTTCGAGAATCAGCTCAATGAGAATGCCGACAACGTCTACGAGTTCGAAGGACTCAAGGTCATGGTTGACCAAATGAGCGAAATGTATCTCGACGGTATCACCATCGACTACGTCGAGACTATCGAAGGCTCCGGCTTCAAGTTCAATAATCCCAACGTCAAGAGCACCTGCGGCTGCGGCAGTTCTTTCAGCGTTTAGCGCCCGCGCCCATAAATCTCGGTTCGAATTCACAAGCTTCTCGAGTCCAGCACTCGGGAAGCTTGTTTTCTTTTAAGGGAAGGGGAAACGCCCGGTCTACAGCCTGTCTCAATTAATGGCTTTTAGGGGATCGGACGAATAGCACGCTTTTTAGGGGGTCGGAGCTTCAGCTCCGACATTGCAATCCTTGAAATACTCGGGCTTTAGCCCCTGAAGCACAGAGAGTACCCGAAGAATCTGTGGTGTAAAACTAATTCTGCGGTTCCGATTCCAGCGGTGCGATCAAATCCTCATCTTCACTTCCGAAGTCCCCGGCTCTGACCACTTCGTCCGACATCTCCGGCCCCGCTCCCGCAACTCGAGGCTCGAGCTTTTTCTGGGCCCGGCGCTCCATCTTCGCTCGCGCCTTCTCCAGTCTTTTCATTTCCTTCTGACGCTTTTGGAACGTGGTCGCCATAAAATCTCCTTGAAGGCAGAATTAGCGCGGAAGAGGCCGCGCACTCGGCAATTTCGCCGCTCAGTTCTACCAGCGCGGTTCGCGCGGCTGGCGTGGAGCTTCGCGGTAATCCTCGTTGGAAAAACCTCCGCCTCGGCCTCCGCGCCCGCCACCACCACTGCCACCACGAGGCCCTCCGCCACCGCCTGGGCCTCCACGGCCCGATCCCGGTCCCGGCCCGCTGCGAGCTTCCTTCGGACGTGCCTCATTCACCTTCAAATTCCGCCCGCCAACTTCTTTCCCGTCAAGCCCCGCGATGGCCTTGGCTGCCTCTTCGTCATTCGCCATTTCGACGAATGCAAAGCCACGCGCTCTGCCGGTCTCTCGATCCAGCGCCACGTGGATGCGCGTGATCTGTCCGAATGGCTCGAACAGCGCGCGCAAGTCGCTCTCGGTCGTCTGAAAACTCATGTTCCCCACAAACAGATTCTTCATACTCTTCTCCCATTCAATTTACTGCAGCGCTGGAGAACCCCTGTCCCAAGCGATTGCCCTTCTCGAATATTTCTTGAAGCTGCGTCGAGGAAACGGATGAACTACCCCAGGCAGGCCAACGGTAGCGTCAAGGAACGGCGCAATCCGGCTTCACAAGAGCGCAATCCCACTATAACACATCATCTCGCCGTTTCGTGCCCAGTGCGCCAGTTGGTGGTGGTGTCATTTGGTTCTGGTGGTGGCAGTTCGCCGCAATGCGAGACTCAGACGACGCGGATTCTGACCTCTCGTCTGTGACTTCCGATTGTGACCGGAAGGACCAAAATCCCAATCCTTCCCTCACGCTCATGTTGCTGCAAATCTCGGTCAAGGTATTTGTGGTTTAATCCCACCCAAACTTCAATTGCGTAACCAGCGGGAACGGTGATTCTTGGAACGTCGTTTCGAACCCACTTGTCAAGTTTCCACCCGCCAGCGTGCTTATCTTCCAGCCGCAGACCGGATGCGGCCTCCGGTCCTTGGTCTCGCCGTTGAATAGCGAGATCGCCAGTGTCAGCTACCCAATCGGGGGCTTTGACTTCTAAGTTTTCATGAGAAGTGCTTCTTAACACGACGCGGATTTTTCGTTTGAAATATGGAGGCTGGCCCCGGGCGTGGTAAGGCGAGGTTCAAATGTTTTGTGTAACTGTGCAATGGGATCAGGCGGCCTGGCTGGCAGAGTTGCTGATTTTCTCCGCAGATAAGAAGTGTATATCAAGCGCGGTACCGTTAACAAGATGAAACCCTCAATGAAAAACGCAACAATCATAAACCGTTTCATGTCTTGCTGAAAGTAGCGTAGAACCCATGCGTAGATTCCCGTCAGAATGGCCATAAATCCCAGTATTTCCACCAGCCAAATGGCGGTGTGAACATTTTCAGCGAACCCGAACAGATACCGAATGATCCGCCAAATCTTTTGCCTGGCTCGGAAGTGTAGCGAGAGCCGCATTGCATGTCCGCAGCAATGCCAACGCAATCCGCGCCGTTTAAATTAGAGAAGAGTCTGTGGCTATTGTTTGTCAGGGGCCTCTATCCCGATCATTTCAAATGACACCATCACCCGCCAGTTCGCCCGAAGCCAACCTCACGGCCCACTGACCGCCATCGTCAGTGCCGGAACCGCAACGCGCTGGCATACTTTCCGAGTAGCCGACTATCCGGGAGTTATCACATGGTGGCTCGAATCGAAATGCCGAGTGCGGCCACTTCTACGAAAAGGCCGTTATACAGCCAAATAAATTCGATCACACGAAAATGTGCTCATGGCGCTACAATCTGCGGTCGGGATCACGGAGGGACGACCATGTTGCGCGCGCGAATCTTTGGCGCCTGCGTTCTGATTCTGGCGGCCGGCAGCAGCATCGCGCAGGAGCATCAGCATACCATGGCGGGCGAAAAGCTCGGGACGGTGCGTTTTGCGACCTCGTGCAACGGCGCGGCGCAGAAACAGTTCGATCGTGCGGTGGCGCTGCTGCATTCGTTCCAGTTCAGTCACGCAATCGATGGGTTCAACACAGCGTTGAAAGCCGATTCCTCGTGCGCCATGGCGTACTGGGGGATCGCGCTAAGCCACTGGAGCAATCCGTTTGCTGCTGGGCTGAAGGCCACGTCGCAACTGCAGGACGGCTGGCTGGCCGCCGAACAGGGGCAGGCGATCGGCGCCAAGACGGAGCGGGAGCGGGCGTACATCGCTGCGGTTTCGAAGCTGTACGCGGATTTCGAGAAAACGCCGCAGCAAGTCCGGTTGTTGGCTTATCGCGATGCCATGGCCGAAGTGGCCGCTCATTATCCGCAGGACCATGAGGCCTCGATCTTCTATGCGCTGGCGCTCGCCGCGTCGGAGGAGCCGACGGACAAGACCTACGCCAGCCGGTTGAAGGCGGGCGCGATCCTGGAAGCGCTGTTTGCCCAGGAACCTGAGCATCCCGGCCTCGCGCACTACATCATCAACACCTACGACGTGCCGCCCCTGGCGGGGCGGGCGCTGCAGGCGGCGCGGCGGTATTCCGCGATCGCGCCGGATGCCCCGCACGCGCTCCACATGCCCTCGCACACCTTCACCCGCGTTGGTTACTGGCAAGATTCCATCGACAGCAACCGGACCGCCTCCGCGGCATCGCGGCGTGAGGGTCAGACCGCGGAAGAATTGCACGCGCTCGATTACCAGGCTTACGCCTATCTGCAGACGGCGCAGGACGAAGCAGCGCGGCGGCTGGTGGAATCGCTGCCTGAGATCGCGTCGCGTTTCGACCCCAGGATGGTGATCAGCGGCGCCGCGCCACCTTCCGCCGGATACTTTGCACTCGCGGCAATCCCGGCGCGCTATGCGCTCGAGCGGCAGGACTGGAAGGCGGCAGCACAGCTCGAGGTGCGCGAGACGCCGTTCCCTTACACGGAGGCAATGACCTATTTCGCCCGAGGTCTGGCTGCGGCGCATCTGGGGGATATCGCAAGTGCGCGAGCTTCGCGCGAGGCGCTCACAAGGATCCACGAGCGGCTTACGAAATCGAATGAAGGCTACTGGGCGGAACAGGTGGAGGTCCAGCGGCGCGCGATCTCGGCGTGGATGGCGCTGGCAGATGGACGCAAAGAGGACGCGCTGCGGGAGATGAAATCGGCGGCGGAGCTGGAAGACGGTACAGAAAAGAGCGCGGTGACCCCCGGGCCGCTGGCCACGTCGCGCGAACTGCTCGGCGAGATGCTGCTGCAGATGAATCAGCCCGGCCAGGCGCTGGAGCAGTTCGAAGCCACGCTCAAACGCGAGCCGAACCGCTTTCGCGCGCTCTATGGCGCGGCGCGCGCGGCTCAGCTCAAGGGCGATCGCGAGGCCAGCCGCAGGTATTTCCGTGAGCTCCTGAAGGTGTGCGAGCACGCAGACAAGCCGGGCCGCAAGGAGTTAGCCGAAGCAATGGGGGTAGTCAGTAGTTAGGGTCAGCAGTCAGCCGCGCGCAAAAGTAAGGCAAATCAAGCTCCCATCCCGAACGCGATCAGCGGAAGGGTAAACTCGCACCGATGCTCTTGCCTCGCCTGCATGGCCGTCGCGCTCCCGCTTGGCGGCTGGGACAAAACTAGCAAACGGAAAAACGGAAATGTCAAGAGCACCCATGCACTTCGCGCAGCAGCATCGCGTTAGTCTGCAGTTCACCCTGCGAAAAGGTTTCGGGCTCGGCGGCGATTGAATTACGCCCCGCGTCCCCGTATTCTAGAGTCTCGAATGAAAATAGCCCTGGCTCAATTCAACCCCACGGTGGGCGATTTCGAAGGTAATGCCGCCCGCATTGTCCATCTCTCCCGCGATGCAAAAACGCGTGGCGCGCACCTGGTCGTCTTTTCCGAGCTTTGCCTCTGCGGCTATCCTCCCCAGGATTTGCTCGAACGCCCAGCCTTTCTCGAACGCAATCTCAAGGCCCTTAAGAATCTCGCCCGGGATATTTCGATGCCCGCCATCGTTGGTTATGTCGGCCGGGCCCAGGACGATACGGGCAAGCGCGTGGCAAACTGCGCCGCTCTCCTGGCCGACGGCAAAATCGTCTTCGAACAACGAAAAATGCTCCTGCCCACTTATGACGTGTTCGACGAATCCCGCTATTTTCAGCCCGCGCATTCCCAGCACATTGTTCCGCTCTGCGGCCAGAAACTCGGAATCACCATTTGCGAAGATTGTTGGAACGACAAGCACTTTTGGGCGCAGCGCCTCTACGAGCGCGACCCCATTGCCGAACTGGTCGGGCAGGGAACTACCGTCCTGATCAATATTTCCTCTTCTCCGTTCACCATTGACAAGCGCGGCCTGCGCTTCGATATGTTGAAGGCTATCGCTCGCGAACATCACGTTCCCGTCGTCTACGTCAATCAAGTCGGTGGCAACGATAGTCTCGTTTTCGATGGCTCGAGTGTTGCCTTCACCGCTGACGGCCGCATTGCCGCGCTCGCCAAATCATTCGATGAAGATTTGGTTCTGTTTGATACCGTGTCCGGAACCGGGGACGTGCGTCCCCAACCTGGTGACGAGCTCGAAGCGATTTACAGCGCGTTGGTCTGTGGAACCAGGGATTACGTTCGCAAATGTGGCTTCAAAAAGGTCGTCGTCGGCTTGAGCGGCGGAATCGATTCTGCGCTCGTCGCATCGATAGCTACGGATGCGTTGGGCCCCGAAAATGTTCTCGGAGTCGGCATGCCGAGTCCCTATTCTTCAGAGGGCAGCTTGCTGGATGCCCGCCAACTGGCTGAAAATCTGAAAATCGAATTCATGGTTCTCCCGATTACCGAGATCTTCGATTCCTACCGCAACACGCTGAAGCCCGCCTTTGTCGGACGCCCGGAAGACGTCACCGAAGAAAATATTCAGGCCCGCATTCGTGGCAATCTCCTCATGGCGCTTTCCAATAAATTCGGATCGCTAGTCCTCAGCACCGGAAATAAATCCGAAATGGCGGTCGGCTATTGCACGCTCTATGGAGACATGGCCGGCGGTCTCGCCGTCATTTCCGACGTTCCGAAAACTATCGTTTACGAACTCGCCAAACTCAGAAACCGCAGCGGGGAAGTCATCCCCCAATCGACGCTCACGAAACCGCCTTCCGCCGAACTGCGCCCCAATCAATTGGACACGGATTCTCTGCCTCCTTACGACGTTTTGGACCGCATCCTGAAAGCATACGTCGAGGACCTTCAGAGCCCCGAAGAAATCGCCGATCATTACGGCTTTTCGCTCGACCTGGTCCGTCGCATTGCCAAAATGGTCGACCAAAACGAATACAAGCGCAAACAAGCCCCGCCAGGCCTCAAAGTCACCACCAAGGCCTTCAGCGTAGGCCGCCGTTTCCCCCTGGCCCAAAAATATGCAATCTGAAATCTCAGGTAAATTGCATTCCTATCGGAGGCCTAAATCGCATGCTGCGAAAAATATCTCTCATATTCTTACTCGCAACTCTAACCACAGCCGCGCAAACGCGCCCTCAGGAATCCGCTCCCGCACAACCTCAGTTTGAAAAGAAAATCGAAGCGTTTCTCCGAAACCTCTTCGCTTGGGGACCTGAATACCAAGTCAAAATTGGACCACTCAAAGACGCCTCCATGCCGGGATTCTACGAAGTCCCAGTCACCGTCTCGCACGGAGAGCAATCGGATACAGGAATTATCTACGCCAGCAAAGACGCTCGCTTCATCTTCAGAGGGGAAGTTGACGACACAACAAAAGACCCCTTCGCGAAAACCAGGGCCGCGCTTCACCTCGACGGCAATCCCTCCCGCGGCCCGGAAAACGCCACCGTCACCGTCGTCGATTTCAGCGACTTCCAGTGCCCCCATTGCGCCGAACTCCAAAAAATCCTAAAAGTCATCATCCCCAAGTACCCTCAAGTCCGCTTCGTCTTCAAAGACTTTCCCTTGCCTCAGCACCCCTGGGCCATGACCGCCGCTTTAGCAGGCCGCTGCGCCTACATGCAATCTCCCGACGCCTTCTGGAAGGTCCACGACTCCATCTTCGAAAACCAGCAGAGCATCACCCCCGACAGCGCCTGGGAGCAGATGCAAGCCTATGCCGCCAGCGCCGGTCTCCAACGCGACGCCTTCCGTGCCTGCATGGCCTCACCCGAAGCCAAACAAGCCGTCGACGCCAACATCGCCGACGGCAACATCGTAAAAATCGCTAACACCCCCACCTTTTACATCAACGGCCGCCCCCTAATCGGCGGCTCCCAAGAATCCCTAGACCAATACATCACCTACGAACTTACCCCACCCCCCACTCCCCGCGCCCTCCCCGCGAAACCCTAATCTCTACTTTACATAATATAACTTATCGGAACTCAAGTGAATTTTGACTGGAATTCAGAATGAGGGGATCGAGCAAGGGCAAATCTCTGTAATAGGTTGTGACAATGGGACTTATTAAATTCATGGGGTGGTTTAGACTCTATTTTTATGGGGGGGGGCGGGATTTATGACTGGATGGGTGGGATTTAGGGCTTGAAGAGATCAACTTGGGAAATCTGGCTAGTGGATTTTGCCTTTCGAGATTGGTGCCGTTCACTGGACGGGGACGGCTTGGGATTGAAATGTGGGGCTGAGTGAATCTTTGTTCATCCTGATGAATTACCGCGTGGAGGCGTGCCGCATGCATTGAATCATCGCCTTCAAGAAAGGCGGCAACAGACCGTGCCGCTTCTACTCTGGCGCGTTCAGGGATGTCGACTGAATGTCCTCTGTGTTCGCCGAGTTGCGGGTCACTCTAATTGAAGGATCGGGAAGCATCCAATTGAGAGGGTGGAAAAAGCGGAAACAGAGCTGCTATTGGCGGGGATCAGTGGCGGGTGGCCATGGTGGCGGCTGCACCGAATCCGGCGCCTAGCACGAACCACTTGGCGTTTCGTTTGATGCGGGTCCAGAAATTTCCACCTTTTGCGGCGCGCAGAGCGGCATCGCGTTCCGTCGAGATGGCGGCAGATCTGGCTCGTTCATCGACCAGGTCGGCGTGTGCGGCGCTGAGCTGAGCCTGACAGGCTCGACAGTCCTGCATGAAATCGTAGAGTGGCTTGAGGTCAGCGGTGGGCAACTGGGCGGTGAACTGCTCTTTCAGGGATTGGGCTGCGGGCTGGGGCGAAAGTGTCTCCAGATGATCGGGCCGACTGCCGGTCTTATCCGCGCCGGTGGCGTCAGGCTTTTCCGATGCGGCAGTTCCCTTCTCCGTTTCCTGCTTGGCAGTGCCCTGCTGAACGGCTGCATCCGGAATGGGTGTGAACTCGATCGGTTGCGGGAGAGGGATGAACTGGCGAAGCGCATTTGCGATCTGCTGCGGCGTTTGAATGGCTCGTTTCTCTGCGGCAATCTGTGCGAGAGTGTCCTTCAATTCTGAGGCTCGATTCTGTTCACGGGTATCAGCGGCCGAGATGAGCTTTTTTTGCGCTTCGAACGTTGCTTTCAGTTGTAGTTGGTCGTCGTGCGATTCGAGCCATGAGCGAAAGACAAACACTGCGACGCCCAGGAGAATCAAGGCGGCTAGCCTTTTAAGCGCTGTTTTGCCGGGCATGTGCGCACCTCGTTAAAGGAATTGGAAAGTGGCGATCTGGAGAAGCAAAGAGGAAAGCATGAGCTATGCGACAGAGATAACTATCCTGAGATTGTCCTTCTTTCGCGGCGCGGGTAGGCCAAGCGACTCGGCGACTTCTTGATCGTCTCTATAAAGTGGCGCGCGGGCCGGCGGACGCAGGGGATACTCGCGCCCCTCCGATCGATCCGCGCAGGAGCGACACAGACTCTTACCGCCCTTCTCGAGAGTTGCGTTGTGGCGGCAACTCGAGAAATAAAAACACGGGTAGAGCAGATCGTTTGGCATGGGCGTTTTGTCCTCGTGCTTCGTGACTTGCGGTGGGATTCAGGATTTGTGCGTGCTAGGACGATCGAAACGTCGCCGCTCCAAATGACCAGGCGGGGCCCTGGGGCCGGGGGCAAACAAGCCCCACCCCGCAACTACCGGCGTGATATTCGCTATGACGTTCGATACTTCTCGGCGCGGGCGAGGACTTCATCTGCGTAATCAGGATTGCCTCCGCCATTCCAGAGCAGCAGAGCCTTGGCGACATTTCCCTCGGCGGCGGCGAGCTTGCGATCGAATACGGCGCAGCCGGTTTCAATGCCGGCGGCAGGATCACAAAGTTCACTCAGAAAAGTTTTCGCGAAGCCTGTTTCACGCGCGACCTGCCCCATCACTTGCATCAATCCCCAACTGGTGGCGCGGGCGCGAGCCTCGGTTTCGTGAGTGATTTCGCCGCGCGAACGCAGCGGCAGGATATAGCGATCGTAAAATGCCGGTTCGTAGCGAATCGCCCAGGGATCCCAGGCGGATTCCTGTTCGATGATGGAGCACACGAGTTCGGGATAGAGCTGGTGACGCGAGGCCGTAGAGCGAGCGAGGGCGATGAGTTCCTCTCGAGTCATGATCGTGGCTTCAGCGGTTCATTCCATTCAAATCGATCCAGCGAATTTGCGGCCGCTCGCTGAGCTCAATGCCCTGCAGTTTGCACAGCTCGTGCATTGCGTCATAAATGTGCGGGAGATGATTTGTAGCCATGTCCTGCACGAACACCCGCATGAGTTCGTCATTGCGAACACGACGATAGAGCCAGCGGAGGAAAAGAACGAATTGCGCGGCTACCGCCAGGGCGAGAACAATGCGATCGGAGTTCATTTTGTGAGCGGCGTGAAATGCCGCAACTCCTGGGCTTGCGAGAGTGAGCGATCCGGAGGGAGCGATCATTGGCGCGTGACGAATGGCAAGCGAGTGGAGAAGCGCGCCCGCGGGAAGCTCGCGGCCATTCGCGAATCGAAGCCGCGCGATTCCAATAAGGTTCGAGGCGGTATCAGCCGAACAATGAACCGATGCCGGCTCCGATACCGCCGAACAAGCCACCGAGAAAATTATTGTTGCCGCTGGAGGCGCGCGCACGCGCGTCGAGCAACTCGGCCGGCACGCCCATGGCCTTGCCGAGAAGGTTGGTGTCAATCCCGTAGGTATTGCCAATCGCCTGCAAGCCGGCAAGACGCTGTTGCAACTTTTGATTGGCGAAACTAATCTGGTTTTGCCGGGCTTGTTGCGAAAGATCCTGCGCCTGCTGGCGGCCGAGCTGCGATGTCAATTCGGCAAAGCCCGCGGGATTATTGGTTGCGGCCAATCGATTCGCAGCTCGTTGACGAAGAGAATCGTAGGCGGTCTGGGTCGAACCCATGCCTTGCTGGGTGATCGCGGATTGTTCAGCGGGCGAGAAGCCCTGGCTGGTGAGCAGATCCTGAATTTCGGGCATGGCCAGCAAGCGGTCCTGCGCGCTGTTCTGGTTCGCTTGCTGCAAGAGCTGGTTTTGAATTGCGAGCTGACTGTCAATGCCGCGCTGAGTGGCTTGCTGTGCTCCTCGACTCATGTGCGTTCTCCTGGTGAATCGTCAAATGAAATGCCGGGCAATTCCCTGCTGATCGAATTCCCCGCTCGATCCGCCCTTCGTTTGCATGTCGGGGCGTCGAGGCTTTGCAAGTTTTCGGAAAAGATGGAGCCGCCCGGACGGCGGCGCGACAAAATCGTCAAGGTTGCAGGCGCTTTGAATAGGGAGTCCACGCATCGTCGCGAACCCAGCCGATGGCTTCGAGGCGACGACCGAAACGATTGGCGATCCGCGGTGGCAGCCAGGCGTGAGCGTCTTCGAGCCCGCGCGCAAATGCGTCGCGCTCGGCTGCGCGCTGAAGAGCGAGCAAACGCGCATATCTTTGGCGTGGCGTGCCGGCGGCAGGATCGGCGAGCAGATAGGACTCGCACGTCAGCCGCGCGAGCGAAGCCATCACCAGGCAACCAGCGTCATCTTCAAGAACCAATTTCGAAATGAAAATCGGATCGGCGAGATCCGGGAAGGCGTAGTCGAATCCTTGCCACGCATGAATCTGCTTCAGTGCGCCCAAATCTGCTTCCGAGTATTCGCGAATTCGCATCAGGTCGTGAGAAATGCGCCCTAGAATATGCGGTGACGCAGCAAGGGATGCGTCCGCGCAACTGCCTCTAAGATGTCGAACGTGGTGGCGCCTGGCGCAACGCCGTGAGCGGCGAGCTTTTCGGCAATGTGCGCGGAGACCGGCTTGGCGCTCAGCGGATGCGGCAGCGCTTCGAAGCCGGGATGCTGCTCGAGAGCCAAGTGAGCGCCCTCATCGGCTTCGACGAGAACGAGTATTTTGCTGGAGTCGCTTTCCAGTGCGGCAGGGTCCGCAGCCACCCAATGCGAATTGCCAAAGCGATCGGAATGCCGGCGCCATTCGCCGAGAGTGGTTACATAGTAGGCGCGGCCATTCATGATGCGAACGTCCAGTTATGAGTCAGGACGGTGGCGGCGTGGCGCCCGGCATAGAATTCATGGCACGGCTCGCAACCGACGGAAACTTTCGAGCCGTCTTCCACGATGGTTTCGATTATTCGCAAAGTTAATTTCGAAAATCGCCCCACCAACATGTCGGAGAGGCACAGCCGTTCGGCGCGCATCGGCGAGCCGTCCGCGAGCGTGAAAATATGATGGGGAGTGACGTCGAGTATTTCTTCGTTGGAAAAATGCAAGCGAATGAACGTGTCGGCCGGATGCACTTCGTGGCGGATGATGCGCGTCCAGCCGTCGCGCCCCAGGATTTTTTCGCCGATGCGGCAGCTCTCAATCGGCACCGTGCCGCGATCGCGGGACAGCACCACGGCGCCGGCGCGGAGGCAACTGCCGCTGCCGCCGCCCGAGCCGCCGCCGGTGCCCGTCGCCGTGGTGGCGGCGAGCATCGCGTCCTGGCTGAGCGGAATGTTTCCTTGCAGGGATTGTTTCTGCGCGGCTGCATTTGTTTTTGCAGTAAGGGCATTGGCCGGGGTTCCCGAGCCGCCCGCCACCCAGGCAATGACGTTTGCGACATCGTCCCAATAGGGATAGAAAAAATAACTCGTCGCCGAAGCAAGGCCAGTGACTGCGAGCGAGCTATTGGGCACCGAGGTGGTGGTTCCGTCGGCCCGGAAAATGGAGAGGCCGCTCCAGGACCACGTGATGCTCGACGTTGTGGATGTATACGTGAACGAGCCATTCCAGGTGGGAGGGATGGAGCCCTTCGCCAGCACCCCGGCTTTGGTGGGATCGATGCTGCCGCTCGTGAGCGCCGATTGCACGACGCGGCCGAAACTCGCGCCATCCTGCACCTGGCTATCGAGATTCACCGAGCCGCTG
>JBGQGW010000088.1:0-13662 GCA_041497605.1 Terriglobia bacterium | reverse complement strand
GGCACGAGTGGAATTTTCATCGAAGTGAGCATGCTCGCGGTTTGCTGCGAATGGGTCATCTTCAGAAATCCGCTGAGTAGAAAAAGAATGCTGATCAGAATTCGCCCGGCAAGGGATAAATACTTTTCCATCTTGTTCTCCGATTTCGTCGGGCGCGCGCCTCGCAGAACGCGCGCCGGCGATATTTTTCAAGCCAGATCGAACAACAGGACTTCCGAATCGGCAGTGGCGGTGAAATCAAGATGTTCCTCGCCGCCGATCGCTGCGCCATCCCCTACTTCGAGCGCTTTGCCGTTCACCGTGACGGCGCCCCGGGCCACTTGCACCCAAGCGCGACGCCCCGATTTCAGCTCATGACTGGCTCTTCCGCCGCGCTTGAGCCGCGCGACGTAGAGTTCCGAATCCTGATGAATTCGCAGCGCGCCATCGCGGCCGTCGTGCGCCGCCAGAAGTCGGAATTTCCCAGCCAGTTCCGCGGCCGGGAATTCCTTTTGTTCATAGCCCGGCTTGAGGCCGCGCTTTTCCGGCAGAATCCAAATCTGCAGCAAATGCACCGGCTGGGTCTTCGAAGGATTGAACTCGCTGTGCGTGATCCCTGTGCCCGCCGTCATGTGTTGCAACTCTCCGGGCCGGATCACGGCGCCGGAGCCCATGCTGTCGCGATGCTCCAGTTCGCCTCCCAGAATCCAGGTCAGGATTTCCATGTCGCGATGCGGGTGGGTTCCGAAGCCCTGGCCCGGCGCGATGTGGTCTTCATTGATCACGCGCAGATCCCGGAAACCCATGTGCTTGGGATCGTAATAATCGGCGAACGAGAATGAGAATTGGCTATCCAGCCAACCGATGTTCGCATGACCTCGTTCGTTGCTTGGCCGTACTTGAATCATGATCGTCTCCCTATTTCATGTTCTTCACGATTGCTGCGCCCGAGCTTGCGGCACAGCCGCCGCAGCGTTTCCTGTTCCGCCACCGTCAGGCAGCTCATTTCTTTGCTGATGGCTGCGGCGTGCTCGGGAAAAATTCGTTGGATCAGGCGCTTTCCTCCCGCGGTCAAATGGACAGCCACGAACCGGCGATCGTCGCGGCCGCGCACACGGCGGACCCAGCCCCGCTTTTCCAGGTTATCTACAACCATGGTGATATTGCCGCCGGCCCGGAGAAGCTTGTGACTGAGTTCACTCTGGCAGAGCGAACCCAGATGCAACAGCGCTTCGAGTACAGCGAACTGGCCCTGCGTCAGTCCCGCCGCCTCTAGGCGGGTGGCGCTGCGCCCGGCCAGGGTGTCGACCGCGCGAAACAGGGGAATGTATGCGTCGAGCGCCCGAACTTCGTGTTTTGGCCCGTGGTAATGAGTTGGCATATTCGTTCAAACTTAAATCATTCAAGTTCAAAGCGTTAGATGCGGCGGCTGCCGAATGGATTCAGGGAGGGAACTTTCTATTGCAAGTGCCGGATACGGGTGGCTTTGCCTGGCCGTGGACTCGCCGCCCTCGGCCTGGCCAACTGCGCCATCGAACGGCGGCGCAACCCGTTCCCCTAGGGCTTTTGCGTGGGCCGCATCAGGACTTCACTGATGAAACTTTGCGGCGCGGCGGTGACAACCATCGCCACGACGTGGGCCACATCCTCCGGCTGGAGCATTTTCTGCTCGTCCTTTCCTGCGTGCGGCGAGAACTCGCTGGCCACGCTGCCGGGGCAAACCGCGCTCACGCGAATGCCGTAGCCGCGCAGCTCCTCGGCCAGGCAGTTGGTCAGGCCCAGCAAGCCCCACTTCGAGGCGCAATAAACTCCGCCGCCGGGGAAAGCATTCTTGCCCGCCAGCGAGCTGATGTTGACGATGTATCCCTTCCGGCGGCGAATCATTTCCGGCACCACCGCTTTGCTGACCAGAAACACCCCCTTCAGATTTGTGTCCATCAGGCGGTCCCATTCTTCTTCGCCCACTTCGTGCAGCGGACGAGACAGCCCGATGCCCGCATTATTGACGAGGATATCGATCTCTCCCAGAGCTTTGTGCGTCTTCTCGATGAGTGCGGCAACCTGATTCGCGCGTCCAATGTCGGCAGGGAAGCCCGCTGCTTCGATTCCCTCTTTTCGCAATCCTTCCGTAGCAATCTCGAGAGTTTCTGCATTGCGCGCGCACAAACTCACTCGCGCTCCTAGATGTCCCAGCCGCCGGGCGATAGCCAGGCCGATTCCCCGGCTGCCTCCCGTGATCAGGGCCGTTTGTCCAGACAGCGCATTTGAGTTCTCCATAGAGGAATCTCCTCAGGCGACCATTCCGCCGAATTCACCATCTTATCATCTAGTCTCGAATGACACGGGAGCACCGCCAGGATGTGCAGCAGCGAAATTCCGGTCGTGATTGCCCTTGCGCCCCTTAGGGCCATTCCCTATAATTCGGAAGCTCCATAGCCCTTGAATTTCCATTGACATGCAGGAACTGTTTTCTCATTCTTCAAGAATGGCTCTAGCCAAGGAGGCAGGAACAAGATGACGCGAACGTGGGTTGCCGGTAACGGGATCGCTCTCATTCTCCTCGCTTTGCTCTTTTCGCCCGCTCCACCGGCGGCTGCACAGGCCGCTGCGCAACAGGAGCAAAAGCCTGCCTACACGATCGCGGAGTACAACGCGTATCAAGCGGCGCGCACGGAGAAAGATCCCCAGGCGCAAATCAAGCTCCTTGATGATTTCGTCCAGAAGTTTCCCAATTCCTCGCTCCTTCCCTACATCTACCAGCTTTATTATCCCGCGTACAACCAACTGAAGAACTTTCCCAAGGTGATTGAATATGTCGACAAGCTGCTCACCTTTGGCGATAAGCTCGACGCGGGGACGCGTCTCCAGGCTCTCTATACGCGGACACTTGCGTTCAATTATTCGTTCAGCGAAAAAGCTCCCACTGCCGCGCAGGACGCGACGAAGGCGCGCGAAGCGGCATTGGGTTGTCTGAAGGCTCTTGGCGAAATTCAGAAGCCGGCCAACATGACGGACGACCAGTTCACGGAACAGAAGAAAGCGCCCTCGGCGCTGTGCAACTATACCGCGGGCTACGCTTCGATGATTTTGAAGGATTACAAGGCCGCAATCGATTCTTTCAAGGCGGCGCTGACGAGCAATCCCACCGATGGCGTTACTTATTTCCGCATCGGCGTGGCTTACCTGCAGGAAACTCCCCCGGAATCGATGAACGGATTCTGGGCCCTCGCCCGTTCCGTGGCCTTGAAGGGGCCAGGCGAAGCGCAGGTGCGCGATTATTTGCGCAAGCGGCTGCTGGCCTATCAACAGCCCGGCTGCGAGGCCTTAATCGATTCACAGATGAACGAGATGATTCAACTCGCCGGCCAGGCTCCCACGCCGCCGGCAAACTATTCGCTTCCGAGTGCGGCTGATCTCGACAAGGTTCGGCAAGCCAGCAATATCCTTACCGTCCTCACTGATCTGCAAGCGGGAGGCGATAAGGCCAAAATCACCTGGCTCACCGTTTGCGGTTCGGAATTCCCGGAAGTTGTGGGGAAAGTGATCGACGTGACGCCGGGCACCGATGATGTGGATTTGAAGGTATTCACGGGCCCAACTCCGGAAGCCATGGAAGCGGCGACGACTGCGAATATGGATGTGAAGGTCGTGGGCCAGCCTGAAGTCAGCCGCTTGCAGAAGGATGACGGCGTTCGCTTCTCGGGGATGCTCTCTTCCTATGACACGCAGCCGTTTTTGCTCCACTGGGAAAAAGCCAAAGTAAATCCTGAAGACATTCCGGCGGAAAAAGCGGCGCCGGGACAACACAAGCCGCACAAACTTCCTCCAAAGAGACCTTGAAATGCTGGCGCTAACTCGCGCCTAAAAGTAGAACGGCCGCTCTCGCGATTGCGGGAGCGGCCGTTTCTATTTGGGGCCAGAGCTGACTGCGCTGGAGGAACTTTAGCGGCGGTGCCGCGGACGGCCGTCGAGCTTGTACTCGTCCACTTTTCGGCTTAAGGTGTTGCGATGGATGCCGAGTTCGCGCGCCGCGCGTGACTGGTTGCCGCCGGAACGCTCCAGCACGCGCTTGATGAATTTCTTCTCGAACTCCACTTTGGCTTCTTCCAACAAAATTCCTCGTTCCACCATCTGCCCGATCAGGGCTTCGAGTTGATCTCTCACGTTCGTGCACTCCGCAGATACGGTTGCTGTAGCCTTGCTGCCGGGCTCTTACTGGAAAGAGCCGATCTAGTCGAGCGGGTGGCCGGCGATCCGCTCGAACGCTTCGCGATATTTCGCGCGCGTGCCTGCCACCACATCGGCCGGCAATTCCGGCGCGGGCGGCCGCTTGTTCCAGCCGATTCGTTCCAGGTGATCGCGCACATATTGCTTGTCGAAGGAAGATTGCGGGCGGCCCGGCGCATATTCGGAGGCCGGCCAGAATCGCGATGAATCGGGGGTCAGAGCCTCATCGATCCAGATCACCTCATTGTTCGCGATGCCAAATTCGAATTTCGTGTCGGCAATGATGATGCCGCGCTCGGCAGCGAAGCCCGCAGCGCGGCGATAAATTTCCAGGCTCAGCTCTCGAAGGCGATTGGCCAGGGGCGCTCCGATCTGCGCCGTTACCTGCTCGAGAGAAATATTTTCGTCGTGGCCGCTGCTGGCCTTCGTGGAGGGCGTGAAAATCGCTTCGGGCAGCTTGTCCGATTCTCGAAGCCCGGCGGGCAGTCGAATGCCGCACACGCTCCCTTGCGCCTGATATTCCTTCCAGCCCGAGCCGGAGAGATATCCGCGGACCACGCATTCGATCGGGATCGGCTCGGTCCGGCGCACCAACATGGATCGTCCGCGAAGCTCTTTCTCGTAACCGGCCAACTCGGCAGGGAATTCCGTCCCGCTCAACACGTGGTTCGGAACTACGTCGGCAAGCTTATCGAACCAGAAGAGCGAGAGTTGGGTGAGAACGCGCCCCTTGTCGGGAATGGGCGTGGGCAGCACCACGTCGAATGCCGAGATCCGGTCAGTCGCCACGATCAGCAGGCGATCGCCGATTTCATAAATGTCGCGGACTTTGCCGCGCCCACGCAGTTTCACTCCACCGAAGTTTGTTTCGCGTACCACCACAGGATTCATTTGAAAAGAAGCCACTGGGTTGCCTGTCCTTTCGGGAGGCGCACATTCTAGCGCAGGAGGGGGAGTTGTCAACTGCGAAGAAATCTAGGCTGAGGAAAACGAGAACGAATGAATAATGCGAAGCGTTACGGGCAATTCTGACTCGCGCAAGAACAGGAGATGCGCAAATGACGCAGCGCTCTTGAATCTGCCGCCCGCGCCTGTTATCGCCGGGTTGTTTCGACCAAAACAGCGCTACGCCGCGTTGGTCTTTGCCTCCGCCATTTGCTGCGCTTCTTCCCAGCGCACGGAGACGAGCTTTGAAACGCCGGGCTCCTGCATCGTGACGCCGTAGAGCACCGTTCCCATTTCCATGGTCCGCCGGTTGTGCGTGACGACGATGAACTGCGTCTGCTCGCTCATCCCCGAGAGCATCTTGGTGAACCGGCCCACGTTCGATTCATCCAGCGGCGCATCCACCTCATCCAAAATACAGAACGGACTCGGCCGGTAATGGAAGATGGCGATCAGCAACGCCAGCGCCGTCAGCGCTTTCTCGCCGCCCGAGAGCAGCAGCACGTTTTGCAGCCGCTTGCCCGGCGGCTGCGCCACTACGTCGATGCCCGCGTCACCGGAACTATCCGGCTCGGTCAAGCGCATCTCACCCGTGCCGCCGCCGAACAGCGCCTGGAATGCCACCGCGAAGTTGCGATTAATGACGGTATAAGCCTCTTCGAATTTCTGCCGCGAAATCTGGTCCAGCTCGGCGATTGCCAGTTGTGTATTCTGGATCGATTCCACCAGGTCGTCGCGCTCGCGCGTCAGGAATTCGGAGCGCTGCTCGCATTCCTGATATTCCTCGAGCGCCATCATGTTCACCGGCCCCATCGCTTCGATGCGCGCCTTCATTTCGTTGTAGCTGGTATCGGCGGCAATCAGTTCTTCGCCGCTGAGGAGTCGTTGTTCCTGCGCGATCAGTTCCTCGGGATGGCAATTCACTTCGGCTTGGCACGTTTGCCGCAGGTGATCGCGGTCGGAATCGTTGCGCGCCTTTTCAATTTCGCGCTGGTTGCGCGCGCTGCGGACGTCGTCGAGCGACTGTCGTTTCACACGCAGCGAATCGTCCAGCGTGACGCTTCGCGTGCGAACTTCTTCCCACTCTTTCTCCAGTTGCGCTTTGCGCTCTTCCAGGCGCGCCTTGTCGGCGCGAAAAGTTTCGAGTTGTGCTTCCACTTCGATGATATTCGCTTCGAGTTCTGCGCGCTCGCGCGCGAGAGTAATTTTTTGGTCGCGCAGCATTCCGCCGCGCTCCTGCGCCTGCCGCAATTCCTCCTCCAGGCGCCCGGCCAGCAATTCGGCGCTCGCCAGGCGTTCCGACATGGTGGCCAGTTCTTCCCGGCGAACCGTAAGTTGTTCCCGCTGTTCCTCCAATTCCTGGCGCGAAGCCGTTAGCCTTTCGGCGGCTTGCGCCGCTTCTGCTTCGGCGGCGGCTCGCTGCTGGCCTGCTTCGCCCTGTTTCAGGCGCGCCAGTCCGGCGCGTTCGCGCGCGGCCGTCGCCTCGCCGCGGAGCCGCGAAATTTCCTGCTGGCATTCGGCCAGTTGCTGCTGGAAACGGCCGAGCTCGGCCAGAGTCTGTTCCCGCTGGTGCGTAGCCGCCACCAGCGCCTTTTCCGCCTCCACGTGCTGCGAGAGCATCGGGCCCAGGCCGGATTCCGCCTCGCGCAATTCCTGCTGAATGCGGGCCAAGTCGGCCTGCGCCCACGCTGCCGCGTGCTCCAACCGCGTGGCGTCGGCTTCCAGGCCCCGCAATTCCCGCTTCAGGGCCAGGGGACCCGCATCGCCGGGCCTGCCGCCGCTCACCATCCGGCCTTGATAGCAGGTGCCGTCAAGCGTGACGAAATACATTTGCGGATTTTCGCGCGCTAGTTTTTCGGCCACTGCTCCGTCTTCCACCAGATAGGCGGCGCGCAGCGTCGGCAGATATTGTTTGGCTGCC
Organism: Terriglobia bacterium; assembly: GCA_041497605.1. GTDB lineage: Bacteria > Acidobacteriota > Terriglobia > Acidiferrales > UBA7541 > JBGPTK01. Next base: position 6,590 of record JBGQGW010000088.1, on the reverse strand, counting down.
GCGCCGAGCGGATCACGGAAATTCACCAGCCGGTCGAGGCGCGAAACCACGCCGGGATCGGCCAGGATGGGAGCGGGCATTTCACTTGGCAACCACTGCAAGTTCCGCACGGAATCGACGAAAAACGTGGCCCGGCCGCCCATTTCGTCGCGCAGCAGGGAAACCCCGGCGCGCGCGTGGTCGAACGTTTCCACCACAACGTATTCAAGCTCTTCGTGCAGGAACTGTTCCAGTGCGCTTTCGTATTGTTCCTCCACCTCGGCGTAATCCGCCAGCACGCCAACGGCGCGGAATCCGTGCCCGGAGCCGTCTCGATCCGCGGAGAAAAGTTTTTGCACAGCCTCCGCGCTATACGCGCGCTCGTTTAGTATCTGTTCGACGGAGGTCCGGCGCGCCCGGGCGGCGGCCGATTCCTCGCGCGTGGTTTCAACGCGGCGGCTGGTTTCCTGCTGGCTTTGGCGCAGCTCTTCAATGCGCGCCTGCGCGGTGCGCACAGCCTGCTCCATCTCGCGGGCTCGAATGGCGATCTGCTGCCACGTCACTTCACTCTCGCGCGAGCGCCGGTCGAGATCGATGCACGTGTTTTCCACCTGTTGCAGCGATTGTTCACGCTGTACCAGGGCCCGGCTGTGGCGCTCTAAGGCTTCCTCGGCTTGCAGCGAATCGGCGTGCCAGCGGACAGCTTCTTCGCCCAGCCGGATCGCGTCGCGGCGCAACTCTTCGATGCGCGATTCGAGCGTGCCTTGCTCCACGGTGCCGGCTGCGGCGAGCTCGAGCATTGCCTTGAGCGCCGCATCCAGGCGCCCGGTTTCTTCGCGCAAGGTGGAGACGGATTCGCGGTGCGCCCGCGCACGCGCGTCAATTTGCGCGGTTTGATTTTCGGATTGCTCGATTTCAAATGCGAGGCGCTCCGAGCGCGAGCCCAGTTGCGCCACCTGTTCGCGATTGAACAGGATGCGATTCTCGGCCCGGTCCAGTTCCAGCGCCGCTTGTCCCAGAAAATTCTGCGTTTGCCGCAGCTCGCCATCGAGTTCGTAGGTGCGCGAAGAGAGGCGTTCCAGCTCGCCTTCGAGTTCGCGCACCGTGTGCGTTTCGAACTCTTCGGCCGTGGCTGCCTCGCGAAGCGCGATTTCCAGGCGCTCGGCTTCGGAATCCAGCTCCCTGGCTTTGCTCGCCAGAACCGTGCGCATGAGTCCGCGCATCTGTTCGCGCAATTCCGCGTAGCGGCGGGCCTTGGACGCCTGGCGCTTCAGCGAGCCCAATTGTTTGTCGACTTCGACGAGAATATCGTTCACGCGCGAAAGATTCACTTTCGAAGCTTCGAGCTTTGCCTCCGCCAGGCGGCGCTTGGTCTTGTACATCGTCACGCCCGCGGCTTCTTCGATGATCGCGCGGCGATCCGTCGGCTTCGAATTCAAAATTTGGCCGATGCGGCCCTGCTCGATGATCGCGTAGGAGTCCGGGCCCAGACCCATGCCCATAAATACTTCCTGAATATCGCGCAGGCGGGCCACTCGTCCATTGATCAAATATTCGCTTTGGCCGGAGCGATAGAGCCGTCGGCCGATCACCACTTCGCCTGGCTTCAGGCGCATCGCGGGTTTCTCGACCCCGCGTTTGTTCCAGGGCTTGCCAGATCTTGTTTGGTCGGGAACTGCGGCGATTCCTTCGGGGCCGGTTTCCGCTTCTGCGGATGGTTCCTTCTCTACCTCTACATGGTCACCGGAAATTTCGGCAGTTGCTTCTCCGATCGCTTCCGCGGCGGTTTTTTCTTCGGGCGCGTCGAGCACCAGAGCCGCGGCTTGGGCCAGTTCCTCGTCTACCAGAGTCAACATCACTTCCGAAAGGCCGAGCGGCGGGCGCTTCGCGGTGCCGTTAAAAATGCAGTCGGACATGCGTTCCGCGCGCAGGGACTTGTGGCTTTGCTCGCCCAGCACCCAAGATATGGCGTCAACGATATTGGATTTTCCACAGCCATTGGGCCCAACGATACAAGTGACCCCGTTCCCGCTAAAAGTGATCTGTGTCTTTTCGCAGAACGACTTGAAGCCTAACATCTCTACTTTCCGTAGTTTAAGCACCCTGTCCCTCGTTGAGCGTTTCTCTGCTGCGGCGGTGTTAGGCAGAGAAATCAAATTTAACCTGCATGTAGAGGATTTTCGAGACAAAAATGCTGGCGGGTCGAAATATCTCGGGCCCAGCCGCCTGGCGCTTGCGATCGGCGGTTACACCAGGAAAAGTAGCATGCGGTCAGAAGGATGTCAAAGAAGTTCGCCGCGGTGTTCGGATGGGTTACAGGGCAGATTGCAGACAGCAGATGAGCGGCACCAGGATAATCCCGCTGGCCTCGATTCGATCACCTGCCCAGCCACTCTTCCTCCAGGACGGAGTAGAGATAGGAATCGCGCCACTCGCCCCTTTGCTTCACGTCCTTCCGGAAGAAGCCTTCTCTTCGCATGCCCAGCTTTTCCATCACCCGATACGAAGCGTGGTTTGCCGGATCGCAAGTGGCCCACACGCGGTGCAAGCCGAGATGGTGGAACGCGGCATTCAAAACCGCGCGGGCAGCTTCCGTCGCATAGCCCCGGTGCCAATACTGACGGTTCAAGCTGTAACCGAAGTCAGCAGTTTCGTTAACTTTGTCTTTGACCGTCATGCGAATCGCGCCGATCAGCCGATGCTCACTTTTCAACTCGATGCCCAGCGTCACGGAGTCGCGCGGCCAACGCTCCTGATCTTGCATCCAGGTCGCCAGGACGACTCTCGTGGTTGCCAGATCGTTTGGTCCCCACTCCATGAATTTCACCACTTCTGGATCGCCGGCATATTGCTGGATGTCATTCTCATCGCTGGCGAGGAATTCGCGCAGCAGTAAGCGCTCGGTCTCGATCGGGAACCATGGCTGCATTTGCGTATCCTATCCTCGCTGCCGCTCCTGTAACAAGGAACTCGCAGTTGTTCAACGACACCCTGGCAGCCGCTCCTCACCAGCATCCGCCTCCAATTGACTTGCGTACATGTGCCGCATAGCATGGTTCACCTGGAAGCCGCCTTTGCCCCACGACTCCCCCAATTCGCCGCCGGAAATTTCGAAGCACTCCGCGCGGAATCTTTTGTTCGCCTTGTTCTTGATCGCTCTCGCCTTCGCTCTGGTCTGCGAACGCTATCAGCCGCCTTCGCCCGAGCCGGCCGATGCGCCCGCCGTGGATTTTTCCGCCGCGCGGGCCCGGCAGTTTTTGCAAGAGCTTGTGGGCGACGGCACTCCGCACGCGATTGGCAGCCCGGCAAACGAACAGGTTCGAGCGCACATTCTTTCGGACCTGCTCAAGTCGGGCTACGCGCCAGAAGTTCAGCGCGACGTAGTATGCACGTCATTCGGCGCATGTGGAGACGTGAAAAATGTCGTCGCGCGCCTGGAAGGCCGCGAGCCCGGACCAGCGGTTCTATTGGCTGCACACTACGATTCGGTGTCAGCCGGTCCAGGCGCTTCGGACGACGGGGCGGGAGCGGCCGCGGTCCTTGAAATTGCGCGCGCATTGAAAGAGGCTCCGCCACCGCGGCATACCGTCATCCTGTTAATCGATGACGGTGAGGAAGCCGGCCTTCTGGGAGCCCGCGCCTTCGTCGAGGGCCATCCCTGGGCAAAGGAGATCGGTGCTGCCGTCAATTTGGAAGCGCGAGGAACCTCCGGCCCGAGCTTGATGTTTGAAACGGGCAGCGCGAACGCCTGGCTGATGCAAGTTTTTTCGCGCGCCGTGAAACATCCGATTACCAGTTCGGTTTTTTACACCGCTTACAAGCGATTGCCCAACGACACCGATTTTACTGTTTTCAAAGCCGCCAGCTACCAGGGCTTCAACTTCGCCTATATCGGCAACGCCTCGCAATACCACACGCCGCTCGATAATTTTGCCAATGCCGATCCCGGCAGCCTGCAGCACCACGGCGATAACGCGCTCGCGGCCGTGCGCGCTCTCGCCAATGAGAATCTGGATCATTTGCCGGAGGGCGAAGCGGCGTTCTTCGATGTGCTCGCTCTTTGGATCGTGTCGTGGCCCATGTCCTGGACGGTGTGGATCGCTGCGTTGGCTTTCGCGCTCGTCGTCATCGCCGCGGCCAGGTTGATTCTCCTCGGTGATCTTCGCGTGAGCGAATTGTTCTGGGGCTTGCTTGCCTGGCTCCTGATGATCGCGGTAAGCGCCATCGCAGGTTATGGCCTCAGCAGGGCGCTGGATGCCAGCGGAGCATTCCCCAGCAATTGGGTAGCGCATCCATTTCCGGCGCTCGCGGCATTTTGGGCTATCGGAATCTCTTCCGCGGGAATTTTTGCGGTGTCGTTCCGGAAGCACGCCGGATTCTGGGGGCTTTGGGCGGGCGTTTGGATTTGGTGGGCGATGATTTCCTTTTTGTGTTCCTGGTTCTTACCCGGCGTAAGCTACGTCGTCCTGGTTCCGTCGTTTGCCGCCGGGCTGTGCGCTTTGCCGCTCTTCATGGGGCGGGAAATCGTGCCAGGGAAGCGCGGACTCGCCACGATTGTTCCGGTGGTGATTGGAGCGTTCATCGGTTTTTCAGTAATGTTCTTCCTCTACGACGCTTTGGGACGTCCACTGCTGTTTGCCTTCGCGGTGCTGGCCGCGCTGATCGCCAGCCCGCTGGCTCCGCTGCTCGCGGATCTGAGCGGCCGTGGGCGCTGGGCGTTTCCCGGGCTTGCCATCGTGCTTGCCGTTCTCTCAGCTTGTGCTGCTTTTGCAATGCCGCCCTACAGCCGCTCCGTCCAGCAAGCGATGAACATTATTTATCTTCAGGATGCGGATTCCGGAAAATCGCAGTGGATTGTGTATCCGAATTCCGGGCGCCTGCCCGATTCGTTCCGGCAACATGCGAATTTCGGCCTCAATCCCGTGAAGATATTTCCGTGGTTGAGCGAGAAGGGTTTCTCCGCCGACGCGCCGCGCCTCGATCTGCCTGTGCCAGAATTGAAAATGAAATGGTTCGCAGAATACGGACGAAACCGGGTTTACGGCGCGGTGATGTTTTCGCACCGTGGCGCTCCAAAGGAGTATCTGCTGTTTGCTCCCTCCGAGCCGGTTGAAGAGGTGAAGATCGACGGCAAGCCCGTGCCGCCGCTCTCTGACATGATTCTCCCTTACGCCAATGGCTGGCACATCTACGATCTTGTGGACTTGCCACCGGAAGGCGTGGAAATCGACTTCGCTATTAGGGGGACCTCGCCGCCGCAAATCTATGTGCTGGATAAATCGTATGGATTGCCGCCCGAAGGCGCATTTTTGCTGAAGGATCGTCCCGCCGATGCCACCGCGATCCACGATGGCGATGGAACGATCGTGATGCGCCGTGTTCAACTTCCATAATGATCAAAGTTTGCGGACCGGCATTCAAAATGAACCTCAATTTCTGGCGCCTTGCGGGTTTCTCGGCGGCCGCGGCCCTTTTTGCCGGCATGCTCGCGTATGCCCGTGGAGGGGTTGATAATTTCGCGCAACTCTCGCGCCCCGGCTGGACCCTGGTTTGGAGCGACGAATTCGACGGCCGCGACGGTTCCGCTCCCGATCCCCGGAAATGGACTTACGACCTCGGCGGCAATGACTGGGGCAACAACGAACTCCAGTCCTACACCAAGCGCCCGCAGAATGTTTCGATTCAAGATGGAAAACTTGTCATAAGAGCCTTGCAGGAAACTTACACCGGCTCCGACGGTGCCGCGAAAAATTACACTTCCGCCCGCTTGAAAACGCAAGGAATCTTCGCTCAGGAATACAGCCGCTTCGAAGCGCGCATCAAAATTCCCTACGGCCAGGGTCTGTGGCCGGCGTTCTGGATCATGGGAGAAAATATCGCCAAGGATGGCTGGCCTGCGTGCGGCGAAATCGACATCATGGAAAATATCGGCAAGGAGCCATCCACAGTCCACGGGTCCATGCACGGGCCGGGATATTCCGGCGGTGATGCTCTGACCGCTGCATTTCATCTTTCCGGCGGGCGCCAGTTCTCAGACAGTTTCCACGTTTTTGCCATCGAATGGGAACCCAACATTGTCCACTTCTACGTGGATAATTATCTCTACGCGTCTTTTACTTCAGCAGATGTTCCCGGCGCGAAACCCTGGGTGTTCAATCACAAATTCTTCATTATTTTGAATGTTGCCGTGGGTGGTGATTGGCCCGGCCCGCCGGACGCATCCACAGTCTTTCCCCAGGCGATGCTGGTTGACCACGTTCGAGTCTACAAACTTTCTTCTGAGATCAAGCGCTAGCCTTCCTTTCCCGCAATGACTGCTTGGCATCCCGGCGCGTGTCGTTAGCAAATTAAAATGTCCGCTTTTTAGAGCACACGATATGTCCGGTTTGAGGTTGAGAACGCACCGCCGTCGTGGCTGTGGGAAAGTGGGAATCCCGCGTGCGGTGCGGGATTTCCAAGCGCAGTGGGAAAGCCTGCTTTTGGGCTTTTCCACGAAGCGTCTTTTCCACAGCCTTTCCCCGGCGATCGGGCTTGCGCTCGGGCAGGCAGGGCCATCCCTGAGCGTTGTAGCGACCCACCACATGCGGCCCATAGCGAATGCTCCAGCTCTG
>JBGQGW010000087.1:0-13664 GCA_041497605.1 Terriglobia bacterium | reverse complement strand
CATCAGCAACTTCATGGCGGTGCGCGTGAACCAGCGGCGCGGCCTGCCATTTTCCTGGCAGAAGCGCTCGAGAAAGCGGTCGACCATCAGCGGAATATCTTCCTTGCGCTCGCGCAGCGGGGGCAGCTTGATGGCGATGACGTTCAAGCGGTGGAAGAGGTCTTCCCGGAAGCGGCCTTCGCGAACCAGGCCCATGAGATCTTCATTCGAAGCGGCGAGGATGCGGACGTCGACTTTGATGGTGTCGGTGCCGCCGAGGCGCATGAATTCGCGCTCCTGAATCACGCGCAGCAGCTTGGCTTGCGTTTCCGGGCTGATGGTGCCGATTTCGTCGAAGAAAATGGTGCCCTGATCGGCGACTTCGAAGAGGCCTTTCTTGGAGGCGATGGCGCTGGTGAACGCGCCCTTCACGTGGCCGAACAGTTGCGATTCGAGCAGATCGACAGGAATGGAGCCGGTGTTGATGGGGATGAACGCTTTGTCGGCGCGCGTGGAGGCGGAATGAATGGCCTTGGCGATCAGCTCTTTTCCGGTGCCGCTTTCTCCGTGGATCAGCACGGTGGAGCGCGACGGAGCGACCTGGGTAATCAAGTCGAACACGGCCAGCATTTTTTCGCTTTTGCCGACGATGTTGGGAAAATTGTAGCGCTGCTTGAGCGCGCGCTTGAGCTGGACGTTTTCCTCGCGCAGGCGGCGGCCCTCGATGGCCAGTGCGACCTGAGCGAGCAATTCATCATTCGACCAAGGCTTGGTGATGTAGTCCTGCGCGCCGCCCTTGAACGCAGCGCGAGCCATTTCGATGGAGCCGTAGGCGGTGATCAGGATGATGGGAAGATCGGGATCGCGGCGGCGGATGTCGCGCAGCAATTCCAGGCCGTTGCGGTCCGGCAGGCTCACATCGAGCAGAAGCATGTCGAAGGGGCCTTCATCGAGCCGCAAAAGGCCGGCCTCGCCGGATTCCGCGGGCGTGACGACGTAACCCTCGGAAGCCAGCAGCGCTTCCAGGCCCTCGCGGATTTCGATTTCGTCATCGACGACGAGGATGGACCCTTTAGACATGGACGGCCTTCCGGGCCGTGGGGAATTCCAGGCGGAAAGAGGTGCCCTTTCCCGGGGTGGATCGAACTTCGACTTTTCCTGCATGCTCTTTTATGATGCCGTAACTGACCGAAAGACCCAGACCAGTTCCTTTTCCGAGCGATTTCGTGGTGAAAAATGGATCAAAAATGCGATTCAAGTGTTCCGGGGAGATGCCCAGGCCGGTGTCCGCCACTTCGACCTCCACCGAGCCATTCTGCGAGAGAGTGCGAACCTCGAGCATACCGCCATTGGGCATGGCATCGCGCGCGTTCATAAACAGGTTCAGGAAAACCTGCTGGAGGCGAGTGGTGGAGCCCAGGACCGGCGGCAATTCCTTCTGAAATGACTGGATGACGCTGACGCGAGCGGTCTTGAAGGGATGCTGGACCAGGCTGAGCGTTTCCTCGAGCACCGAGTTCAGATTCAAGGGAATAAATTCCGCGGCGCCGGTGCGGGAAAAATTGAGCAAATTATTGACGATTTCGCTGGCGCGGAAGGTTTGCTTGACGATTTTTTCGATGGTGACTTGCCGCGGATCATCGGAAGGCAACTGCTTCGCGAGCATCTGAATGTGATTGGAGATCACGGCGAGCGGCGTGTTCACTTCATGCGCCACTCCGGCGGCGAGCAGGCCGAGCGAGGTGAGCTTTTCGGTCTGCACCATCTGCTCTTCCAGGCGCACGCGCTGAGTGATGTCGTCGAGCAGAATCAAGCGGCCCAGGCGCTCGGCCGTTTTTCCGACGAGGGGAGCGATGGAAGCGTTGATCACCAAGCGGCGGCCGGCGCGGCCGTGCAGATGGAATTTGTAGATGCCCGAAACGTGATCGTTCGCGGAGCGTGATTCGATCTCCGCGACAAGATCCGCCGGCAGCACTTCGGAGAGCTTACGCCCCATCGCTTCGCTGCGCGGGACTTCGAGCAGGCGTTCGAGCTGAGGATTCCAGGACTCGACGCGGTCTTCGAGATCGACAGTGAGGACGCCGATATTGAGCGATTCGACGATGTTTTCGCTGAAATCTTTCAGCCGTTCGATCTGCTTGGCTTTTTGTTCGAGCGATTGATAAAGCCGGGCATTTTCGATCGCAACCGCCACGTAACCGGCGATGGTGGAGAGGAGCTCGAGGTCATCGCTGGTGAGGTAATCGCCATCCACCGTTTTTCCGAGGCCGAGCACGGCGACGATGCGATCGCGGAAGCGGCAGGAAATGAAGTAATTCAAGTCCATTTCCTCGAGGGTGCGGCGGACAGAATCATTTTCCGGGGTGGCCGCGCGGGCCGACTCATAGAACAGGCAGCCGCGCTGCAGCGCGGGGCGCGATGGATTGAGGAAACTGAGATCGAGCGGCCCGCTGAAATGCAGGCCCAGCGAGCGAACCAGCGAGAACTTTCCGGACTCCGAAGGTTCCTCGAGGAAAACGGCCAGCCGATCGACCAGCAAAGTCTGGGAGATGCGATCGAGCGCGGAGCCGAGCAGCGGCTCGAGGCGCACTTCGTTGGTGAGCGTGCGGCCAAATTCAATCAGGGTGCGGCGATAATCGAGCCGGTCGCGGTAGAAGAAACGATCGAGCCGCGCCTGCACCCAATCGTGCAGCGGCTGGAACAAGAATGCGGCCACGACGATGGCGATGACAGCGCCGCCCAAACCCGTGGGCCAGGCCGTGTGGAACAGGACGCCGATCAGTCCGACGGCCGAAAAATAAGCCGCCACCACGCCGGCCGTGGCGAAGGTGTAGGCCAGGCCGCGCTTGAAGATGATGTCCACGTCCATCAGGCGATAGCGGATGATGGCGTAACCCAGGCAGAGAGGGAGCAGCGCGAGCGAGATGACCGAGTAGTTCATCCACGGCCGCGGCACCACGCCCAGCGCGAACGGGATGATGTAGCAAACGAGGAACGGCAAGATGCCGGCAAACGTTCCGCCGGTGGTCCACTTCAATTGCTGGCGCAGGATTCCGCTGGGGGCGCGCAAATAACTTCGCAGGAAAATAACAGCGGCCAGCACGAGATACGCGCCGAGATAAATGATTTCAATTTGATCCAGGGCGTACCGCGCACCGAGCCAGGGCACGAAGCCGAACGCCTGCTCAACCACACTGATGTGCACGAAGAGCAAAAAAGCGGGAACGGAATACGCGAGCCATAGATAGGGATCGCCGCGGCGCCGCCGGTCGGGAAACGTAAGCGCGAAATGCACCAGGAGCGCTGGCTGCAACAACCATGCGACCACATTTCCCCAATAGATCTCCTGATCGAACAAAGCCCAATGGCCGTCGAGATCGATCTTGCCCGTGAAATGGAACGTGTAGAGAACGAAGGAGACCAGGCAGAACAGATAGAGCAGAACAGCGCGCGGAGCGCTCCAGCGGCGGAGGAAAATAAACAAGCCGATCGTCAGGTAGAGCAGACCGACCAGGCGCAGAAAATTCTCAACATGGAAAGGTTTATCGGAAGGCGCGGTGATCAGCTTGGCTTCGAATTCCTGTCCGTTTCGCTCGATCCCATAGCGAATTTCTGTCCAGATCCCGGCGCGGACCAATTGGCGAGTGACCTGGGTTGCTCGCACAATGGGAGTGCCATTGATCGATTTGACGAAGTCGCCGCGCTTGATGCCGGCGCGGGAGGCCGGAGAATCATCGACAATGTGCCAGGCCTGAACTCCGGAAGTGGAATCGAGCCAGGAAACGCCGTCGTCGGGAGGGATGAAGCGGGTTCGCTGCTGGAAATTGAGGCCTGCGAAGACGATGGCCGTCAGCGTCAATACTGCCAACGCCACCGCACCTAAGCGCATTCGAAGACTCTCGTTCATTGCGGGCCCACTTCCTCTAGCGGCACACTAATACTCAGAAAAATGATGCACGTGGGGTTCCAGATAACAGGATATCCACATGCTTTTAAATCTTTTGATTTATGATAGTTACAAGGATTTAAAACCATCATGGCCCGAGGAATACTGCTTTTGGGATAGAACATACCAGTTTCTATACGATTAAAATTACCTAAAACTTGAGGCTAAGTCCACCGCGGAAATAGCGGTATGAAGGCACTAGGAGTAGCTGCCCTTCACGCGTGGTGACCGGAACATAACCTTGGGCCAAGAGATTGCCAAAATCAGCGACGGCCTGCATATGCCCGGGCAGGAAATTGGGCAAAGACTGGCGAACCGTCAAATTCAAATATGGGTCCGTGTGATAGAGGGCCTCGCCATAGGGATCCTGACGCGACACGAGTTGGCCATTCATCCACTTATAGCCCGTGGTTACCTGAGTGCCCAACTTCGGCACGCGAGCCGTAATACGCGCCGCAACGCTGTGATGATAGCGGGCCGCGAGAGAATCGCGGAGGCTTCCCGCGGCGTCGAGCGTATCGGGAGTGAGCGCGCCGGCCCAGGCATAAACCAGAGTGGCGCTCAAGTTGTCCGAAACCTTCTGCTGATAAGCGATGCGCGAACCCCAGGAATTGAGCGAACCGCCATCATAGGTGAATGCGTCGGAGAAAAAGTCCTGCAGAAAGTCGGGGTTACTCACACCGCCACGGCCGAATACAGCAGTATTCGCGGAACGATCATGAAAGACGGACGCGACCAGGCTTGATTTCGGTCCCAGGGAGCGCTCCAGAGCCAACTCCTGGTGCCAGTCGCTCGCAAGCAGCGGGCGCCCGTTTCGAAGCATGACCGCAGGAAATGCATCCAGACCATCGAGAGCGGCCCGCAAATTGTCATCGGCGGAATCGTAATCCTGCCGGGGAGCGGAGGAGAGAATCACCGCAGCCCGCCAGAGCGGGGTGAGCTGAACCGTGATCTCGCCACCCGGATGGAGCGCACTGGTGTTCCCATTCAGACTGGCGAGAACATATTCCGCACCGTAGCGCACGCTGACCCGATCACCGAGTGCAAGTTGATCCTCATGTTGCATGCGGACGCCGCGAAATGCGGGGCCAACCGGGCCAAGCTTTGATTGCCGCAGGAGAATGCGTGTAACCGGGCCCTTCGATACATTGCCGGACGGCAACCAGATTGTGGAAAACCCGCCGGCAGTGACTGAATTCTCATGACTCACCTGGCCTGCCATCACCAGCCGGCCCAGGGAGCCGATTCCCTGGTCATAGGCGAACGTGGTGGAGGGTGAATCGGCAAGATTGGAGACGGAACCAGGATGGCTGGCTCCGGAAGTGAGCTCAATCGATCCGCGCGCGGCGTGCTTTCGCTTTGCTTCGGCTTGGCTCGTTTCGCCGTCGAGCATCACTTCGCCGTCGCCCCAGCGGAGAATCGGCAGGGTGGCAACAGAAGTCCGCAGCACCCAACACCACTCATCCGCGTCCATGTTCTGGACAGGCTGCCTGCGGAGCTGTTCGAGAGAAGAAAAGACAGTGCCGAGCTCGATCTGCAGCAGAGTGGTGTGCTCGGTTTCCACGCGAATGTGCTGTTCAATCGCGGGGAGAAAACCGGCCAGGCTCACGCGAACTGAGTAGAGACCCGGCGTGAGAGTGGCCGTGGAAAAGCGCCCATGATCGTTGGTCAACAAGTCGATCGTGGAGGAACGGGAGAGCTGTTCGGAAGCGATGAAGACGGTGGCGCCCAACTGCGGGGTTCCGCGGGTATCGACGACGACTCCGGAAAGCCGGCCCGAGCGCGGCCCCGCCGCAACAGGGTGCGCCGCCAAGCCGAGGCAAAAAACCAAGCCGAGCGCGCAAAAGATTCGAGCCATCACCACTTACCTCCCACGCCTATTTCGCAGCCGTCTTCACGGTGAAGTCCGCCGATTGAGAGATCGTCTGCTTGGCCAGATTGTCCGTGATCTGAATCGCGAGCTTATATTTCCCCGGTGGCACGCTGGCGAGCTTCATGGTCTTGTCCAGCGTGATCTGATCGCCATGATCACCCATTTGCTGCGTGGATTCCTCGAGACGGAACACGGGAGCCTCGCCGTCTTTCTGTCCATCCTTGGTGATTTGGTAAAGAATGGAGGCATTCGGCTGATGAGTTTTTTCATCCGGCTTCAGATTATACACCTGGAGATAGATGCCCAGGTTGTCGCTGGTAGCGAACGTGGCATCAAGCTTGGGGCGGACTTTCATATCACCCACAACGAACTGGCCCAGGCCGATTTCGCGCGCCGAAACATGAACAATTTCATCCGCCAGTACAATTTTGCTCGACGCCAGCTTGTCTTCTTCGAACCGGGGAACCGGCAGCCGCGTGTTCACCACGCCTACGTTGCTGCTATTGATATCCTTGAGCACAATGTCCAGCCGGTACAGACCGGGGCGCAGCGGGACCGCTTTTTGGTAAACGGAGAAGCCCTTCAAAGATTGTTGGAGCAACGAGTTGGGAAAGTCCTTGACGATCACATCCTCGAAAGTCTGCACGACACGTCCGCCTACCGTGGAAATCCGGCAGAAGAGGTTCAGACTCGCGGTCTGCACGCCGTCTTTCTCCTGAAAGCTCATCTGGCGGTTGGGGATCTGTACCGTGATGGGCACCATATCGGTATCGTCCGTGACCCGGTAGAAATCAAATCGATAATCAAACGAGAGTTGGTTGCGAACGATCCTCGATGTGACCAGGGCTTCGAGATCCTTAAATTTAACCGGCGGCGGCTGCTGAACTTTGGCCCAGGTGCTGAGGCGAGTGAACTCTTCCATGCTTTCCGGCCGCTGGCCGATCGCTTTGCCCAGCGTTGTGCCGTCCGTGTTCTGGAACCGATCTACCTTGCTGGCCATGCCCATGGATTCCATCTGCGTCAAGCCGGCGCCAGGCACATGAAGCAGGGCATCTTTCTCGCCGGGGTCCAAGCTCAGGTGGTATTCCCCGGACATTGTGGTATCCACAAATTCGAGGTCAATATTGCTGCCCACCCCTTCCAGATAACGATAGTTCCAAACTTCAAAAGGGAACGTGGCCGTCTGACCGCCGCCTTCCGAGGAAGGCCGGTTATACGAACCGCCGGAAGGATGCGACTCGATGGAGTCCGGTTTGCCCCAGATAATATAGATCTTGCCACGATCCGTCCTCCATCCGGGGACACCGGAAGCAAAACGCTCGTTGGCGTAAGCAATGCGGCGATAATGCTCTTCCTTGAACTCGTTTTCGGGAGTGTCCGGGGTGGTATCGCGGCGCAGCCAGAACTGCTCGATAAACTGCTCGCGCTCTTCGTTGGTCTGCAATCGCAGGAAGGTCTGCCGCTCTTCGGGCGAAATAATGTAGACGACGTCGTCGTTGAGCCACTTCTTGTAAGGGGTTTCGAGTTCTCGCAAGAGTGCTCGATCACTCTTCTTTTTGGAGCTTTTCTGCTGGGATTTGTCAGTTTCCTGCGGATCTTGCTGAGAAAGCAATGCCGGAGGCAAAACCAGCCCTACGGTTAAGAGAGTAAGGAGAAATGCCTTATTGGTCTGCTTCATGCCGACACCCCTGCGCCCAGGTAAGCTGGGATTCTAGCCTGGCCGGAAGTACAGGTCAATGTGAGATTTGCCCCGGCCGTTCCTTGTTGGATAGGAGCTAAATTTGGCCAGAATGGTTGCCCGCCGGACATCGCGGAAGCGCTTTCCTTTCCGACCGTATGGCCTTATGATTAAAGGGTCCACTTATTTAAAGTGGAAGGCTTGCTCTGCCAGCCAGAAGGAGCAAAGTAAGGGGAAGTGGTTACCCGCAGGTCCACGCATCCCTCTGGCTCCTCATTTTCGACCTGATAGAAACTTTTCGCTTCCCTGCGTCGTATGACTTTGTAGATAGGGAAGCCTACTCTCCCCAAGGGGGAGTCGGACAGGAATCTTGCCATGAAGAAGTGGAAGAAAATTGCAATCGGCGCCGGCGCTGTGGTGGTGCTGGGGCTGGTGGTTCTGTTCAGCGTCCTGCAGGCGCAAAAGGGCGTGGTGACGGTGCAGAGCGGGAAAGTGACCCCGAAGGACTTAACCTCGCTGGTCACCGCTTCTGGAGAGATTCGCCCGAAGACGTACACCAATGTGCTGGGGGAAGGCTTCGGGAAAATCACCGAAATTATTGTAAAAGAAGGCGATTACGTCAAGAAAGGGGACGTCTTGCTGAAGCTCGAAAGCATCCAGCCGTCTGCCGACGTAGACGCTCAGCAAGCGGCGATCAATTCCGCCGAAGCGGGTATCCGATCTGCGGAGGCAAATTTCAGGTCGGCGCAAGCTACCCTGGCCCAGCGGCAAGCGGATCTGGAAAAAGCCAAGTTCGACTGGGGGCGCGGCCAAGATCTCTTCAAGGCGCAATTGATTGCCAAGCAAGAATATGACGCTCGAAAGTCCGCGTACGACTCTGCCATCGCAGCCGTGGATGCCAGCCAGGCCCAACTGCAACAAACACGCGCTGCGCTCGAGCAGACGCGCTCGATCCTGGCGCAAAATCATGCTGTGCTGGTGCATAGCCGTGACGTGCTTCGGAAAACCACCTACCAGGCGCCCATCTCCGGGCTGGTTACTTATATCGCGGTGCGCGTGGGCGAAAACGTTGTCCCCGGCATTCAGAATGCCGAGGGCAGCTACTTGATGACAATTTCCGATATGTCCATTGTGACGGCGGAAGTGAAAGTGGATGAAACCGATATTACCAACGTGAGGAGCGGCCAGGCCGCCGACGTCACGATCGATGCCTTGCCGGGGAAGTCATACAAAGGGCACGTCTCCGTGGTGGGCGATCAGGCGGTGTTGCGCTCTTCGGGTCTGGCGACCACGCAGACGACTGCAAACACGCAGGAAGCGCGCGATTTCAAGGTGATCGTGACGTTGGACAATCCTCCCCAGGGCCTGCGTCCAGGGCTATCTTCCACTGCCAAGATTCAGACCGCGCAGAAGAAGAACGTGCTGGCGATTCCCATTCAGGCGCTGGCCGTGCGCACGCAGCGCGAATTGAAAGAAGCGGAAAAGCTGGCAAGCAAAAAGGGTGCGGGAACCGTAACCCTGGCAGCCGAGAAGACCGACACGGCATCCGCCACGGGCAAAGATGAAGTCCAAGGCGTCTTCGTAATCCGCGCAAAGAAAGCCGTATTCGTGCCCGTGGAGACGGGAATCACCGGAGTCACGGACATCGAAGTGACCAGTGGATTGAAGGAAGGCGATGAGATCGTGATCGGCAGTTACAAGGCACTCCGCACCCTGAAGCCGGGGGCGAGCGTAAAAGTGGATAATACCGCGCCAAAGCTGGAAGAAAGTCAGAGCTAGAAAGCGTCTAATCTCCCGGGAGTATTCGAATGGCGGTCGAAGAAGCGACAGCATCGGACTCGTTTCGCCAGGATCTGGTGACGAACGGGATTGTCATCTGCACCAAGAATCTATGGAAAACTTACCAGATGGGGTCCGAGGAAGTGCACGCACTTCGTGGCGTAGATATCGATATTCCGAAGGGTGAATACGTGGCGATCATGGGTCCTTCGGGCTCGGGGAAATCCACCCTGATGAATCTGATCGGTTGCCTGGATACGCCATCGAGCGGCAAGTATTGGCTGGCGGGAAGACTCGTGAGCGAAATGGATGACGATGAACTCGCCTACATCCGGAACAAAGAGATCGGCTTCGTTTTCCAGACGTTCAATCTGCTGCCGCGCGCCACGTCGCTGCATAACGTGGAACTGCCGTTGATTTACAACGGCACGCCTTCTGAAGAACGCCTGGAGCGCGCTAAAAAAGCGCTTTCGCAAGTGGATTTGGCCGATCGAATGATGCACAAACCGAATGAACTTTCCGGCGGCCAACGGCAGCGCGTGGCGATCGCTCGTGCGCTGGTCAACAACCCTTCGATCCTGCTGGCTGACGAGCCGACTGGAAACCTGGACTCGCAGACGGGCGCGGAAATCATGGCCTTGTTTGCGCGGCTCCATGAACAAGGCAACACGATCGTTCTGGTTACTCACGAATCGGATATCGCCGCGAATGCTCATCGTGTCATCCGCTTGCGCGACGGCCACGTGGAAACCGATCAGCGCACCAAGTAGCGATTCACACACGTAAACCGGCAGTTCTTCAGGTCTTAAGAGCGATGTGGAATACCTGCCAAAAGTACGTTCCATTTTGGAACTGAACTCTTCCCAGTACACCGGTACCGAAATCCTCAGTCGAGAAAGGGACTAAGCACCTATGGGTTTGGAATGCCGTTCGTCCTATTCTAAACGTGCGTGCGGAGTGCTTGAAACAGGGGAGGTTGCTGGTGAGGCCAAAGACTTGGTGGTGCGCTGACTGCCGCGCCGCGGTGGCATTGACCCGGCACGGGCGTTGCGAAACTTGCGACTCCGAAGCGGTGGACAAGATCGAACAAACGGCGTCACGCAAGACTCCCGTGGCCGCTGTTCCGAGAGTGGATAATATATTTACGCGAGTCTTCAACCAGTTCTGATCTAACTATACTGAATTCGAATGGGCCATCCACGCTAGCGAGCGGATGAGACCGCCTTCACCAGCCGGTAATAAAATTCCACGCCTTCGTAGAACGATGCAATGGGAACGCGTTCATCGCGGCCGTGAGAACGATCGTCGTTGATGTCGTTGAAAATTCCCGAAATGCCGTAGGTGGGAATTCCCGCAGCGCGAGAATAAACTCCATCCGTTGCGCCTGCTTCCATCACCGGAACAACCGGTACGCCAGGCCACATTTCCGCACTTACTTTTTCGAAAGCCTTCATCAGATCCGGCCGCAGCGGCGAAGGAGGGTTGGAATGGGCCGCCGAACCGGCATCGGCAAGGGCCGTGACGGTAATTTGAGGATCATCGAGGACTTTGATGAGCGTGTCGCGAATTTCGTCAATGGAATGGCCGGGCAGAATCCGGCAATTGACGTTGGCGCGCGCCATCTGCGGAAGGGCATTATTGGCGTGGCCGGCGTCGAGGCGAGTGGCGACACAGGTTGTGTGCGTGATGCCGTTGTAGAAAGGAGTTTCTGACAGCCGCGCGATTGCGGCTGGATCAGGCGGGGTTTGCAAGATTGCGTTCATGTCCTCGGCCGCTTTTCCTCCGGCGATCTTCGCCATTTGGGTGAAGTAAGCGCGCGTCACTTCGTTCAGCTCGAAGGGAAACTGAAAGCGCGCGAGGCGCGTGAGCCCCGCGGCGAGATGATAGATGGCATTATCGGGGACAGGAAGCGAGCTGTGGCCGCCGCGATTCGTTACCTTGAGCTCGAAATCCTGGTAGAGCTTTTCGCTGGCCTGGATGGCAACCAGCAGTTCCTTTCCATTCTGGATTTGGAAACCGCCGCCGTCGGGATTCAGAGCGTACTCGGCGTCAATCAGGTCGCGATGGTTGCGCAGTAGCCAGTCCACGCCATTCGATGTGCCGCCTTCCTCGTCAGCCGTCAGCGCCATGATGATGTCGCGATCGGGTTTATAGCCTTCCTGCTTCAGCCGGATCATGGTGGTGACCAGAATGGCATCGCCATCTTTCATGTCCAGCGCGCCGCGGCCGTAGTAATAACTGTTCTTCTCGTTGAATTGGAAAGGATCCATCGACCAATCTTCGCGGCGTGCTTCCACAACATCCAGGTGGCCGATCAGCAGAATGGGTTTGCGCGCGCCCGAGCCGTGAAGACGCGCTACGAGATTGCCTTTGCGCGGATTGGGGCCGCCCACGTAGATATCGCCGGCAGGATATCCCGCATCGCGCAATCGCCGGGCCATCGCTTCGGCGGCAACGGTTGTGCTGCCGACGGAGTCCGTGGTGTTGATTTCTATCAGTTGTTTGAAAATTTCCCGCGCGAGTGTGTTCTGGTTGCCAGTCTGCTGCGCCCCCAGGACGCCTCCAGCAAAAATACCGGCCAGCAACACAGTGATTACGCGTATCCGATTCATGAATGTTCCTCCGATAAGCCGGCGAGAGTAACAGACCGCTGCATTTCGCGCCAGCCGATGAGGGGCAAGTCCGGCTCTGGGATCACAGTCTTTGCTTTCCCCCCGAGGCTTTTGAAACAGATGCCAAGTTCCAGCACGCGAGTGGGACACGGCAATTGACAGGGAGAGATGCGCGGCTTAGTCTGAGAACAAGGCGCACAGCAGAAAACAAGGGCTTGGGACCGAAAGGAATCGGATGGCAGGGTCTCGGGTCCAGTCCACTCCACTTCAAACACGCTTGTTGATCATCGCCGGATTCGTACTGGCCTACCTTGCTTTGCATCGAGCCGCAGCCGCAGTCGGGATGTGGTCGGAAGTCAGCGCGTGGTACCCCGCATCCGCTCTCGGACTCGCCTTGGTCTTGGGTCTTGGGATTGAGTACTCGCCCGCTGTCTATTTGGCCGCCGTGCTCAGCACCCTGTTGAGCAGGCAGCACCTGCCTCTCAGCGCGAGATTTTCGTGGCTCGACATTCTGACCGTGGGCACGTACACGCTCGCTGCCCTCATTCTCCGGAGAATTCTGGGAAGGAAGCAACAATTGCGCTGCCTGCGCGATGTTGGCTGGTTTGTGCTGGTAGTGCTGATTGCGACGCTGGGAGTGGCTTCGCTGGGAACACTCGCTCTGGTGCGCCAGGGAGACTCGTCCGCGGCCGACTATGGTAAGGTAACATTCAATTGGTGGGTAGGCGACGCTGGGCCGATGGTTGCGCTTACGCCGTTTCTTCTCTTGTGCGTGATTCCTCTACTCCCTGCCAATGTTGGCCACTCCACAGCAAGCGAACAACCGCAAGAAATGCATGAACAGAAATGGCGCGAGAAATTCAGCGTTGTTCGCGCGTTGGAATGGCTCGGCCAGATCGCCAGCATTGTTCTGGTTCTGTATCTGATCTTTGGGCTCAACCTGGGACGGCATTACGAACTCTTCTATCTCTCTTTTCTGCCCATCATCTGGATTGCCGTGAGGAACGGGTTGCGGGGCGCGACCGCCGGTATCGTCCTGCTGAATTGGGGAGTCCTGGTCGCCTTCCGGCACTTCGGGGCGCAGGCCACCAGTTTGGCGGCGCTGCAAGTGCTCCTGCTGGTTGTCTCACTGACAGGTTTGTGTCTTGGAGCGTTGATCAGCGAGCGCAAGCAGACGGAAGCGGAGTTGCAAAAGACCAAAGAGGCCGCCGAAGTTGCGAATCGAGCGAAGAACGAATTTCTGGCCAACATGAGTCACGAAATTCGCACGCCCATGAACGGGATCATGGGAATGACCGAACTGATCCTGGACACGGAGCTTTCGGCCGACCAGCGGGAATGGCT
This sequence comes from Terriglobia bacterium, assembly GCA_041497605.1. Lineage (GTDB taxonomy): Bacteria > Acidobacteriota > Terriglobia > Acidiferrales > UBA7541 > JBGPTK01. Next base: position 453 of record JBGQGW010000087.1, on the reverse strand, counting down.
GGGAATGGTGAAATCATCGTCCGATGCGCTCCTCGTGCTTGTCGACGGCATCTTGAATTTTTCGAAGATTGAAGCGGGGAGACTGGAACTGGAATCCACCGACTTTTCGCTGCGCGAGTGCGTGGGCGACACGTTGAAGGGATTCGGCATCCGAGCGCAACAAAAGGGTCTCGAACTTGTGGGGCAAATTGGCAATCGCGTCCCGGACGCACTCGTCGGCGACCCGGCGAGTCTCCGGCAAATCATCGTCAATCTGGTTGGGAACGCCATCAAATTCACAACGCGGGGCGAAATTGAAGTTCGAGTCGAGATGGAGCCGCGTGAGGAGCCGTTTGTCCTGCTTCATTTTTCCGTACGCGACACGGGCATGGGGATTCCCGAGGCGAATCAGAAAAAGATCTTCGCAGCCTTTGCGCAGGCCGATAGCTCCATGACCCGGAATTTCGGCGGCAT